>NZ_AP018694.1:936250-1248333 GCF_009689585.1 Aquipluma nitroreducens | reverse complement strand
ATGAATACGAAAAAGAACCTGCTTTCACTCGTGTTCTATATTCTTTCACCAGTTCTTTTTCTCTACCTCGGGACCACTGGCCCCAGTGTGAGTATCCTGTTCTGTATGTCGATTCTAATCACGCTATACAACGACAAAAAAGCAGGTTATATCTCATTGGCTTTAAACGTATTAATCTATATGCTTTTCCTGGCGATCATACCAGTGAACCTAAAACACCTGCAATTTTTCGGGCAACTTGGGGTAGATACCTGGATCGGAATCGGGATTAACCTCATTGCTTTTAACGCTCTGGCAGTCTTTTCGGTGGCTTCGCTGGTTGAGCATTTAACTGAATCGTTTATTCGCGAAAAACATTTACGGACGCGGCTAAAGAGAGAAAGCGAAGAATTACAGATTGCCATACAAAAAGCGGAGGAAAGTGATCGGCTGAAATCGGCGTTTCTGGCCAACATGAGCCACGAAATACGAACACCGATGAATGGGATTCTTGGTTTTTCGTCGTTGTTAAGCGACGAGAACCTGAAAGAAGCTGACCGCCAGATGTATATTGAACTTATTCAAAAGAGCGGCGACCGAATGCTGAACATCATCAATGAAATTATCGACATATCAAAAATTGAATCGGGTTTGACAACAATTAGTTCAGCGAAAGAAAACCTGAATGAGATTTTGAAGTATATCTACGATTTTATGCTACCCGAAGCTACCCGCAAAAATATCGCACTTTCGTATCACCTTGGCGCGAATGACGAAAATTCAGTTATCTATACCGACAGAGAAAAGTTGTACATTATTTTGCTCAACCTCGTAAAAAATGCGGTGAAATTTACCGATCAGGGCGAAGTTTCTTTTGGTTATAACTTGATTCAGACCAATAAAAATGAGGTTCAAATGGAGGTTGCAATTTACGTGAAAGATACTGGCATAGGTGTTCCTCCTGAGAAGCAGGCTGTCATTTTTGAACGATTTATGCAAGCTGACATAAAAAATGTAAAGGCCCGTGAAGGCGCCGGACTTGGCTTGTACATTTCGAAAAGCTATGTAGAGCTGATGGGAGGAAAAATCTGGATTGAAAGTGAAGCAGGCCAAGGCACAACGTTCAACATCATTCTTCCTTTCTCAAAAATACCAAAGGTCAAACAAACTCAAAAGAGATAGTTTTTTTTAATAATCATAGGCCGCCCCCTTGAATAAAATCTTCATTCTATTCCGGAACAATAAATGTTCAGTAAATTGGGGGCAAATATACATCCACAAATAATATGGCTGAAATTGTTTACCTAAACGGAAACTTCGTTCTGAAAAATGAAGCTTTTGTATCTCCGGAAGACCGTGGCTTTAACTTTGCCGACGGCATTTACGAAGTCATTAAGTATTACGGCGGAAAACCTTTCCGCTATGCCGATCACATGGATCGGTTGCGGCGAAGTTTGCGCGAAATCAGTATTGATTTTGACAATTTGGATCAGTTCGAAGTCGTATTTCAAACGCTTCTGGAACAAAACGGACTGGCTAATCAGGAAGCTGGTGTTTACCTGCAAATTACCCGCGGAAGTCATACCCGAATTCACCAATTTCCTGAAAGCATAAAACCTACAGTTTATGCCACCGCTTTTCCCTTTTCTTCAAAGTGGGATCAACTCAAAAACGGAGTGAAGGTTATCACTACCGAAGATATTCGCTGGCTGCGTTGCGACATTAAATCGATTTCGCTGCTGCCCAATGTGCTTGCCGCCGAAAAAGCCTACGAGCAAAATGCCGTTGAAGCCATTTTCATTCGCAACGGAATGGTTACCGAAGGCTCGCATTCCAGTTTTATGGCGGTGAAAAATGGTGTGGTTTACACACATCCCGATTCGAACCTAATTTTACCGGGTATCACTAAAATTGTGATCCGTGAAATTTGCAAAACCAATAATATCCCGTTGGTTGAAGAGCCAATTCCGGCTTCAGAATTGATGGCAATGGAAGAAATGATGATTATTGGCTCCGGCAGCGAAGTTACTCCAATAGTACGACTGGATGAAAGTCTTGTTGGAGATGGCAAGCCTGGACAGGTTACTCTTCTCATTCAGGAAAAATTCTTTGAACTAACAAAACGCTAAAATGAATCCCAATATTCCATTTCAAACCATCGATTGGTCGACGATTCCAAAAACAGAACACAAAGGCGAAACAGGAACAGCCTTTTGGCAAACGGTTCAGCTACCTGGATTACGAATCCGCTTGGTTGAATACACAGCTGGTTATGTGGCCGATCACTGGTGCCGGAATGGTCACATCGTGCATTGTCTGGAAGGCGAATTTGTAAGTGAATCGGAAGATGGTAATCACAGCTATTTAACTTCAGGAATGACTTATGTGGTGACCGACGAGCTGAGTTCACACCGTTCGGTAACAAAAAATGGAGTGAAGCTGTTGATCATTGATGGCGATTTCCTGAAATTTCAGGAAGAAAGATTAAGCTAGAGTCTAGAGTATGGAAAAAACAAACGATTTGAAAGAAAGACTTCTTGAAGCCTGGTCAGAAGTTAACCTGAATAAGATTTCACGAAACCTGATCCGTTTATACAAGGAAAAGGAATATGAGAAACTGAACATTATTTCAGGAATGCTTTCGGAATGGGTTGAGATTGTGATTGAACCGGATGGTAAAGGGTTTGCAAAGATCATTTCGCTTTATCATCCCGACCGCGGCGATTATTACCGCGGTTTAATCAGCTCGGCCGCCAGACAAGAAGACATCTTGACTCTCGCCCGGTTCGAGCATATTTTTGTTATTGAGAATATTGAGGAAATAGCCGCTACCATTGAAAGTTATGAGGATATTGATTATCATCCGGAATATGAATGGGATGTAAAAGATACTGGATTCAGCTATTTTCAGGATAAAAAAAAGAAACCGCGTAAAGGAAAGCAAAAGGTAAAATCGGAAGGTTATTCTTTTTACGAGGCCATGCAAATTAGACAATATGGCGATATGGATACAACTTTTCCCACGTATTATTTGGAAGATTTGGATGAAATTGAGCTTTCGGAATCGGAAATTGATGATCTGGACGGGGTGGAATATTGTATCCACACGGTTTCGATGGATTTGTCGTTTAACCTGATTTATGATCTATCGCCACTTGCCAGCTTGGTTTACCTTCAGGAACTAAATTTATCGAACAATCAGATTGAATACATCGACGATATTAGCAATCTGCAACAACTGAAAAGCATTGACCTGTCGAACAATTCGATTACCGATATTTTGCCATTGCTGGAAATAGAAGTGCTTGAATGTGCCGATTTAAGCGGCAACAAAATACCACAGGAGCAAATTAAAGGGTTAAGAGATACTGGAGTTACCGTTGATTACTAAGTCCTTATTTATTTGTGAATCAATTAGTTCTGAGTTTCAGACAAAGCACTCAGTTTTTTCCAATGATTAACCAGAATAAATACAACGACTATTGCCGAGCAAAAATCGGAAATTGGCATGGACAGCCAAATGCCTTTAAGCCCGAGATAATTTGGAAGCAGAAAAATAAGCGGTATCAGAATAATAACCTGACGCAATAAGGTGAGAACAACTGCAATTTTAGCCTTTCCCATCGATTGAAAGAAATTTCCGGCGACTACCTGAAATCCGACAAAGGGTAAAGCCATCAAACCCAATCGCAGCCCTTGTTTTCCCAAATCGAGTAAGCCTGCATCCGAAGAATTAAAAAGTTTAACGATGACTTCTGGAAGTGTTTCAACCATTACAAATGCAAAAACAGCAATCCCGGTTGCTGCAATCATGGCAATTCGTAACGTATCTTTCACGCGCTGGTATGATTTGGCTCCGTAATTAAAACTGATAATTGGTTGCGAAGCCATATTGATGGCCACAATCGCCATGACAATCATTGTTGCCATACTGTTTACAATTCCCATGGCGCCAACAGCCAAATCACCTCCAAAAGCAATCAGTTTGGTATTTAGCAAACCCTGAACCAAACTGTTGGCAATCTGCATAAAGAAGGGCGCCATTCCAATGGCAATAATTTCGAACAGAATTAGCCGGTCGAAAACAATGTTCTCTCTTTTCAATCTGACAACTGCTTTTGAACTCCTGAAATGCAAAAGAACCCAAACGGTGAGTACAATCATTGAAATGACTGTAGCATATGCTGCGCCTTTTACACCCATTCCAAAGCCAAAAATGAAAATCGGATCGAGAACCAGATTTGTTCCCGCACTGATGAGCATGGAGAGCATAGCTGTATGGGCATTCCCTTCGGAACGGATAATGTTGTTCAACGAAAATCCGACAACCTGAAAAACGGTGCCGGCTAAAATAATATCGAGGTAATCGTTGGCATAGCCAACGGTTTCGGTAGTTGCACCAAACGACCGGAGTAACGGCCCTTTAATGGAAAACCCGATGATGGTGATGACAACCGCCACAAGCAACATGAGTAAAAAGCTACTGCCCAGAACCTGCTCTGCCTTATTTTGATCGTGTTTCCCTAAATTAATTGAGACCAAAACTCCGGCGCCAATACCAATCAACATGCCGAAACCCATCACAATCAGCATTACCGGGAAGATTGCCGAAATGCCGCTTAAAGCCATCGATCCAACTCCCTGTCCGATAAATATACGATCGACAATGTTGTACAGGGCATTCACAAACACGCCGATAAATGCAGGAATAAAGAATTTCAGCATCAGCTTCGGAACGCTCAATTCAGCAAGATCTTTGGTCTTCTCGTTCATCATTAGGATTAAAATTGGAGTGCAAAGTTAGAATTAAGACGGATTCGGTAGTTAAGAACATGTAAATACCAATCTTTTCCGTTGGGATATTAACCTTATTTTATTTCTTCATCGCGCAAGCTTGTAAACCGAATGACCAGGAATAACTTCAAATGATTAAATTTGCAAAACACTAAAGGAATTTTAAATGACAACAGATCAGACTCCAAACGACCACAAAAATATGCTGAAAGGATTGCAATCGGCAGATTCACTAAAAGTTATTGAAACACTTGAAGATTTGCGCGTTTCAGGAAAATCGGCAGATATCCCATTCCTGATTGAGCTGCTGCACCTGACTCCGGATCCGGAAATAAAGAGGAAGGTTACCGATTTGTTTGCTAATTTAAAGGAAAGTGATGCTATCCCATTGATTGTATCAGCCATTCAGAATCAGAAATATGCGCCCGAATTAAAAAGTTTGGTGGCTAGTTGCTGGGAGAACGGACTTGACTACAGCAATTACCTCAATTTATTTGTCGATTTGCTCATTGAAAGTGATTTTATGGTTGCTTTTGAAGCTTATACGGTGATCTTAAATATGACCGCTAAAATAGATCAGACCAAAATTGATATGGAGATCGATCGACTTGAAGTTGCTATGAAAACAACTGATGAGCAAAAGAAAGCGTTGATATTGGATGTGATTGATTTTTTACCTTCTATCGGATTTTGAAAAGGTCAATGAGAAAAGGAAAAAGACCAGCATGAATCGATCGTGCTGGTCTTTTTTTTGAGTTATCTCCCTTCGAAATACTTCATAAACTGGGCTCTTTCGTATATGGCGGGGTTCGGTATGTTTTTGTAAGACAAACGTCCGCGAAAATCTTCAATTTTTTTGAAATGTCGTTTTTTCATAAATGCAGTCAGGTCATTGATCATTTCGGCTATTACCTGAGTACCATTGATGTAAACTGAAGAACAAATTTGAGTGACCTGGGCGCCAATTAGTAACTGTTTAATAACGGCTTCGCCATCATGAATGCCTGTTCCGGCAGCGATCTGAACATTAGGTAGTTGTGATGAAATGAGCCCAATCCAGCGGATCGAACGACGAATGTCTTCCGGACAACTAAAAACTTCGGATGAGGTCAGCTCCAGTTTTTCAAGATTAACGTCGGGTTCATAAAATCGGTTGAACATGACCAGGGCATCGGCGCCATTTGTTGTAAGTTTATCGGCCATGGCGATCAAATTACTGAAATTGAACCCAACTTTTACCGATATGGGAATTTTCACGTTCTTTCTGACTTCCGAAACAATCCGTAGGTAATGTTGCTCAATTTCTTCTGAAGTTTTTTTCGGATCGGTTGGCACAAAAAACAAATTGAGTTCGAGGGCATCGGCTCCTGCATTTTCCAAATCTTTAGCAAATACAACCCATTCAGATGCCGACATACAAGTGATGCTGGCAATAATCGGAACTTCGGTTTCTTTTTTAGCTTCGCTCAGCAAATTCAAATGGCTGGTGATTAATTTATTGCGAGTAAAATTCCATGTAAAGTCTTCTTCTTCAGGAATTAAATGCTGGGGTTGCCGATTGACCTGGTTATTTACTTCGTTGTTGATCTGTTCTTCAAAAATTGATTTCAGGACAATTGCTCCTGCTCCTGCTTTTTCAAGGTCTTTAATTTTTTCGATGGAATTGGTAAGGCCAGAACTGGCTATTATAATGGGATTTTTTAATTTCAATCCCATGTATTGGGTTTCCAGATTAATCATATCGATTGGATTTGGTGTATTGACCAAATAACAATCAATTGATTCATTAGGTTTCAGAATTGTAATTCCTTTCGCCAAAAATTGTACTTCCAATCCGGACCATCGTACTTCCTTCTTCAATGGCAATCAGGTAATCACCCGACATTCCCATTGAGATTTCCTTGAATTCGGTTTTGTTTGCAAAATAGCCCAGTTTTAGCTGATCGAAATAGGTTTTCAGGCAAGCAAATTCTTTGTGTATTTGATTTTCATCGTCGGTATAAGTTGCCATTCCCATTACTCCTGAAATTTTTACGTGATCCAGAAGTTTAAATTCATCAGATTTCAGCATTTCTTCAACCTCAGCCAGCGAGAACCCAAATTTTGTTTCTTCTTCAGCAATGTGAAACTGAAGCAGGCAGGGAATAATCCGGTCTATTTTTTTTGCTTCAGTATTGATGGTTTTAAGCAGTTTAAACGAATCAACGCCGTGAATTAAATGGATAAACGGGGCAATGTATTTCACTTTGTTGGTTTGCATATGGCCGATAAAATGCCATTCAATGTCTTTCGGAAGTGCCTCAAATTTTCCGACCAATTCCTGAACCTTGTTTTCTCCAAAGGCCCGTTGTCCATGGCGGTATGCTTCTACAAGCATTTCAATCGGCTTGGTTTTAGATACGGCAATAAGCTGAACCTGAGCCGGTAGGTTTGCTTTTACGAGGTCTATGTTTTCTGCGATACTCATGATTCAAAAATAGCACACAAATACGAAATCTCAGTGATTTTTTAAATCAATTTGAAGAATTAACCTCCATTCCTCAATTAATCTCGCTTCGCAGTTCAGGGAACATCGCACTCAGTGTGCCGCGATCCCATCTCCGACTTCGGACTCCGGTCTTCCTGCTTTTTTCATATCTTTGACCTCCGTTATGAGCGAATTTCAGCAACATACAATCAACCAAATGAACGAACTGGGAGCGCAAGGCAAACCATTCGTTTTTGTGATCGACTTTGATTTTGAGGAACCTTTGATCTTTGAGCTTGACGACGCATCCGCAATTCTTTGGAAAACACCTGAAAAGAGTAATTTTCATCCCGGAATAAGTCAGGATCAGTCAGTTGTCTGGAATATTCATCCGGTTGAGTTCGGGCAATATCAGCAAGCGTTCAACAAAGTTCAGCAACATATCCACAATGGAGACACGTATTTGCTCAACTTAACGATGCCCTCTCGGGTAAAGACAAACCTTACTCCGGAAGAGATTTTTTACCGAAGCGAGGCGTCCTACAAAGTTTGGTTAAAAGATCAGTTTGTGTGTTTCTCTCCTGAGATATTTGTGCGCATTAATGATGGAATTATTTCCTCATTCCCGATGAAAGGAACGATTGATGCCAACCTTGATAATGCAGAACAAGTTTTGCTGAATGATGAAAAGGAAGTGGCCGAGCATCATACCATTGTTGATTTGATTAGGAATGATCTGAGTATGGTTGCTACTCATGTTGAGGTTGAAAAGTTGATGTATATTGATAAGATCAAGACTAATCAAGGTGATTTATTGCAGATGAGCTCTCAGGTTTCGGGAAAACTTCCGGAAAATTATCGGCAATTGATCGGAACTATTTTGGCTAAATTGTTGCCTGCCGGGTCGATCTGCGGAGCTCCAAAACCTAAAACCCTGGAAATCATTCGCAACGTTGAGCCTTGTCAGCGAGGTTATTACACGGGTGTCTTTGGTGTTTTTGATGGCGTGAATCTGGATAGCTGTGTTTTAATCCGGTATTTGGAACAGGAAGGCCATGAGTTGGTTTTCAAAAGTGGGGGAGGAGTCACCTTTTTAAGCGATTGCCAAACCGAATACAACGAACTAATTCAGAAAGTATATGTCCCTATTAGTTGAGTCATTGAAGTTGAAAAATGGGGTAGTTCAAAATCTGGAATATCACCAGATGCGGATGAATCGTGCGATGGGCGAACTTTTTCCTGATGCCGGAACGGTTGATTTGGCAAAAGCAATTACAGTTCCCGAAAACTGTATTTCCGGAGTTTTTAAAGTGCGGGTTTTGTATGGCAGTTCGATCGGGAAAATTGAAATCGAACCTTATGTTTTCAGAACCATCCAAAGCCTGAAAGTGGTTCGTTACGAAAGTATTGACTATCATCTAAAATACACCGACCGGCAAATTCTTCAGCAATTGTTTGCTCAGCGCGAAAATTGCAATGACATTATCATTGTTAAAAACGGATTGGTGACCGATTCATTTGCTGCCAATTTACTCTTTTTTGATGGAAAGACCTGGTTTACGCCAACCACACCTTTGCTTAAAGGAACCAAACGCCAATTGCTACTCGATCGGGGAATTATCTCCGAAAAAGAAATCAGGGAAGAAGATATTTCTGGTTTTCAGAAAGTCGGACTGATCAATGCGATGATTGATTTTGAGGAAATGCCAATTGTTTTAGTGGCAAAGATTGTTTGTTAGCTATGTCCGTCAGTTGAAACTGACGGCAAAGGATATGGCTCAACTGATGACATAAGGGTATTCTTTGCCGTTGACTTCAGTCAACGGACATCCTTAAACGACTATCTCCAACCCGTCAAACGACAGAAATACATTTTCCGGAAGCTCTTTTTGCACTTCATCGTAAAAACCCATTTGATGTGAAAGGTGTGTCAGGTAAGCTTTGCCAGGTTTTACTTCTGTAATCAATTCCAAGGCTTGGCTGAGGTTGAAATGCGAGATGTGTTCTTCTTTTCTTAGAGCATTCAAAACCAAAACGTCCAACCCCCTAAGTTTATCAATCTCGGTATTTTCCAGATGGTTTACATCTGTTACGTAGGCTAATTTCCCGAAACGAAATCCAAAAACGGGTAATTTATAGTGGAGGCCACGTATGGGAATTACTTCCAGATCATTTATTTGGAAAGGTTTATTTTCAATCAAGTGCAGGTGCATTTGTGGAATTCCGGGATAGCGGAAAGAGGCAAACACGTAATCAAAAATTCGCCGTATGGCAATCTGCACGCGCTCTTCGGCATAAATATCGGTAGGCTGTTTTTGTACCCAGTTAAAAGCGCGGATATCATCGAGCCCAAAAATATGATCGACGTGTTCGTGGGTGAGCAGAATGCCATTTAAATGACGGACATGATGAGAGAGCATTTGTTGCCTGAAATCGGGTCCGGCGTCAATGACCAGGCATTGAGTCCCGGTTTCAATCATAACAGAAGCACGTAATCGTTTGTCTTTCGGATTGTTTGACAAACAAACCGGACATTGGCACGCAACTACGGGCACTCCCTGCGATGTTCCAGTTCCTAAAAAGGTAAGTTTCACTATCGTGTTATTTGATTGCAAAAATAAGGATTACCCTCTACCTACCGAAGGTTTTTAACTATTTTTGAAAAAAAATACAAATGGCAAAACTATATTTGATTCCAACGACTTTAGGTGATACGACTATCGAACGGGTTTTACCGCCCGATTTAACCCATCTGATTTCATCGATACCGGTATTTATTGTCGAAAATATACGTACAGCCCGTCGCTTCCTGAAAAAAGTGAATCCGGCCATAGTAATTGACGACTTAACCTTTTTTGAGCTGAATCAGCATACTGAAAAAAAGGAAATCAGTCGCTTTCTGGAGCCGAACAAGGAAGGTTTGGACATTGGCATCATTTCGGAAGCCGGTTGCCCCGGGGTGGCAGATCCAGGTGCCGAAGTGGTGAAAATTGCACACACCAAAAATATTCAGGTTGTTCCAATGGTTGGACCTTCATCAATTTTGCTGGCACTGATGGCTTCAGGAATGAGCGGTCAAAATTTTGCTTTTAACGGTTACCTACCTATTAAAAATCCGGAGAAATCGCTGCAAATTAAAATGCTTGAAAAACGGATGCAAACCGAAGGTCAGACCCAGATTTTTATTGAGACCCCATACCGAAACGCCCAATTACTCGATGAATTGCTGAAAAATTGCGATCCGCAAACAATGCTGTGCATTGCTGCCGACATCACCCTTGATACCGAATTCATTCTTAGTAAACCGATTGCTTATTGGAAAACTCACATTCCGGATATTCAAAAACGGCCGGCCATTTTCATGATTGGGAAAATTTGAAGATAGCGTTTCTATCGGTTTGGAAAGTTTTCTGAAATTTTAGAAAGAAGATGTTTTATGAATTTGCGGATTATTATGAAAATTTCATAGATTAATTCACTCAAATAGTTTGATTTTTATACTTTTAAGGCAGAATGAAAAATGGAGCTAATATTATTGGAAAAGAAAATTGATATTATATCGCTCAGATTTTGTTTTATCTGAGCATAAAAAGCAAGCAGTATGGATTCTTTGAATGATTTTGATCAAAGAAGGGATGGGATAAATGTGTTAATCGTTGATGATAATTCTACGAATCTTCAGCTATTACATGCTATTGTCAGTACAGAGGGGTATTCTGTAATTTTATCATCTTCGGGCCGGGAGGCTCTGGACATTGTAAGATCGAAATCAATTTCAATTATTTTGCTTGATGTCAGAATCCCGGATATGGATGGTTTTGAACTTTGCAAACAACTAAAGGCAGATCCACAAACTCAGGATATTCCCATAATTTTTATTAGTGCTTTCAATGACGAACAATCTATTTTAACTGGATTCCAGCTTGGTGGGGTCGATTTCATTTCAAAACCATTTCGGAAGGAAGAAGTTCTGGCGAGGTTAAAGAATCATCTGCGCCTGGAAGGAATGAGGATTCAGTTGCTGTGCAAAAAAATAGAATTAGAAGATATTAATGAGCAACTTGAGGCTGAGATTAAGCAACGAAAGCTGAAAGAAGAATTGATGGGTAAACAAATTGTTTCGTTAACTCAGCCAGCAAATTCAGATAGCGATATTAATTTCTCAGATTTATTCAATCTCGAAGAAATTCAAAAACTTCAGGATCAGTTTGCCAAAGCCATGGGGGTGGCTTCCATTATTACGAATCCCGATGGAAGTCCAATAACAAATCCAAGTAACTTTTGCCGACTTTGCAATGATATCATTCGAAAGACCCAAAAAGGATTAGAACATTGTATTTATTCCGATTCTGCCTTAGGCGTTCCAAATGCTGATGGTCCAATCATTCAGCCATGTCTTAGCGGAGGTTTATGGGATGCCGGATCGAGTATAACAATAGATGGCGTACATATTGCGAATTGGGTGATTGGTCAGGTAAGGGATCAAACTCAGGACGTTGAAAAAATTAAGTTATATGCCCGGGAAATAGGTGCAGATGAAAAGGATACTTTAGAGGCATTTTCTGAAGTAACCCCTATGTCGGAGGAACGGTTTCGATTAGTAGCTGAAATGTTACACACAGTGGCACAACAGATGTCTCAACTTGCTTATCAAAACATTCAACAGGCTCGCAATATCAATGATCGGAAACAAACAGAAAAAGCTTTAAAGGAAAGCGAAGATAAATTTAGGAATCTGGCAGATTCGTCTCCGGCAGTTATTGGTATTTATCAGAATGATTACTGGGTGTATGTGAATCCTGCTGCCGAAAAGATGTCAGGATTCTCGCTGGATGAACTTTACCAAAAAAAATACTGGGAGATAGCAGCTCCTGAATGTCGGAATTTGGTTTTTAAAAATGGTCAGGAAAGACAATCAGGTAGTGGAAACCCTAAATCATATGAGCTTAAATTACTGAATAAGGACGGAACTGAAAGATGGGCTTATTTGTCAGGTAGTAGCATCAGTTATATGGGGCGACCTGCCGGAATAATTTCTGTAATCGATATCACAGAAAAAAAGAAGGCTGAAAAACAGGTTCTTGAAGAGCGGAAGTTGCTTAGAACGTTAATCGATAATCTGCCAGATACCATCTATGTAAAAGACAGGTATTGCCGAAAGGTAATAGCTAACCCGGCTGATCTTAAGGTTATTGGTCTTGAATCAGAGGATGAAGCCATCGGAAAAACTGATTTGGAGCTATTTAGCGGTGAGATTGGACTTCGTGGTCATTTGGATGATTTAAGAGTGATTCAAAGAGGTGAGGCTGTATTAAATCATCAGGAAGCTTTTTGTGATGCTGATGGGCGGAAAAAGTGGTTGCTTACTTCGAAGATCCCGATTTTCGATGATAATGGAAATTCTTCAGGCCTGGTAGGTATTGGCCGTGACATCAGTGAAATTAAAAATGCGGAAGAGAAGATACAAAAACTCAGTATGAGCATCGAGCAGAGCCCTTCAAGCATTGTTATAACCGATGTGAACGGAGATATTGAATATGTAAATCCTAAATTCACGGAAATTACCGGATACACGGCAGAAGAAGTGATTGGACAAAACCCCCGGATTCTAAAATCAGGACATACTCCCAGTGAAGTTTATGTACAGCTGTGGGATACAATAAGTTCAGGCGAAGTATGGCGCGGTGAATTATTAAACCGAAAAAAAAATGGCGAATACTTCTGGGAGTGGATTACAATGACGTCGATAAAGAATGAGTATGATGAAATTATAAATTATGTTGCCATTAAAGAAGATATAAGTGTACGTAAGCAAATGGAGGCCGATTTAATTGTGGCTAAAAATAAGGCCGAAGAAAGTGATCGGCTCAAATCGGCATTTTTGGCGAATATGTCGCACGAAATACGAACACCTTTAAATAGTATCATTGGATTCTCTGAATTGCTTGCTGATTCGCATTTTGAAATTGAAGAGAAAGATGAATTTATCGGGCACATAATCAGTAACGGGAATAGCCTTTTAAGTATTATTAGTGATATCATGGATATTTCGAAGATGGAATCGGGGATGGTTTATATTCGTACACGTGAAGTTCCTGTTCTAAAAATAGTTACTGATATTGGGAAAAATTATAGATGTAGATTTGAAGAAAAAGGAATCGATTTCCGGATTAAATATGAAATGGAATTAGAGGCTGTTCGTATTATGGCCGATCCTGAAAGATTAAATCAGATATTTAATAACCTCTTGAGTAATGCACTTAAGTTTACGAACGAGGGATTTGTGCAATTGGAATACACGCAGAAAGGAGCGATGCTGCAATTTGAAATAAGAGATACGGGAATTGGTATTCCCGCAGATTTTCATGCGAAAATTTTCGATCGCTTTAGTCAGGTTGAAGCTTCAAATTCGAGGCAGTATGGTGGTAATGGCCTTGGATTGGCAATTACAAAAAATCTGATAGAACTGATGGGTGGAAAAATTTGGCTCGAATCGGAATCACAAGTAGGATCAACTTTTTATTTTACCCTGCCGTTAACAGATAGAGAATAGGTTATTCATGAAAACTCATTACAACCTTCAATTTTTCAACACATTAGTAGGTGCATTAGTTGTTGAGTTAAAAATCAATTTTTCTGAATGAATATTGCAATGGACTAGTGTCATCTCTATTTAATATTGTCCGGCGGGCTGCTCGGAGAGTAATCCATTTTTAATGATCACTTTAGCGAAGGGTTGCCGAAGCAAGTCTGGCATAACATTGGTTCAAAAGTTTGTTAACATGATACTATATATTCCCTTTTTTCTGATATGGTTCTGAAACAGAAACTTAATAATCGTTTGATCTTTGATCACGTTACATGTTTTTTCGAAACCATTTTCCAAAAGACGTTCCAAGCCTTTGGTGAGTTTGTTTGAATAACATGTGTCGAAGTATCATGTTATATGTCTTACTGGTAGGTTATTGATCTATTTTTTTGTACCTTTTATACAGAAAATCAAAATCATAACCTTATGAAAAAATCGGAAGTTTCATGGAGAAATTACGGGAAGTTTTTTAGCTTCTTGGTGGTCGTCTTTTTGTCTGTATTCCAGGTGGTTGCGAATAATCCCCAAATGTCAAATTACCTTACCAATTTATCGATACCAGTCAATGCCGAGGCAGTTGATGATGTCGTGCCAGAAATGATTATCCACGGGAATACAATCCATGTAGTTTGGTTAGAGAATAAATATGGCGTTGAGAATCCATTTTATTATTGCCGGTCGATCGACCTTGGAAAAACATGGGAAACGCCCAAGCTTATTGCCAAACTTAAAAATAATGAGTATTCCCGTCAACCTAAAACCAGAAAATTGGCAGTAGATGGGAATAATGTTCATATTGCTTATTGTGATTATGATTATTCCGGGAATGGAACAGGTCGGATTTATTGCCTAAGCTCAACCAACGGAGGTAGTTCGTTTGGAAGTCCGCAAGAAATAGTCTCAACAGGAGGTGGGTACAAGAATATTTATGGTTGTCACATCATAGCCAGTAATGGAAAAGTGGCAATTGCTTACATGGGATCAGGAGCAAAAAATGGACTACGTATGATTACTTCAACAGATGGCGGATCGAATTTTACAGATAAATTAATTTCTGAAGAACCAAGCGAGTTAACCGATTTTTGGTTCGATGGTACGCAGATGATTGTAGTTTCTGAGTATATCTATTATTATTATGGACTTAATATTGGGAAGGTCTTCGTTTCGATATCGAACGATATTGGACAAACATTTACTACTCAGAAAATATCAACAACCTATAATGAATCACCTACAATTGTGCGTGAAAGATGCCGGTGTTATTTCGACGGCCATTATGCTCCAAAGATTGCCAAGTCAGGAAATAATATTCATGTGATCTTTGTGGGATACAACGAAAATATTGAGTGGACAACACTTTATGCCCGATCAACTAATAATGGACTTACTTTCGAAAAGGCCAACGATGTTAATAATGCGATTTTACCCGGAAATGGATTGCAGGCAGCAATGGAAACAATAGTTGCTAAAAATGGACATGTTTACATGGCATATCAAAGCACTGGAGGTAAAATTTTCTTCTTGCAATCATCCAATAATGGCGATACGTTCTCAACATCAAAAAGTGTACTTCCAGATGGATTCAGCAATGTAGAAAGTACCTGGTATCCTGGTTTAATAATCGATTCAAATGATGCAACCGGATCGACGGTCTATATTTCAGGGCAGTCCATGTTTTCAACAAAATCGACTGATGGAGGGAAATCTTTTTCACAGGCAATCGTTGGCGCTCCATTTTTGAATCGTAACATTTCATACATCAAATCTGATCTGACGATTGATTCGAATGGTGGAAAGCATTGGATGTCGGAAGCCAAATGGTGGTATGGTACCGATGTGGATATTTTTTACAAATACATTGGGAATCAACCTTCTTCAGGGAAAATAAACAAAGCCTTGGCAATTGAAACGGTTATGACTCCGCAAAAAGTTGAACTGGTTATTGTTCCTTCATCCCCGTCTCTTGATTTTGATTCAGCCATGACAGCAGAAGCGTGGGTGAAACTTGATCCTGCATCGCTGCACGAGGTAAATGTTTTGGCTAAAGTGAACGGAGCAGATTCCTACGATTATGCACCCAATGGCTATCAGTTAGGGTTCCGAAAAACCAATGGGAAATTCTGTGTTAATTCGGGATTGGAAACCGACAAGGGCGATTTTGTCAACTGGGGAGCCTGTTCTATTGCTGATACACTTTGGCATCATGTTGCATTTACCTACAATGCCAAATCCGGATTGAATAATTTTAAAACTTATGTCGACGGGCTTTTAAGCGCTCAGCAAACCGTGACCGGTAAGATTATTCAGGGAAATGGACTGTTGATGATTGGGTCGAGAAGCGCATTTTATGGAACCACCAAATATCAGGTCGATAACATCAGATTATGGAATAAAGCACTTTCGCAGGACGAACTGTTGAAAAATCAGGTAAAAACCTTTACTGGTAATGAATCCGGATTAAAGCTTTTTCTGAATTTTGACGATACATTTAAAGACGTCTCCGGAAATGGAAATGATGCGATTCCTTTGTATCTGGGCATTTTGAAGACCTCCGATTTTAATCCTCCAATCCCTGAATTCGACTTTTACCAAAACATGAATCAGGTTTCGCTGACCAATAAAACTCAAAACGGGAAAACCTACAACTGGAGTTATGGCGACGGAACCGTTTCAGATAATGGAAATCCTGTATATTCTTATCCAAAAGCAGGAGAGTACAGCATTTCGCTCGAAGCCATGAATAGCAACAGCAAAACGGCAATCATTAAAAAAGCAACTGTCGTTGGGTTAGACCGGGTTGAACCACTTCAGGCTGGGAATGGCGGATATGCAACAATTTCGGTTTTCGGTGGAGGTTTGGTTGTTGAAGGAACTACAATTTCCTTGCGCAAGTCGGGAGAATCTGATATTTCAGGAGAAAAACTGGTAGGGACGGCCAAGGGTGTGCTTGTTGCCTATTTTAACCTGAACGGAAAAGCAATTGGAAAATGGGATGTGGTTGTTAAGCAAAATGGCGCGGAGCAAATTCTTAAAGATGCTTTTGCAATTGTTACGGCTGAACAGCCAGCTCCTTGGGTCAGTGTTTCGGGTAGAGGAGCAATTTTATTTAACAGGTGGCAATCGTACACGATTAATTATGGTAATAATGGGAATCTTGATGCGTTGGGAGTGCCATTAAATATCGCCATTCAGAATTATCCGGAAACTGAAGTCGAATTGATCGATTTCAGGATTGAAGCCAATGCATATATCAAAACAAAATTTCCATCCTTAATAACTGCGCGAACAAAAGATTATTTTATATGGAAAGACTACTTTGGAATTGGGAAGGATGCTCGGATTTATTCGTTAGTTGTTCCGATGATTACAGCTAAAAGTTCTGAAAATATTCATATCAGGGTGAAGAGTCCGGGGAGTTTTAATATTGAAAGCTGGATGAATGCACCATTCTACAGAACTGAACAAACTTCTACAAAGAGTGCAAGTTCAGCAACCGATGACTGGCCCGATCAGAAAACGAAACTGAATGCCTGTGTGGCTTCAGCAGCGATGGATGCCGCTTCATCAGGAGCCGCCGATCTTATTGGTATGGTATTGCCTATAGGTTGTGCTTACGATGTTTTAACTTATGCCTGGAATCCATTTGATGCCGTTAGCCCGAAACCCGATAAACCTAAAACATTCTGGGATCATGTGTATGGATTATCATCGTGTGTAATTAGTTGTGGGGCAAGTTTTACGGGGGCAGAAGCCATTCTGAAAGGTGGAATGTTGGTTAAATCG
This sequence comes from Aquipluma nitroreducens, assembly GCF_009689585.1. GTDB lineage: Bacteria > Bacteroidota > Bacteroidia > Bacteroidales > Prolixibacteraceae > Aquipluma > Aquipluma nitroreducens. Next base: position 1,230,721 of record NZ_AP018694.1, on the reverse strand, counting down.
ATGTTCGACGGTTATCAGAAAAACAAGGAATGCCACGAGTTGTATGATCCACTGTATAAAAATAAGATGGGTATTAATGCCGTTTCATCTTTCGACCCCAACGAAATGATCGGGCCTGCCGGATTTGGCGATCTGCATTGGGTTCAGAAAAACAATACCATGCCTTATACCATTTTGTTCGAGAACAAAAGCACAGCAACTGCTCCTGCACATGTTGTCACAGTTACGGATACACTTGATATAAAGAAATTTGACTTCAAAGAGTTCGGATTCGGATCATTCGGATTTGGCGATACAATCCTTGCACCTAATGGCAAGAAGCTGAGGCAATTTTCGATGGATGTTGACATGAAACCAAAAATGAATTTGATTGCACGCGTTTCCGGAAAACTGGATACAATTTCAGGAGCTATTAAATGGGAATTTATGTCATTAAATCCAACCACAATGGATATTGAGGAAGATCCGTTTGTTGGATTTCTTCCTCCAAATAATACCAATCGGGTAGGTGAAGGGTTTGTTAGCTTTTCGGTTGGTTTGAAAAAGGAATTGGGAACAAATTCTGCACTTAAAAATAAAGCATTCATTGTATTTGATGCCAATACTCCAATTGCGACAAATGAGTTCGTAAATACGCTCGATTTAGACAAACCCCAAAGTCAGGTGTATGCGCTTAATGCGACTATCAACAATAATTTTCCGGTGTCGTGGACTGGTAGTGATGTCGGTTCAGGAGTTGCATATTATTCTGTTTATGTAATGGAAAATGACATTGCACTGCGGCCATTTAAAATTAATACAACCTTAAAATCGGCTGAATTTACTGGTAATGTTGGTTCAAAGTATAAATTCTACAGTATTGCCACCGACAATGTTAGCTTAATGGAAAGTACTCCGGCAGAATTTGATGCTTCAACTCAAATTACTGTTCATGTTGGTGAATTCGAAATGAAAAAGAACGAATTACAGGTATTTCCAAATCCGGCGAAAGATATGTTGAACATTTCATTGCAAAATGCACCTTGCGGAATGTATGTAATTGAATTGGTTGGAGTGAATGGTCAGGTTTATTATTCAGAACTTCACGATGATTTTACGATCTCGAATGGTTTCCAGATAAATGTGAAAGGATTCCGATCAGGGCAATATATACTTCGGATGGTTTATGAAAACAGGACTGAAAGCCGAAAAGTATTGATAAAATGAAGAAATCTCAAATTCGAAATTGTTTGTAAAAACATCACATTAGCAATTTAATTGTTTAAAATGGAATGGATTTTTTTATGGTTTTTCAGACAAACAAGTATTTTACTTTCAAATTTATTTTGGTTGTTCAAATTAATTTCTACATTTGCCAACATTAAACGACAACAGTAATGAAAAATATCAGCATTATATCTCTAGTCATTATCAGCGTGGTGGTCCTCCTTCGTGCTGAATGAGAATGGTATAATGTAAGCTAAAAACTTGAAAGCCTTTCTCATTTAATGAGAAGGGCTTTTTTTTAGGGTAATAATTTAAGATTAAACTATATGCAAAATCGATTGAGATCAGCTACAACGACCGAAGGACGGCGTATGGCTGGAGCAAGAAGCCTCTGGAGAGCAAATGGAATGAAGGAAGAACATTTTGGACGGCCAGTAATTGCGATCGTCAATTCGTTTACACAATTCGTCCCCGGCCATGCTCATCTTCATGAAGTTGGTCAGTATATCAAAGGAATCATCGAGAAAAAAGGTTGTTTCGCGGCAGAGTTCAACACCATTGCCATTGACGATGGAATTGCCATGGGACACGACGGAATGTTGTATTCGTTGCCATCGCGTGATGTAATAGCCGATAGCGTCGAATTTATGTGCAATGCACATCGCGCCGATGCAATGGTTTGCATTTCAAATTGCGATAAAATTACCCCCGGAATGATGATGGCTGCTATGCGCCTCAATATACCTGTCATCTTTGTATCTGGTGGTCCTATGGAAGCTGGTAAGATTGATGGTAAAATGTATGATTTGGTTGATGCCATGGTGATGGCCGCTGATAACTCTGTTTCCGATGTGCAAATCTCAAAAGTTGAACGTGACGCTTGTCCAACCTGCGGTTCTTGTTCCGGAATGTTTACCGCTAACTCAATGAATTGTCTGGCCGAAGCACTTGGTCTGGCTCTTCCTGGAAACGGTTCTATTCTGGCAACCCATGCTAACCGTAAGCGTCTGTTTGATGAGGCTGCCAATCGGATTGTTGATATGACTTACGAATATTACCAAGATGGCAATGAAAAGGTTTTGCCACGAAATATTGCCACAAAAGCTGCTTTCCAGAATGCGATGAAACTCGATATTGCCATGGGCGGTTCAACCAATACAGTATTGCATATTTTGGCTATTGCGTCAGAAGGTGAAGTCGATTTCACGATGAAAGACATTGACGAATTGTCGCGCGTTACCCCAAATCTTTGCAAGGTTGCCCCAAGTGGGAATTACCACATGGAAGACGTAAACCGTGCCGGTGGAATCCTTGGTATTTTGGCCGAACTTTCACGTGCAGGTATGCTCGATACTTCAGTTCCTCGTGCCGATGGAAATACGTTGGGTGAAGCAATAGCCAAATACGATGTGATGGCTCCAACAGCGATTGAAGATGCCTTCCGGAGATATAAATCAGCACCCGGTGGTGGACGTAATCTGGTTATGGGGTCGCATGAAAACTATTTTAAAGAATTAGATACCGACCGTGCCAACGGTTGTATCCGCGATTACGAACACGCTTACAACAAAGATGGTGGTTTGGCTGTTTTGTACGGCAACATTGCCCGCAACGGCTGTATTGTTAAAACCGCAGGAGTTGATCCCTCAGTCTATCATTTTAAAGGAACTGCCAAGGTATTCCAATCGCAGGACGATGCCTGCAATGGAATTCTTGGCGATAAAGTGCAGGCCGGCGATGTGGTAGTCATTATTTATGAAGGCCCGAAGGGCGGCCCAGGAATGCAGGAAATGTTGTATCCAACTTCGTACATCAAATCGATGAACCTTGGCAAAGCTTGTGCGTTAATTACCGACGGACGTTTTTCAGGCGGAACATCAGGATTGTCAATTGGGCATGTTTCTCCGGAAGCTGCTGCTGGCGGCGATATCGCTTTGATTCAGGATGGAGACTTAATCGAAATCGATATCCTGACACGCAAAATTGATGTTCTCCTGAGTGATGAGGAATTAGCTGCGCGCAGAGAACTTGAAGTCGCAAAAGGTAATATGGCATATCTGCCAAACCCGCGTGACCGTAAGGTGAGCAAGGCGTTGAAAGCCTATGCCAGTATGGTTTCTTCAGCCGATCGCGGAGCAATGCGATTGATTGACTAAAGTAAACTAGAGTACCTAAAGTGCGCTAAAGTTGTAAAAACGAAGATCGCACATGGAGTTTTACTCTAGGCACTTCAAACTTTAAAATTGAAAACAAATAAAAATTAAAATAAGATGGCAACACAGCGAATAAACGGCTCAGAAGCCGTAATCAAATCTCTTTTGGCGGAAGGGGTTGATACAATTTTTGGGTATCCGGGAGGTGCAATCATGCCGATTTATGATGCACTATACGATTACGACCAGGAAGTAACTCACTACCTCACCCGGCACGAACAGGGAGCAATTCATGCTGCCGAAGGTTATGCAAAAGTAACTGGTAAAGTCGGTGTTTGCTTTGCAACTTCGGGCCCTGGGGCAACTAACCTGATAACAGGTTTGGCCGATGCACTGATTGATTCCATTCCATTGGTTTGTATCTCAGGTCAGGTTGCATCGCCATTGCTCGGAACCGATGCTTTTCAGGAATCAGACGTGGTGGGTATTTCGTTGCCGGTAACCAAATGGAACTATCAGGTTACACATGCTGAGGAAATTCCTGAAGCAATTGCCAAGGCATTTCACATTGCACTTACTGGCCGTCCGGGACCTGTGTTGATTGATATTGCGAAGGATGCGCAGTTTGCTCAGATCGATTTTGAGTATAAAAAATGCACTAAGATCAGGAGTTACCTACCTGAATATCCTGTAGATCCATTTCAGGTAAAAGCAGCTGCCGATATTATCAACGAAGCAAAAAAGCCAATTGTTTTGTTTGGTCATGGTGTTGTTCTGGGTGGAGCTGAAGCTGAATTGAAAGAGTTTGTTGAAAAAACCGGAATACCGGCAGCATGGACTTTGCTTGGACTTTCGGCTCTTCCAAGCGAGCATCCGCTAAATGTTGGAATGCTTGGAATGCATGGAAATTATGGTCCGAACATCAAAACCAATGAAGCTGATGTGGTTATTGCCATTGGAATGCGTTTCGACGATCGGGTAACCGGGAAAGTGGCCGCATATGCCCGACAGGCTAAAATTGTACATCTTGAAGTCGATCCTGCTGAAATCAATAAAATTATACATGCCGATGCTCCGGTTTTAGGAAATGCAAAAAAATCGCTCCGGATGCTGATTGATAATGTCGCACCAAATTCGCATCAGGAATGGCTCAATGAATTTAGGGCATGTGATAAAATTGAATACGAGAAGGTGATTTCGCATGATATTCATCCGAAGAAGGTTGGACTTACCATGGGTGAGGTGGTGCGCATTGCTTCCGAAAAAACGAACAACGATGCAATTCTGGTTACCGATGTTGGTCAGCAACAGATGATTGCTTCCCGTTATTTTAAATTTACCCAATCCAGAAGTAATGTCACTTCCGGAGGACTTGGTACAATGGGTTATGGTTTACCTGCCGCAATGGGCGCTAAAATTGGTCGTCCTGATCGTACAGTATTTTCGATGTCGGGCGATGGTGGGTTTCAGATGACCATTCAGGAATTGGGAACGATTTCGCAATATAATCTGGACGTTAAAATCATCATCCTGAATAATAATTTTTTAGGTATGGTTCGTCAATGGCAGCAACTGTTTTTCGAAAAACGGTATTCGTTTACTGAAATGAAAAACCCTGATTTTGTTGGAATTGCCAAAGCTTACGGATTGGCATCGCAGAAAGTAACTTCACGCGATCAGTTGGAAGGTGCTATTCAGGAAATGCTCGATCATAATGGTCCATATGTACTTGAAGTGGTTGTTGAACAGGAAGATAATGTTTTTCCAATGATTCCAACCGGAGCTTCAATCTCTGATATTTTACTCGAACCTTAAATCAATACTGACATGAAACAAGAATATATCATAACCGTTTTTTCGGAAGACCATATTGGATTATTAAGTAGGATAACGATTGTTTTTACCCGGCGGAAAATCAATATTGACAGTTTAACGGTTTCGGAATCGGCTATTGCCGGAGTTTTTAAATTCACCATTGTGATTCGCGAAACTGCTGACAGGGTTGAAAAAGTTGTTGGGCAACTGGAGAAAATAGTTGATGTTCTGAAAGTTTTTGCCAATACGAACGATGAGATGATTTATCAGGAAATTGCCCTGTATAAAGTTTCGACCGAGTTTTTGTTCGATTCGGATGAAGTGGAAAGGATCGTACGTAATTCGGGAGCCCGAATCCTTGAAGTTACCCGCGAGTATGTGGTAATCGAAAAAACAGGTCATTCAGACGAAACTCAAAAGTTGTTTGATGAATTGAATGCTTTTGGTGTCACTCAGTTTATACGCTCTGGAAGGGTTGCCATTACCCGTAGTACCATTGAAAGACTTTCTGTTTTTCTGCAAGAACGCGATGCCATGCTCGAACAGGTGGATTAGAAGAGAGTTCGGAGTGCCACAATTTGAAGTGCCTAAAGTTGATAGACAATTCTTTGTCAGGAACTTTAGGCATTTTTGTTTGCGCTTCAGTGATTCAAAAAACAAATTATTGACAGATGAAAATTCAGATATTCAAATCATATTTCGCGAAGGCGAATATTTCAATCGTTAAATTTTGCTAACGAATAAAAATGAGGTCTTGTTTTTTATCACTTCGGAATGAATCTTGTGAACGCTTATCAGGAATAAAAAAGAAAGGATAAAGCCATGAAAAGATTAATTCTATTTTTCGGACTCATCATTTCGGCCAGTGTTTTGTTTGCTCAGGGGAATGATGAAAATGCGATTCTAACTAAAAAGGAAAAGCGGAACGCTGATCTTGAAAAGGATTTTCAGCAGACCAAAGCCATGCTGGAGAATAAAGACTTTGTGCTAGAGGCCGATTATTTACAAGACCGGTATGGTAACCGTGTCCTCGTAAATTCCACGATTAACTTTGTCGCTGTTGATTCTACTGAAGCTACAATTCAAATTGGTTCGAATTTCAGAATAGGTCCAAATGGAGTGGGTGGTGTAACTGCGCAAGGCAATATCAATAAGTGGGAATTAACTGAAGATGCAAAGCACAAGGCATTTACCTTAAGGATGAATGTGATGACTACGATTGGTATTTACGACTTGTTTATTAATATTTCAGCCTCAGGTAGAGGAACAGCAACATTGACAGGAATGAGTTCGGGCAGACTGACCTTTGATGGTAATTTTGTTCCCTGGGAAAAATCTTCAGTGTATGTAGGCCAGCATTTATAGAATCGGCGTGGTATTTTAACCAATTTGTTCGTACTTTCGTATGCAATGCGAAAGTACATTTATGAAGAATCACGCCGAACAATTGCCGGTTTATAGTTTGCACAATTTCAGTTCTCCTGAACGAAAAAGTCAACAATTTCAGGTTGAGGTGTTTGATGCCAACCGTCACTTTAGCGTAAAATATCCACACCGGCACGATTTTTTCGAGGTATTGTATCTGTTGAAGGGTTCTGGCTATCATGTGATTGATACAAACAAGTATGAAATCAAGCCACCCTGTGTCTTCTTTATGTCGCCCGGACAGGCGCACAAACTCGAACTTTCAAACGATATCGAAGGCTTCATTTTTATCTTTACTGCTGATTTTTACCTACTCAATCGAAGCAATCAGAATACCCTGATTGAATTTCCATTTTTTTACACCATTCATCAGGATAATCCGCCGTTGTTGCTCGAAAATGAGAATGACATTCGTTTCCTGGAAAGTTTGTTCAGGCAAGGTATTGCTGAAATTCGTGATACTGAAGAATCAAATACTGAAATGCTGCGCTCCATTCTCGATCTCATCCTGACTACCTGTGCCGCTCGTTATCAGGTAACTGAAAATCTGTTGAATAAAGGGAAAGGACAAATCCTGGTTAAACGGTTTTTTCATCTGGTCGAAGAAAATCACCAGAAGAATCTTTCGATGAGCGATTATTCGGGAATGATTGGCATAACTCCGAATCATTTGACCCAAACCGTAAAATCGCTGACAGGCAAAACTTCTTCCCAAATCATTAAAGCGAAACAATTACTTGAAATAAAACGTTTGCTGGTTCATACGAATTTGAGCATTTCTGAAATTGCTAATCAGTTGAACTTTGAAGATCAGTCGTATTTTACGAAGTTTTTTAAAAGGGAAACTGGTTTCACTCCAGTACAGTTTCGTTCTGAATCGTTTAAATGAATGGTAAAATTACCAATATGAAAAAAGTATTAACTTATTGGTATTTAGTTAAAATTAATCCGATTATAAGTTTTTTAATTTGGTAATCCATGAAAAGTACCTAAAATAATTGATTTTTTACTCTGCATTTTGATGATTATTCTTTTGCTTTGTAAGATCAACGTTTTGACAAAATTCTAAACACAATAAAATCAAAAAGAAAATGGCAAATTATTTCAACACATTACCGTTGCGTCTTCAGTTAGAACAATTGGGTACCTGCGAATTTATGGACAGTTCGGAGTTTGCTGATGGCGTTAAAAAGCTGGAAGGCAAAAAAATCGTAATCATCGGTTGCGGCGCTCAGGGTTTGAACCAGGGTTTAAACATGCGCGATTCAGGATTGGATATTTCGTACACACTTCGTGCCGAAGCAATTAAAGAACAACGTCAGTCGTACAAAAATGCAAGTTCAAACGGATTTAAAGTTGGAACTTACGAAGAAATGATTCCGACTGCTGATTTGGTTATCAACCTCACTCCGGATAAACAACACACTGGCGTAATTAATGCGGTGATGCCTTTGATTAAAAAAGGAGCAGCACTTTCTTATTCGCACGGGTTTAATATTGTTGAAGAAGGAATGCAAATCCGCAAAGACATTACAGTAATCATGGTTGCTCCAAAGTCACCAGGATCAGAAGTTCGCGAAGAGTACAAACGTGGTTTTGGTGTCCCTACTTTGATTGCCGTTCATCCTGAAAACGACCCGAATAAAGATGGTTTCGAAATTGCCAAAGCATACGCTGCTGCTACTGGTGGCCACAAAGCTGGCGTTTTAAGTTCGTCGTTTGTTGCCGAAGTTAAATCGGATTTGATGGGCGAGCAAACCATTCTTTGTGGTTTATTGCAAACCGGTTCAATCCTGTCGTTCAACAAAATGGTTGAAAAAGGAATTGATGCCGGATATGCTTCCAAATTGGTTCAGTATGGTTGGGAAGTGATTACCGAAGCATTGAAACATGGTGGAATTACCAACATGATGGATCGCTTATCTAATCCGGCTAAAATTAAAGCTTTCGAGCTTTCCGAAGAATTAAAACGCATCATGCGCCCATTGTTCCAGAAACACATGGACGATATCATGTCGGGTCATTTCTCGAAAACCATGATGGAAGACTGGGCAAACGACGATAAAAACCTGTTGACCTGGCGTGCCGAAACCGGAGAAACTGCTTTCGAGAAAACTCCTGCCGGAACCATGGAAATCAGCGAACAGGAATATTTCGACAATGGCGTTTTGATGGTTGCTTTCGTAAAATCTGGCGTTGAGTTGGCTTTCGAAACCATGACTGAGGCCGGAATTAAAGAAGAATCGGCTTACTATGAGTCGCTGCACGAAACTCCGCTGATTGCAAACACCATTGCACGTAAAAAGCTCTTCGAAATGAACCGTGTAATTTCTGATACTGCTGAATATGGTTGTTATTTATTTGATCATGCCTGCAAACCTCTGTTGGCCGATTTCATGTCGAAAATTGATGTTGACGTAATTGGGAAACCATATGGAGCAGGCAAAGGCAATGGTGTTGACAACAAACAACTGATCAGCGTAAACGAAATTATTCGTTACCACGATGTTGAAATCATTGGCGAAGAATTGCGTGCCGAAATGACCGCCATGAAAAGTATTGTATAATTAAGGTTATTCCTATACCTAAGAGAGCTCCGTTGAAAAACGGGGCTTTTTTATAGCTATCTTTTAAACTCCTCATAATGTCCGCCAATAGCAAAAATATGGATGGCATCGGCATCAAATCGATAAATCAGCCGATCATATTGAGACAACTTTCTCGACCAAAGTCCTGTCAATCCATATTTTAGCTGTTCGGGCTTCCCGCTACCTTCTTCAGGATTTTCCCTTTGCATTTCTTTCAGGATTTTGCAAAGGTTTTTGTGAAGAACCTTATCTTTTTGCCTCAATTCTTCATAAACCGCCCACGTATTCCCTTCAAATACGATTGATCGCATCTAGTTCTTCCTGAGATGGTTTAAATCCGCTGTTCTTTTCATAAGTCGCCTGTGATTCAGCAACCTGATTCATCAATGAATTGTTCCTCAGAACATACATCGTTTCTTGTTCACGTTCCCAGTCTTCAGCACTGATAACAATAAAATCCTTTCCTGAACGGCGGTTTATCCTGATTGCCTGATGCTCCTCAATCGCTTTATCTACAAAGTCTTTCAGGTTTGCCCTAAATTTATTCACTGATAGTTCAATCATGATTTCAAATTTTAACATTGCAAATGTACTGGATTCTGGTACATCTAAAAAATATTTTTTTATTTTCTTACTGAATTCATTGATTATCTATAATTTTCTCAATTCAACCAGCAATTCCTCTATTTTTTTTGAAGCTTCTTTCTGACTGAACGAGAAATTATTCAGCATTACAGCAAACGAAAGTTGCCGGCCACTTTCGGTAGTCAGGTAACCGGCATAGCAACGAACACGGGTCATCGAGCCGCTTTTAGCATGCAAACAGTCCTGTGGAAAGTTTTCAGTGCTGAAAGCTGTCAACGTCCCGTTTCCGGCGGTTGGCAGCGATTTATAAAAGTCGGTTGAATACAAACTTTTGGTTTTCATATAGTTCAGGATATCGACCATCTGGTTAGCCGTAATCGCGTTGAATCGGGATAATCCGCTGCCATCGTTCATGAAAAATCCGGTCATGTCCAATCCTTTGTCTTTCCAGAATTGCACCACGAACAGGCAGCCGTCTTTGGTGGTTCCCAAACCGGTTTTCTGAAAGGCCAGATGTTTCAGGAAATGTTCGGCAAACAGGTTCACGCTTTCGTGGTTAGTTACCCGGATAATATGGCGTAAGGGCGGCGATTGAATGACTGATAATTTTCCGGAACCCACTGCTTTTTCGAACTTTGTTTCTCCTGAAAAGACGATTCCGTTTGCTAAAATCTTTTTCCTGAATTCGCTGGCTAAAAGTACCGACGGGTTTGGAACCGAAGCTTTGACAACGAAGTCCGACTGGTTTTTAGGAATGGTTCCCCGAATGACTCTTTTATTATCTTCAGGGCTTCCAAATACATAAGATTGATCGCTGTTCACATCAGATGAAAGCACTTCATTTGTCAATTCCAGGTTCTGAATTTCAGGAATAACCCGTAAAATCTGGGTTGGGTTATCGGCTTCGCCACCCGATTTCAGGTGAATTTCGTACATGTTGTCGAATACGCTGATTCCGGAAGCCCCGGCGCCAAAATAATTGCCCAGATCTTCCCACACCCAGCTTCCGGGTACCTGTACTTTTTCATAAATCGTCGCATCAACAATCAGGTTCCCGGTTATCACCCGAATGTGATTGTTCCCGATTGCTTTTACCCATTCATCCATAAAGTTTTTGTTTTCCGGAAAATACATGGAGCCAAGCGTAGGATCGCCACCACCAATGATTTGCAAATTGCCGAAAAGTGTGTCGTTGTGAACCGTTCCGGAGTATGATAAGGTCGTTTGGAACCGGAATTCAGGACCAAATACTTCCAGAGCAGTAGCAGTTGTTATTGTTTTCAATATTGAGGCGGGAACCAGGCTAAGTTGAGGTTTCGATTCAATCAGTTTCGAATTGGTTTGGTTGTCGGAAACCGAAATGCAGATGCTCGCGTTTGCTAATCCGGAAGTGGTTTGCCAACCGGCAACTTTTTGCTGAGCTGTATTAATGGAATTTTGGGCCGTTGAAAATGTTGCCCAAAGTGCAAGAATGCAGGTAAAAAAGAATGATGTTCGCATGGATCGTATTTTGTTCTGGAAAGATAAAGAGTTTGGCTGTAATCCTTCAGTAGTTTATTGCAATTATTTTTAAGCGTTTCATAACAATCCGATCATTTGATTGTTTTCTTTAGATAATTTACAGTTCATTGTTTTTTAACCATGCTTCAGAAGGTTTTATTATCTTTGTACTGATTTTAAAGAAGTTTATAATCTGATAATTAGATTATCTATAAAATACATTTAAGTTTAATTTTAAATCTTATCAAAATGTTTATTGATAAAGTAGTTGGTAGAGAAATTCTGGATTCACGTGGTAATCCAACCGTTGAAGTTGAAGTAACCCTAGAGTGTGGTGCTATCGGACGAGCTGCTGTTCCATCAGGAGCATCAACTGGCGAAAACGAAGCTATTGAGCTTCGCGATGGTGACAAAGGCCGTTATTTAGGTAAGGGCGTTTTGAAAGCTGTTGCCAATGTCAATACAGTTATCGCTAAAGAGATTATGGGCATGGATGCTTCTAATCAGGTAGCTATCGACAAAAAGTTAATTGCTCTTGACGGAACAAAAACCAAATCGAAATTAGGCGCCAACGCTATGTTGGGCGTTTCTTTAGCTGTTGCGCGTGCTGCTGCCGATGCTTTGGATATGCCTCTGTATCGCTATATTGGCGGAACAAACGCTAAAACATTGCCTGTTCCGATGATGAACATCATCAACGGCGGATCGCACTCTGATGCTCCTATCGCTTTCCAGGAATTTATGATTCGCCCAATTGGCGCAACTTCTTTCCGCGAGGGTTTACGCATGGGTGCCGAAGTTTTTCATCACCTGAAAAAAGTTCTTCACGACCGCGGTTTGAGCACTGCAGTTGGTGACGAAGGTGGTTTCGCTCCAAAATTGGATGGAACTGAAGATGCATTAAACAGCATTATCAAGGCAATTAAAAACGCTGGCTACAAACCCGGACGCGCAGAAGATGGTGGCGATGTTTCTATCGCTCTAGACTGTGCTGCTTCTGAATTCTACAAAGACGGAATTTACGACTATTCAAAATTCGAAGGTTCAACTGGAGAGAAAAGAACTTCTGCTCAGCAGGTTGAGTTCCTTGCCGGATTGGTTGCCAATTTCCCTATCGACTCTATTGAAGACGGTATGAATGAAGGTGATTGGGACGGATGGGTTGCTTTAACCAAAAAACTGGGCGATAAATGTCAGTTGGTTGGCGACGATTTATTCGTGACTAATGTTGAATATTTGGCAAAAGGAATTGAATTGGGCGCTGCTAACTCAATCCTGATTAAAGTAAACCAGATTGGAACATTAACTGAAACGTTGGATGCTATTGAAATGGCTCACCGTGCAGGTTACACTTCAGTAACTTCACATCGTTCAGGCGAAACTGAAGATTCAACGATTGCCGATATTGCTGTTGCTACCAATGCCGGACAAATCAAAACTGGTTCATTGAGCCGTTCCGACCGTATGGCTAAATACAACCAATTGCTTCGTATTGAAGAACAATTGGGCGCTACAGCTATCTACGGATACAAAAAAGTGATCAAAAAATAATATCAGTATAATTTATAAGAAAGCCGTCTGAATTGAGTTTTAGACGGCTTTTTTTGAAGTAAAAAGTTGTTTATTCAACCACTTTCTTTAAAATCAACTCAGCATCACCCCCCGGACCACCTTCTGATTTCATTTTAATCTCATTACCTTCTACGGTTCCTTTATGCTTAATTGTCGTTCCCATCATATCCAAATCGAACGAAAATTCTTTCCCGTCAATTTTCCCGTTCGTAAAAGGTAATTCACCCATAGGTGACACAATAGATCCTGCCAAAGTAGCTCCGTCAGCTTTAAAAATAAAGACAAGTTCCATGTCTCCGTCCTGGCCTTTTATTGAAGTTTTCCATTTTCCATCAATTTCTGCAGCACTGGAAACGAACGTTCCTAAAAGAACGAATACAAACGCAAATAGCAATTTTTTCATCTTGAAAGTTTTTAGTTTTGAATAGATACTCCGGAATAATAACCGGTTAGATTGGAGATCAGTATAAACTGATAAGTTGTATCAAGATAGATATTTTCAGAATTATAATTGAATAATATCGAAGAACAACCTGTTTTTATCTCCAGAAAGGTAATTTATATCCAAAATTGATTTTCTGATTTGGTATCGAATATGCTTTTATTGCTTTTTCTATTTTCTTTGCAAACTAATTCTACTTTAACAGATTCAATTCGGAGAATGATTTTTCAGCTTTTTCACCCCGTCCCTGAAGGGAGAAAGCTGAAAAATCAACCTTTTCCCTTTAGGGATTAAGGGTAAAAAAGGTTGATTTTTCAAATGTGTTTAAGTAGAACTAATTTTTACACATGTATAGTAAAGAACAGGCCAAGCTGTTGCGAAAAGAATTCTGGATTGTATTTGCCCGGCGATGCGAGATCGTTCCCGAGTTGCGCCATAAAAAGAAAAAGTGGGTATTGTATGATACTGGTCTCAGCGGTATCGACCTGAAATTTGAAGTTTCGCGCACCGAAGCTCTGGTCATGATTGAAATAAATAGTCGATTGGAAAGCCGACGCCTGGAGATATTTGAAACTCTTCTGAAATACCGAAAATTTCTGGAAGAAGGTTTTCCCGCACCACTCGAATGGGACATTTGCTTTGTCAGGGAAAGCGGGCAGGAAGTTTGCCGCATTTACACTTTGCTTCCTAATGTCGATTTTCACCGCCAGAATCAATGGCCCGACATCTTTAACTTCATGATCGGTAATATGCTCCTGCTCGAAAATAACTTGATGGAAATCAAGGATGTGCTCGACGCCGAGCTCTATTAGTCGCAGTAATCAGTCTCAGTTTCCAGTTTGAATACTGAACACTGCGACTGACGACTGATCACTTCTTAATCTGCGTTTCCATGCAATTTTTTCTTTCTCCATGTAATGAAATTCGGTCTGGTTCGTCTTAACTTTGAAACAATCAGAAAAGAGCTTGAATGTTAGCCAGAGATTTTAAAACCGATGTACTTCCAATCAGCAACAAGTTGTTGCGGTTTGCCATTCAGATTCTTCAGGACGAAGAAGAGGCGAAGGATGTACTTCAGGATGTATTTTTGAAGCTCTGGCAAAAACGTGACGAACTGGAAAAGATTGAAAATCTGGAAGCTTTTGCTTTTCGGATGACGCGAAATCGCTGTCTGGATATGATTCGTTCGCGAAGAACGATCTCGATTGACTCGATGAAAAAAGTGAATTTCGCTGAAGAAGAAAGTTCAGATACAGATCATCTTGATATGGCAAATTCAGCGAGTCTGGTCAGACGAATAATCACCGAATTGCCCGACCTGCAACGAGCAATAATACATTTACGTGATATTGAACAACTCGAGTTTGAAGAAATTGCCGATGCAACCGCGATGAATGTAAACGCAATCCGGGTAAATCTATCGCGTGCCCGCAAAAAAGTACGGGATGAAATCATAAAAATTCAAAACTATGGAATCACAGAAAATAAATATTCTGCTTCAAAAGTACTTTGATGCCGAAACCACGATCGACGAAGAAAATGAACTGATCACTTATTTTACTTCCGGAGAGGTGGATAAAAACCTGAAAATGTATGTTCCGATGTTTTCAGGAATGAAGGAACTTTCGGCTGAAGAAGATCTTGGCTTGGGCGACGATTTGATGAACTACATTCTGGAATCGGAGCATAAGGAAAAGTTGCGGTACCGCTGGATGTGGCAGATGGTAACCGGAGTTGCGGCTTCTGTGATTTTGGTGATGTTGGCTGTGAATTTTTACAGCAGTCAAAATGCCTGGAAAGACACATTTACGAATCCTGATCAGGCTTATTCTGAAGCCACCAAAACCCTTGAATTTGTTGCCGGAAAATACAACAAAGGATTGGCGCAGCTAAGGCCGATCGGGGAAATTGAGAATGCAGCCAATCCTTACAATTCAGGAATGAAAAAGCTGAACAAAGGATTTGAGCAAATGAAGAAATTAAATGAAAAACTTAAAAAGAATAGTCATGAAAAAATTAGTAATGATTTTAGTTTTGCTGATCCCTTTATGGGTGATGGCTCAGGACAATAGCCCGATTGACAAGCTATTTAATAAGTATGCCAACAAAGAAGGGTTTACGACCGTAAATATCAGCGGTAAATTGCTGAGTTTAGCCAACAGTTTCGCTGATAAGAAAGACGATGAACTTGAGATTTTGAATAAAATCAGCGGCATTCGTGTTTTGTCGGTTGAGGATTCGATTATGAACCAGAAACTTAATTTCTATAAGGAACTGGACGCTGACGGATTCTTCAGAAACAACAAATACGATGTATTGATGGAAGTAACTGATAAAGATGAAGTCGTTCGCTTTTATGGACGAAGTGGCTCAAACGGTAAACTTTCGGAGTTGCTACTCGTAGTTGGTGGAAGCAGTAACACATTGATTAGCATTCGCGGGGTAATTAATCCGGAAGACATCGGAAAGCTAACCGGGTCGCTCAATATGGGAATCAAAACCAAATAAGATTGAAAAAGCAGCTCCAATGATCAAACTCATCGGAGCTGCTTCATTCTAAATGTCTAGTGTAGTATCCAAAGACTCTTGTCGCAACGTCATGCCAAACTTGTTTCGGCATCTCTACTTAGATGAGACCCTGAAACAAGTTCAGGGTGACGATCTTTTCGACAGTATAACGTTGACGTGACACTAGTTACAGGCACCGTCCGGGCTGCAGTAATCTCCTTCAGTAATTTCAATAGTTGATTTCGGGTTTTCTTTTCGCCACGCTGCAAATGCTTTTTCCAGGCTTTCTAAAAAAACTTTGCTATCCTGAGCTCCCGATACTGCATATTTCCGGTCGAATAGAAAAAATGGAACTCCCCGTACTCCCAATTGATGAGCTTCCACAACATCTTGCCGAACTTCGCCCGCATATTGGTCGCTCTCCAAAACTTGTTTTACTTCATCAGGGTTCAGGCCAATTTCACTTCCAATTTGCATCAACGTTTGATGATCGTCGGTGTTTTTGCCATCAGTGAAATAAGCTTTGAATAATTTTTCTTCAGCTTCTTCCTGAAATCCGTGCTGTTTTGCCAGATGCAGAAATCGGTGCGCGTTGAATGTATTTACCGGAATTGCCTGATCGAAGTTAAAAACCAAACCAACCTGTTTGGCAAGATTAGTAACCTGATTATTGAGCGATTTGGCATGCTCCAGGCTTATCCCTTTGTGTTCTGCCAAATATTGATGAATATTTTTCTCAGGGGCAGTTCGTGTGTCAGGAGAAAGCTGAAAGCTTTTCCATGTAATTTCAACATTTGAAGATTCTTTAAATTCTGACAGGGCGGCTTCAAATTTCCGTTTGCCGATGTAGCAGAATGGGCACACAACATCGCTCCAGATCTCAACTCTCATTTTATTTTTACTTGAGTCCATAATTATTCGTTTAAATTTATTCCGAGGTTTCTGTTGCAATCGAAGTCCGGTTTTCATCAGGAGTATAACTGAGATGGATTGGACTAAACTCTGCTACAGATAAGTGTGCTTTAAACAACAGAGGGATATTATGGTTCACGATGTCCGCGTTGCAAGCGAATTGCACATGTTTAACCTTTTGATGACAGATCAATTGCTGATGCTATTAAAATTTACTTTACTTTTAATTCAGAAAAATGTCAATTCAAACGAATATGCGGAGTTTCTGGAAAAAATATCATTTTGCAGCCAATCAAACACGGTTATTTAAGGCTGGCTATTCTGAAATAGTGGTAAAGCATATTCAGAACGGATGGTTGGTGAAAAGTGAAGTGGTTGATCAGGCTTCCGACGATTTATTGGTTGAAGAAGTTGACGAATTGGTTGATGGACCTAATGTTCTTCAGTTTTATACCGGTAATTCGAATGAATTGATTGTTGTGCCTGCTTTACCTAATAAAGCGGTTGTTTTCAAAAATAACAAGAACATCAAAATAAGTGCCGGCGAATCGGCGAATTTGTTTTTTCGGATTCCGTTGACTTTGCAATTTTATTTCAATGAAGTGAAGGACGAAAACCGCCTGATGGAAATTCCATTGCAACGCTTATCGGATACCTGGTTTGGCGAGATTGACAGCGGGGAGCCTGCCTATTCAATTGGTAGTAATTACTACAAATCGCTGAAAGAGGTTGATGCCCGGATTTGGGAAGCCATTGCCTCGGTTGAAATTATTAACAATACTTTCGGAGTACTTGATTTGCAGCGCCTCATATTACGGGTTGAAGAGTTTAACCTCTACCTGAAAGGCGATCAGATTTTGACGAATTACATTACCATTGAATTTAAAGGACAGGATCAGGCTGAGAGTGTCAGCTTAAGCACCCGAGACGACATTCAGGGCAAGAATATCGTTCTGATTGCCAAGTCCCGCTTGTCGGAATCAAGAAAACTGCTCCGCCGAAGTTTCTTCTTTATTAAAAACATGTATCAAAATTAAGCTATGGATCTCGGTCTTGAAAAATACATTAATCCGGCAACCATCGAGAAATTTATCCGGATCGTTTTTATCCTGATAATAGGCCTCAGTTCCATCCAGATGATTGCTTTTATGCTGAGACGGTCGTTGCGAAAACAACTTTCACGTCAACGTATGATGTTAATTACCAGGACAGTTACCTATACCGGATATACCGGATTGGTGTTAATTGTTACCCGCGAATTAAACTACGACTTAACCGCACTTTTTGGAGCTGTAGGTGTGATGGGTATTGTCATTGGTGTGGCCTCGCAAACCAGTATCGGGAACATCATTAGCGGGCTTTTCCTGGTAGGCGAAAAATCCTTCGAGATCGGTGATGTGGTGAGGATTGGCGAAAAATCCGGAACTGTTTATTCCATCGATTTACTTTCGATAAAAATTAAAACTTTCGATAATTTGCTGATCAGGATACCGAACCAAACGGTTATTTCTTCGGAACTGACAAATGTAACCCGTTTTCCTATTCGTCGGCTCGATTTTCAGATTGGGGTCGCTTACAAAGAAGATCTTAGGAAAGTAAAATCGGTACTCGAAAATGTTGCCCGAAACAATCCGCTATGCCTCGAAGAACCTGAACCGTATATTCTTTTTCAGTCGTTTGGCGACAGCAGCATCAACATTACGTTTGGCGTTTGGTTCGAGAAAACCAATTATACCGCTGTGAAAAACAGTGTTTTCATCGAAATTAAAGAAGCCTTCGATCGCGAAGGAATTGAAATACCATTCCCTCATGTAAGCATTTATGCCGGAGAAGCCAGTAAACCGATTTCAGTAAAATTGAACGAAGTAAGGTAGCATTGTTTTTAAGTGTCAGAATGTCAATGTGAAAGAACTGTCAATGAAATCCATATGGACATATGAATGAATATAATTGAATGCCTCTTCTCTTTTTTATATGTAATTTCGGCATTAAAATAACTAAACCCATTTTAAAAATGAGAAGATTTGTATTTATAAGTCTGGCCATAATGGCCGTTTTCATTGCACAAGCCTTTCGCAATGGATCGACTTCTTCAACAAAAAAACAATTCGTTGAGCAAAATTCAACGATTAATTCAGTATCTGCTAATAGTACTGATACTGTAGTTGTGGGGGCAGCTATTCCTCCCGAAATTGAGAATCCCGAATTACTGGGCATCAACAAAGAACCGGCTCATGCCACATTAATGGTTTACGGCAATCAGGCCGAAGCGCTAAAAGCAATTCGCCATGCTTCGTCGTTTTGCCAAAGCCTGAATGGTATGTGGAAATTCAATTGGGTAGCATGGCCACAGCAGCGCCCGGTCGATTTCTACAAACCTTCGTTTGATGTATCGGGCTGGAAAGAAATTCCGGTCCCATCAAACTGGCAGGTTTTGGGCTACGGAACTCCATACTACAGGAATATGGGTTATATCTTCAAAAAAGATTATCCTCATGTGATGAGCGAACCACCAAAAACTTTCACTGCCTACAAAGAAAGAAATCCCGTTGGAAGTTACCGCCGCGAGTTTGAAGTTCCTCAAAACTGGAATGGTCGTCAGTTATTTCTTACTTTCGATGGTGTTGATGCCGGTTTCTTCCTGTGGATCAATGGCGAAAAAGTGGGGTACAGCATTAACAGCCGCAACGCTGCTGAGTTTGATGTAACCAAATACGTTAAACCGGGCAAAAACATTCTGGCAGTTGAGGTTTACCGTTTTACTGCCGGAAGTTTCCTTGAAGATCAGGACATGTGGCGGTTGAGCGGTATTTTCCGGAATGTGACGCTCTGGAGTACTCCTGATACGCATGTTCGCGACTATTTCATAAAAACCGATCTTGATGCGAAATATGAAAATGCAACTGTTGACGTAACCGCTAAGATTAAAAATTACGGCTCATCAAAAGGAGTCGCTCAGAAACTGGTTGCTACACTTTTCGATGGAATCAAAGAAGTGAAAGGTGCAAAAGCCGAAGTTGCTGTTCCTGCTTTGAATCCTGGTGAAGAGCAGGTTGTTACCCTGAAATTTCCGGTGAAGAATCCAGCCAAATGGACAGCAGAAACGCCAAAATTATATACTACTGTTTTAACCTTGAACGAAGGCAGAAAAACCACCGAAATTTTGTCGTCAAAAACCGGGTTCCGCGAAATTGAGATTAAAGGCCGTCTTTTCCTGGTTAACGGAACGCCAATCAAGCTGAAAGGTGTTAACCGCCACGAACATTGGCCTGAAGTTGGTCATGCCATTACCGAGGCTCAAATGATTCGCGATCTGGAAGTGATCAAACAAGGAAATTGTAACCACGTGCGCACTTGCCACTATTCCGACGATCCACGCTGGTACGAACTGTGTGACGAATGGGGAATTTGGCTGGTTGCCGAAGCCAATGTGGAGTGTCATGGTTACGATGGAAAGTTCGACGAAGAACCTACGATTAAGGCACAGATTATTGACCGCAACGTGGCCAATACTGAGAACTTTAAAAACCATGCATCGATTGTGTTGTGGTCGCTTGGAAATGAGAATGGCGGAATAGGCTCCAATTTTGTAGCTGCGATGAACGCGATTAAAGCCATCGATCCAACCCGTTTTGTTCATTACGAACGCTTCGGAATCAAGAAAAATAATCCTGCCGATATTGATTCAAGGATGTACACCAGTCCGGAAGGAACTGAAAAGATTGCTTTAAGCGACACGGCCTACACCAAGCCGTTCTATTTGTGCGAGTATGCTCATGCCATGTTCAACTCCATGGGAGCTATTGGTGAATACAACGATTTGTTCGATAAATATCCAGCCCTTTTGGGTGGCGCTATTTGGGAATATCAGGATCAGGGATTGTACAACAACCGCGATCCGAAACATCCGATTATCGCTTATGGCGGCGGATTTGGCGAATTTCCGAACGACAAATATTTCATCCACAAGGGAACAGTTTTCTCCGATCGTTCGCCTAAACCACACTATCCGGAAATGAAAAAAGCGTATCAGTGGATTGGAATTACAGTTGCTGATGCTGAAAAAGCAACCGTCAAAATCCGTAACCGCTTCCAGTTTATCAACCTGAATGGATTTACCGGTTCTTGGAGCCTTGCTGAAAATGGTAAAGTGATTTCAAGCGGAAAACTGAACCTTCAGGAATTGAAACCCGGAGCTGAACAAATTGTTAGTGTGCCTTGCAAGGTAACTAATCCAAAACCGGGAGCAGAATATTTTGTGAGAATTTCGTTCACACAAAACAACGACGAATTGTGGGCAAAGAAAGGTTTCGAAGTCTCAACACATCAATTCCAGTTGCCGGTAAAAGTGGCTGAAGCGCCTGTTGCTGTTGCTAATGTGCCGGTTACATTAACCCAGAACGAAAAAGAGGTTTTGGTTAAAGGAAAAGACTTCTCTCTGGCTTTCGACAAAGCAGTTGGAACGTTCACAAGCATCAAAAAAGGCAATCAGGAATTGTTGACAGGCGAAGGTGGGCCGAAACTGCATTTGTGGCGTGCACCTCACCGCAACGACGATATGTGGGCCGACCGCGACTGGGTTAAAAACGGTTTGAAAGAGCTGAAATGGACTGTTACTGAAGTTGAAGCCAATCAGGTTGATGCCAACAATGCCCGGATTTCAGTAAAAATGAAGGCTGAAGGAAAGAACGGATTTGAAGCTACCTACGAAGTTGTTTACTCGGTAAACGGCAATGGCGAAATCAAAGCCAGCAATAAAGTAGATTCAAATAATCCGAAATTAGTGGTTGCACGTATCGGCGTTCGGTTAATGTTGAACAAGCAACTCGATCAGATTTCGTATTTCGGAAGAGGCCCGATGGAAAACTACAGCGACCGCAAAAGAGGTTTCGATGTTGGTCTTTACAGCAGCACAATTGCCGAACAGATGACTCCATACGAAAAGCCGATGGATAACGGAAATCACGAAGATGTTCGTTGGACCGAAATTTCGCAGAAAGCCGGAGCGGGCATTAAAGTAACCAGCGACAAGGATTTGATGCAAATTACCGCCCTGCCTTATACCGACGAAGAAATGGAAAAAACCGAGTACCGCATTGATTTGCCACAAAGCAGCGCTACTGTGTTATGCATCAGTCATAAAACACTCGGAGTCGGTTCTGCAGGTTGTGGCCCAAGACCTTTGCCTCAGTACCAGGTTTTTGCCGAACCAACTTCGTTCACTTACACGATCAAGATTGAATAGCAAAACAAACGGAAAGTTTGTTTTTACGGATATAAAATGCCTGCCTCACAAGGGTGGGCAATTTTTTTTTAATGTGCAGTATAAATGGAAAAAAGAAATAACTACGTTTACGCTAAACTTGAAATTTTGGACAAATAATACCGCAACTATAAAACTAGGAATGCATGATAAAGCGAAACGACGTTCAAACGATTGTGAAAGGCGATAAACGTATTGTACGGGGATGGGTAATGTACGATTGGGCCAATTCAGTTTACCAGTTAACCATCGCATCAGCTATTTTTCCCATTTATTACAACACGATTACCCGCACGGGAAACGATTTTACGGTTCATTTCTTTGGGTTGCCGGTAATAAATACAGTTCTTTATTCGTGGGCAATTGCCGTTGCATACCTGTTGGTTGCCATTATGTCGCCTTTGTTTTCGTCGATGGCCGACTATACGGGTCGTCGCAAAGGTTTCATGCGTGCCTTTACGCTGATTGGCGCCACGGCTTGCGGGGCTTTATTCTTCTTCGACAAAAATCACATCGAACTGGGCGTAATTGCATTTGCGTTGGGAACCATTGGTTATGGCGGAAGCATCGTGTTCTACAATTCGTTTCTTCCGGTTATTGCTGAGCCTGAAGATCAGGATCGGATAAGCGCGCGTGGGTATTCGATGGGTTACCTGGGTGGTGTTGTATTGCTGCTTTTTAACCTGTTGATGATCATGGAACCCAATCTGTTTGGTATTGCTGCCGATAGTTCCTTGCCTGCCCGTATTTCGTTTGTTACGGTTTTTTTGTGGTGGATTGGTTTTTCGCAGATCACGTTTAGCCGCTTGCCCAAATACACGTATCGCCAGCGGACGAAACACGAGTCTGTTTGGACAAATGGGTATAAGGAATTGCGAACGGTATTTAATCAGATTCGGAAGTCTCGCCAACTTAGTCTGTATTTGACCGGCTTTTTCTTCCTGATGATGGGTGTGCTGACAACTATGTTTATGGCTGCAACTTATGGCGAAAAGGAATTAGGCTTGCGCGAAAATATACTTATCCCAACCATTCTGGCCATTCAACTCGTTGGAATGTTGGGAGCCTGGATGTTTGCCCGCATTTCCGAAAAATTGGGAAATTTGAGAGCGCTCATGATCACGGTTGTTTCGTGGGCCATTATCTGTATAGGCGCTTATTTTGTTACCGATGCCATTGGGTTTTTAACTGTGGCATTTTTTATTGGCATCGTCATGGGTGGCTCGCAATCGCTGGCTCGCAGCACCTATTCCAAAATGCTTCCGGCCGATACCACAGACCACACTTCGTTTTTCAGCTTTTACGATGTGATGGAAAAACTTGCCACCGTTGCCGGTACTTTTAGCTTTGGACTAATCGAAGCAATCACTGGTAGCATGCGTTTTTCGGTGCTGGCCATTACCGTATTTTTTATACTCAGTCTGTTTTTTATGTTGCTGTTATACCGAAGTACAAGGATTGACGCAAGAGTTATGAACCCAGTTTAGCGCCAAATCCTAAAGATTTTACTACCTGTAAATTTTATGCCCGATTATTTTCAGACTCCCGTCTTTTTCCAGTGTTTTTACTGTGCGGATTACGGTTTCAACGCGTAACCCAGTCAGGTCGGCAATGTGTTGACGGGTGAGGCTCACCCCGAATTTTTGACTTTCCGGAATACCTTCTTCTTTTTTCAAGTAATCAATCAGGCTTAAAATGCGGTGTTCAGGTTTAAAGCTCGAAATCACTTTCAGTTGCATCGATTTGTACAACAAGCGAGTTGCCAGCATTCGGGTAATTTCGAAATGAATATCGGGGTTTTCCTTCAGGAGTTTAAAAAATCTGGACTTCGAGAGTTTTAACAAGGTCGTATCTTCTTCTGCAATGGTGCAGGCCGGGTAATTCGAATCAGTGAAAAGAGGAGGTTCGCCAAAACTTCCACCAGCTTCAAAAAAACCTTGGGTGAAGATTTTTCCATCGGCGGTGAGGTTAAACATTTTTATTTTTCCGAATTTAATCTGGAAATAATGCGCCGCTTTTTGTTTTTCGTGAAAGAGGTGCACCCCTTTTCCGATTTTTATTTCCACAGCGCCAAATTCATTAAGTAGGTCTTCGTCAATCATAGTTGGGCAATTTGATCTTCAAATTTAATCAAAAGAATAATTTAAGAGATTTTAATCTTATTTATATTCAAAACTTATTTTCTAAAATCAACAAAATTACTTGTTACATATTGAATGATAGTTATTTGAGTGAATTAATGCCTTATGATCCTGCTCATAAAATCAGGACCTGACGCTGATCTATATTTGTTTCAGGATAATTAATTAGCTGTAAATATTAAATATAAATAATTAACTGGAAATACAAAATATAAATCATTAATCTATTCACTATGAACATTCGAAAACTATGGTTTGGATTTACTGCGGTAATGGTGCTCAGTTTCGGAGTGCTCGGTTACTTCGGAATTGAGATTTACCATCAGGCACCGCCAATTCCCGACAAAGTGGTAACCGCTGACGGAACGGTGCTATTTACCGGACAAGACATTCGCGATGGTCAAAATGTATGGCAATCGATTGGCGGCCAGGAATTGGGAAGTGTTTGGGGGCATGGCGCTTATCAGGCACCCGACTGGACAGCAGACTGGCTTCACAAAGAAGCAATTGCAATGCTCGACGTCCTGTCGATGGAAAAATTCAGTAAAAAATTTACTGAAATTGATCCGGCAGATCAGGCGTTCCTGAAGATCAAACTTCAGCAGGATATCCGGAAAAACACTTACAGCGAATCGGCTAAAACAATTACTGTAAGTGCAACCAGAGCTTCAGCCATTCAGAGCACCAGTACTTTTTACTCCGGATTATTTACTAACAATCCTGAAATGGCTAAACTGCGTGAGAGTTATTCCATTCCTGAAAATTCGATTAAATCACAGGATCGGATAGAAAAGATGGTTGCTTTCTTTTGGTGGGCATCGTGGGCTTGCGTTACCGAGCGTCCCGGAAGTGAATTGACTTATACACATAACTGGCCGCACGAAGAATTGGTTGCCAATGTGGCTACAGGCGATTTGCACATCTGGACTGGTTTCAGCGTGATTATTTTGCTATTGGGTGTTGCCTTAATGGCCTATCAGTATGCCCGCACCCGCGATAATGAGGAACACATTGAAATGCCGGCTACTAATCCGCTGATCAATCTCACCTCGACGCCATCGATGAAGGCGACCCTGAAATACTTTGTTATTGTAACAGCTTTGATTCTGGTTCAGGTGATCATGGGTGTTGTTACCGCGCATTTTGGTGTCGAAGGAAACTCTTTTTACGGACTAAACCTTGATACCATTTTACCTTATTCGATCTCGCGAACTTGGCACGTACAGTTGGCTATTTTCTGGATTGCGACTTCGTGGCTGGCTACTGGCTTATACATTGCTCCGGCAGTTTCGGGCTACGAACCTAAGTTTCAGCGACTTGGCGTTAACGTGTTGTTTGGAGCGCTGCTAGTCATTGTTGTAGGTTCGTTGGCTGGCCAATGGATGGGCGTAATGCAGAAACTGGGACTGGCTCAGAACTTTTGGTTCGGTCATCAGGGTTACGAATATGTTGACCTTGGCCGCTTCTGGCAGATTTTCCTGTTCGCTGGTCTATTCATCTGGCTGGCTTTGATGGTTCGCCCGTTAATCCCAATCCTGAAAACTCCTTCCGAAAGCCGTAACCTGATTATTCTTTTTGTGGTTGCTTCGGCTGCCATCGGCTCTTTTTATGGCGCCGGGCTGATGTGGGGACAGCAAACCAATCTGGCCGTTGCCGAATACTGGCGCTGGTGGGTGGTTCACCTTTGGGTTGAAGGGTTTTTCGAAGTTTTTGCCGCAGTTGTTTCGGCCTTTATTTTCGTACAACTTGGGTTGCTCCGGATAAAATCGGCAACAACAGCTGTTCTTTTCTCAACGATCGTCTTTTTGGGCGGAGGTATTATCGGAACGTTCCATCACCTGTATTTCACCGGAACGCCAACTGCAATCCTGGCTTTGGGAGCGACATTCAGTGCATTGGAAGTCGTTCCGTTGGTGCTGATGGGTTTCGAAGTATGGCACAATTACAAACTGAGTAAACATACCAACTGGCTGACAGCTTACCGCTGGCCAATTTACGGATTGATTTCAGTAGCATTTTGGAACCTGGTTGGAGCAGGTATTTTCGGATTCCTTATCAATCCACCAACCGCTTTGTATTACATGCAAGGATTAAATACCACCGCAGTGCATGGGCACACCGCATTGTTTGGCGTTTACGGAATGCTTGGAATTTCACTTATGCTTTTTGTTCTCCGGAACATGTGGGTGAAAAGTGTGTGGAATGATAAATCGTTATCCATTGCATTCTGGTCAATCAATATTGGTCTTGCCCTGATGGTATTGATCAGTGTATTGCCCGTTGGATTGCTGCAAACAGTAGCCAGTGTTCAGTATGGTACATGGTACGCCCGGTCTGCCGATTTCCTTCAACAGCCATTTATGCAAACCCTTCGCTGGTTGCGGGTGATCGGCGATACCATTTTTGCAGTGGGAGTGGTGGCATTGGTGTATTTCGTTGCCGGACTGGTCTTTGGCTGGTCGGTGAAAAAGGAGAATGCATAAAATATATTTGAAGATGTCCGTCGGTTTCTAACCAGCGAGGCGATGTAACACTAATAAAATCAAAAAAAATGGAAAACATTAAAAATAAATCAGTAGGGGAAATTGTAAAACTCGATTTCAGGGCTGCCGATGTGTTCAGCAGCTACGGAATTGATTTTTGCTGTGGTGGAAAGATTTCGGTTTCAGAGGCCTGTGCAAATGCCAAGACCGATGAGTCAATCGTCATTCGGGCATTGGAAAACCTGCAAAATAAAGTAGGTTCAGCCGTTCACGATTTTGATAGCTGGAACATCGGATTTCTGGCCGATTACATTCAGAATACACATCATGAGTATGTAAAAAAGGCGATTCCACAAATTCTGCCGTTGGCACAAAAAGTAGCGGATGTTCATGGCGAGCATCATTCCGAAGTCATCCGGATAAACGAATTGTTTCAGGATTTAGCTGAAGAATTATTGGCTCACCTGCAAAAGGAAGAGATGATACTCTTTCCGTATATCAAAAAGCTTGTAGCCGATGAATCCGCGGGTAAATGCACCGATCCTGGTTGTTTTGGGTCGATAGGTTCACCGATTTCGGTGATGGAAGCAGAGCACGAAAATGCCGGATTAATTCTGAAGGAAATGTACCGGATCAGCGATGGTTATTCAGCGCCGGAAGATGCCTGTAACACCTTTCGGGTACTTTATGGAAAACTGAAAGAATTCGAAGACGATTTACACCGTCATATTCATTTGGAAAACAATATCCTTTTCCCGAAAGCTATTGAGAAGGAGCAGCTAGTATTGGCAAGTTAGTTGGTTTATAAATAGGGGTTTTTGTAAAAATCCTGAGTCCAAAATCCGGATTCAGGATTTTTCTTTTAATGAAATTCGCTATAGTTCGGTAAAACTTAGCAATTCATATCACATTAAGATTTCTCACTTTGTTCGAAATGACAATCAATGAGGTGTGATGAAAGAAGGGTAGGTTTGCGGCTTTGCTGCAAACCTACCCTTCTTTCCCTCCAGACTCGTGTAAATAACTGTTTTTCTGAGCGAAGCGAAGAATCTCAGAATTTTACCGGGACACCAATGATATAAATTTGGTGCTTTTTTAACCGTGGGAAATGGGAATTTTCATTAGTTTTGGAGAGAACTGACTATAAAATTCTTTGCGATGCCAAATCTGATTAATTCTTCGGCTGTAGAAATCACGAATGAGAACGTATTATCGACTCACAATTATAACAACTGGAACTGTGATTACTTGACCGATTATATTATACAAACGCATCATGAGTATGTGAAAAATGCCATTTTGCAGATCAAGGCACTTACCTCTGAAGTGGTTGATTCGTATGGTGCAACGCATTCTGAACTCGCAATTATTCAGAGTCTGTTTAAACAAATTTCAAACGAGATGCTCCTTCATCTGAAAAAAGAAGAGCTTGTTTTGTTCCCCTATATTAAAAAATTGAATCAGGCCAAATCAGACCTGACACATGTTGACAGGCCTGGTTTCGGATCGGTAAAAGTTCCCGCGAGGGTGATGGAAACCGAGCACGAAACTGCCGGCATCATGATGCAGCGGTTGTCAAAACTAAGCAGCAACTATACTCCACCTCGTGATGCATCCGATACGTTTCGGGTTCTGTATGAGAAACTGAAAGAGTTTGATGATGATTTGCATGTACATGTTCACCTCGAAAACGACATCCTTCATCCCAAAGCCATAGCGTTGGAAGAGTTGATTCTGGCGAGTTGAACGTTATGCAATACTCCATATTAAAAAATCCTGAGTCCATGAATTTATGGGTTCAGGATTTTTTCTTTTCATAAAAATCCGGTGAAATGAATTATACTTGTATTGCCAATTTATTACCCTAAAATCTAAATCAAATGATCATGCTGATGAAATTTGTATCATTACCGAAACTGCTAATTCTGAGTATATTCGGGCTTTTCTTGAGTTTCAATTTGAATGCTCAGAATATCGGGAAATTTTTCCCGGCCAAAGACCTAACTTCTGTGGGCGTTTACTATTATCCTGAACATTGGGACTCGACACAATGGGAGCGCGACTTCCAGAACATGGCCAAAATGGGATTCGAATTTACCCACTTTGCCGAATTTGCCTGGGCAGAACTTGAACCCGAAGAAGGAAAATACGATTTCCGGTGGCTCGATCGGTCACTGCAACTTGCTGCCAAATATAACCTGAAAGTGGTGATGTGTACCTCAACAGCAACTCCACCGGTGTGGCTGGTGCGCAAACACCCGGATGTGCTTGCAACCAACGAGGATGGTACGAAAATGGATCATGGCGGACGGCAACATGCCACTTTTTCGAGCAATTATTTCCGCATGTATTCGATGAAAATGATTGCTGAACTGGCCAAACGTTATGGAAATGATAAACGTGTGATTGGTTGGCAAGTGGATAATGAGCCTCGCCGTTTTCTCGATTATGGTGTTGATGCGCCTCAGAGGTTTCGTGACTGGCTGAAAGAAAAATACAAAACCATTGATGCGTTGAACCAGTCATGGGGAAACAATTTCTGGAGCGGGACTTATTCCAGTTTCGACGAGATAAATATCCCGCTTCACAAACAATGGGGGATGAACCTTCATGGGCAACTCGATCATTATCGTTTTGCCGATGCCGAAACAGCAACTTTTCTGGATGAACAGGCCCGCGAAATCAAAAAATACGCTTCGAAAGACCAATGGATTACTTCAAACTATATTCCGATGTACGATGTGGGCTATGTTGGTCAGAGCAAAGAATTGGATTTTGTGGCTTATACCCGGTATATGGTTTATGGTGGCGATCTAGGTATCGGACCGAAAGGTTACCGCGTGGGTGAATATTCGCGCATTGCCATGGCCAACGATTTTTTCCGTCCGCTGAAAGGCGCTTACGGCGTTATGGAACTTCAGCCTGGTCAGGTGAACTGGGGAAGCATCAATCCGCAGCCACTTCCGGGCGCTATCCACATGTATTTGTGGCACGTGTTTGCCGGAGGAAGTAAATTTACCTGTTCGTATCGCTTTCGTGCTCCATTGTATGGTTACGAGCAATACCATTATGGCATGGTAGGCCCCGATGGTGTAACACCAACTCCCGGAGGAAAAGAATTCAGCCAGTTTATTCAGGAAATACAGACGTTGCGTAAAAATTACGACCCGAAAGCTGCACTGCCAAAAGCTTACGAACAGCGTAAAACCGGAATCCTGATTAATACCGACAATGTTCAGGGACTCAATCTGAACAAACAAACCACCGAATGGAATACTGAGGGTCATTTCCTGAAATATTACAAAGCCGTGAAATCGTTTGGCGCTCCGGTTGATTTTGTACGCGACACCACCAATTTTGCCAATTATCCGGTTTTGATTGTACCCGCTTACGAAATGATCGATCAGCAGATGATTGATAAATTGACTGCTTATGCCGAGAAGGGCGGTAATCTGGTGATGAGCTGCCGTACCGGAATTCAGGATCGCAGCGGACATTTGTGGGAAGCCAAATTCTATCAGCCGATGTGGAAATTGTTTGGCGCCGAGGTTGAATCGTACGATTTGTTGATGCCGCAATCTCCGGATAAAATAAAATTCAACAATCAGGAATTTGCATGGACCAGTTGGGGCGATCTGCTAAAACCTTTCGCCGGAACAGAAACCTGGGGAACGTACGAAGGCGATTTCTACGCCGGAACGTCGGCCATTGTTTTCCACAAACTGGGTAAAGGAACGGTAACTTACATTGGTGTTGACTCCAAAACAGGTGATTTGGAAAAACAGGTACTTACTAAATTGTACAAACAGCAAGGTATTCCGGTGGAGAATTATCCGCAGGGAATTATGGTTGAATATCGCGATGGATTTGGGATAGCCATGAATTACTCCGATAAGGTTTATGAAATGAACCTTCCGGCTAATGCCAAAGTTTTGATTGGCAGCAAATCGATGAAAACCGCCGATGTACTGGTTTGGAAAGTGCAATAATTAAATGAGTATCCGTTTTTTACCTAAAACTTAAAGAAGAGTGACTGGCCTTGGCCGGTGAGCCGAAAAACAAGTGAAGGCGGCGTTAAAAAATCTTTTCTGTTTGAGCCGATAGGCGAGTTTAAAAGATTTTAGCCGTCGAACGTTAGTTTTTCGAGCGAAGCGGACTCTGCCTTGACTTTTTTTGAATCCTTTTTTGTGTTAAGACAAAAAAGGATTTAGGGTTTGGGGCAAAGCCCCAATTGTAGATTCAATTAAGTATGCAATCGGATATTCGTAATAATTAATTCTTCGGATAGAAAGGCTAATCATCTACTGAATGCAGATTGTTCAGCTCCATAAAAAAGCAAAACCTCTGATATGAAATCAGAGGTTTTGCTTTTTTATGGAGATAACCCGATCGTTTATTTTTCAGGTTCCCATTCGTCGGTTCTGAATGATGAAACTGGCAATCCTTCTGTGCTGAATAAGTCGCCGACAATAAAATCTTTAAATGCATAACGTACGGCAACAGGTTCAGCAACAGAAGGCGAAATTAAGGTAATGCCAGTTCCGGTTATGAAAGCTTTAGCTGGGAAGAAACGTTTATTGGCTCCAGCCAGTTCGAAGCAACTTAATTCCTTACCATACGAAGTTAATCCGTTGGGTGCATTGTCGAAGGTCAGTTTAACCACTCCTGCATCAGCCTTCATCTCATTCAGAACAGGACTTTGGCTGGCAATTCCTTTTATCCCGTAGGTTTGAGCCAGTGCAAGCAAGGCGAGGCGTTTCGATCCCGTTTCTTTGGCTGCCGGATGGATGCAATCTTTTTCAGCAATATCCATGATACAAGCCATGCCGATGTTTTTAATCGCTGTTGATGCTTTTAATTGGGCTTCGCGAAGGTAAGCTGAGCTCAATCCGGTTGGGCCGTAATCAAATGGAGCAATCTGAACAAAGTAAAATGGGAATTCGCCGATTCCCCACAAAGAGCGCCAGTTTTCGATTAGTCCCGGCATCAGATTCTGATATTCTTTGGGTTCGTTGCGGTTCGATTCTCCCTGGTACCAGATAGCGCCACGCATTCCATAGCCTACAATCGGGTTGATCATGGCGTTGAACAGAACGGTTGGTGTTTGTTGCGAGAGGTTTTCAACCGGTTTCTTCTCCGGAAGTTTCACCCAATCGAAGTTTTTGCATCCCATTTCACTGATCCATGGTTCGATACGGGTTCCGCCCCAGCTTGTATTGATCAGGCCAACCGGAACTTTCAGGACTTTATTCAACATTAATCCAAAGTAATAGGCTGTTGCACTAAATTCGGCTACATTTTCGGGTTCGCACAATTTCCATCCACCGGTCAAATCGTCAAGTGGCTCCACGCTGGTGGCTTTTTTAACCGAGAACAACCGGATGTTTGGGTTTGAAGAAAGTGCGATAGCATCTAAACCACCCATAATCGGTTGGTTTTTATATCCTTTCATAGGCATTTCCATGTTCGATTGTCCGGAGCAAACCCAAACCTCGCCGATCAATACATTTTTTAGTTTCAGTGATTTGCCGTCGCTGATCGTGATTTCATAAGGGCCGCCAGCCTTAGGCGTTACAACTTGTATTTTCCAGCTACCATCTGCCGAAGCTTTGGCGCTGTAGCTTTTCCCATTCCATGATGTGGATATACTAACGGTCGCGTTTTTACTGGCTTTGCCCCAAATTGCGGCCTGAGTTTGCTGCTGCATCACCATGTTGTCGCAAAAAATGGAAGGTAATTTAATTTCTGCAAATGCCTGACTTACAGAAAAAAAGATGACCAGAAGAATAGTCATCATTGAAAAGGCTGTTCGTTTCATTTTAGTTGATTAGGTTTTTATATTTATCTGAATTTGAGGATGCAAGTTAGTTGAAAATCGATATTGAAGCAATGGAATTGAGCTGAAATTACGGATAAATGTTAAAGGCCGGAAGCCTCATTTTTTCGGGAATTGAATCTTATTTCCCAATCTTTTTGATGCGAAGAAAGAAATGAACTGAGGAATCAGGCCTCATTGCGGGCATTTCCGATTTAAATGCGGGATTCAATATCGGCATCCTGAACTGTTGATCTGAAATGATAGATCTCTGGGCGTCAAATTGCGCAAGATCCTGGTTTTGCAGCTCATTTTTCTGAAATAAGAATTGACGATTTTCGCCTTCGGGTGGAACGCTTAATTTCAACGTATCATTCAGAATTTGCTGATAGGAATTGAACCCGATTTTGATTGAATTTGATTTTGAGTCCTGTTTCGATTGAGCTGATAACGAATAGGAAATCAATGCAAAAATGGCTAAGATAAATACTTTTCGTTTCATGGCTATCTTTTTTAGACACTTTAAATTTAGCGAAAAAAATATCCGGTAACTGTTAAATTCCGCTTTTTAACAGTTCAGGATCTGACATAAAAAAGCACGAATCAATCTGGATTTGACTGGTTCGTGCTATCTGTTTGAATGATGAGAAACACAATTTCTTATTTTGGGGCTAACATCGGCTTGTATTTGTCGCGATAATAAAATGCCAGGAACAGATTCCCAATCATTAGCAATACTGCAACAGGTAATCCTGATGGTTCCAGAAATACATGGAACAACAGAATATTCAGGGTAATTGGAAAGATAACCACACTTGCCAACGGAACAAATCTTCCGGATAGAAAAGCAATGGCACATATGAGTTCAACAATTTTCACGGTGGTCATCAGGTAGACCGAAGCGGTCATTCCATCCATGAAGATTTTAACATTGCCTGTTTGTTCAGGTTGAGGCATGAGTTTAAATAGCACAACGATGGACGCAAATGCAAACATGAGACCCATCAAGACACGAACGATAATTGAAGCGATTTTCATTGGGTATAATTTTAAAGTTTCTGTTTTTTTGCAAGAAATTCCTTTAATGAAGTACCTATGAGCCAGGTCCATCCTTCTGCAAAGTTTTTCTTTGCGAAATCGGGGTTGTCAGCCTGAAATGTTTCCAGACCTTCGTGTGTTAGTTTCAACCTGGTTTGGTTGCCTTCATCAAAAAGCTCAAAAGTCACCAGTGTGCTTCCCTCATAACCGTAGTAACGCCAGGAGTATGCAATTTTTTTGCTTTGAATAACCTCCGTAACCCGACAAATGTGTTGGTATTGCCGGTCCTCAGCTGGTCCTCCCATAAATCGAAATTCACAGCCAACTTCCGGTTTAAACTCCGGAAGATCGAAATACCAGAGTTTCATTTCATCTCTGTCTGTTATAGCTTGCCAAACAAATGAGCTTGGTACCTGAAAAGTTTGCTCGAATACAAATGCTTTGGTTTCCATTATTGCTTCATCTATAAGTTTGAAACTGAGTAATAAAACCATTTAGAAGCGCAAAATGTTTTGAGGCTTTGTTGATTCTGAAAATTTAGGTGATGCAGAATTAGGCAAGTGTCAAGAATTGCAGTTGATCATAGGTAATTTCTTAAAATTCAATGTTAACAAGATGTGAGTAATTGAAATTCTCAATTTAGTCTGCCCACTTCTTTAATAATCAGGCAGGCGCCACCACCGGCGGCAAGTTTTACATGCACTGTTTCTGACGGCTTCATGATTTTTTTCTCCGATTTCAATACCTCGCGATTGGTAAGGTAATGGGCATTGTCGCCATCCTGAATAATTGTCATATCATATTTTCCACGTTTCAGGAAACTGAGTGGAATATCAAGCTCCCGGGGCGATTCATTGGAAGCAGCACCAACAAGCCAAACTCCGTCGTTTGCTTGTCGTGCTTCCACAATGTATTCGCCAATTTCTCCTGAAAGTGTTTTGCTTTCTTGCCATGGCATTTTCTGCGAAGCAATAAATTTCAGCAAATCGGGATATTTACGGTAATATTCAGGAATGTCAGGAATAATCGTTGCCCCTGAAAAAACAATTAGTGTGCGAGCAGCTTCCGAAACCAAGGTGGATGGAACTGGTTGATTTTCGTCAACACGAGTCGTCTTCCCTTGTCGAAGATCGAACATCCCATTATTCATGTCGATTGGTCCCGACAACATATTTACAAAAACGGTAGTCACAAAAGTTGAAGGAACAAAAACATGATGTCCATCTAACTGGGCATGACAATATTCACGAGTTATTGCGTTGGGGAAGGTGCGCATCTGTCCGTAAGGATGTACCGGCCCATCGTGAAAATCGCAAAGGAGGTGATTTTGTGCACATAGTTCCGTAATCTTGCGTGTCCATTCATTTTTTTCAGTGGGATTGCCCCTCATAAATCCATATTTGATGCCAGCAGCGCCCCAGTCACCATATTGTTTCAAGGTTTGTTCAATCGGGAATTTGCGCCCACCTACATCGTTAAGATACAGCCAGATCCCGATTCCTTTTTCTTTCCCATACTGAAGTAATTTCTTTACATCATTCACTTTATCGCCTTTCAGCGGGTCTGATTTTGCTTCGTGTTCCGGGCCGTACCAGTTGGCGTCCAGAACTAAGTAGCGAATGTTATTTTCGGCAGCAAAATCAACCATACGAACCCACGATGGATAATTCATTCCGTAGGTGAAGCCATCAACTTGCGCACCGTCAATACGCCAGTCCCATACTGCGACTCCGGGTTTTACCCACGAGAAATCGCCCACTGCCGGAGGGTTTAAAAGTTCGATCATATGCGAGTCGACCATCGTGCCGGGCGTTTTACCGCAAAGAATCACCCGCCAGGCCGATTGAAAACCTGCTTTCAGAGTTCCAGGATTAGAAACAACAGAAAAAGAGGTACTGCCTTTTGTGGACTGAAGAACCAGAGGATCGCCAGTTGCTAAATTTGCTTCATGAATGGCCATGTATAATTTATCACTGGCTTTGACAGTCATTACCGGCAATCGTTTCGCATCGTTTTCCGAAAGTTTTACAGGGCCAATATTTGCGTTTTCGCCGTTATAGAACCAGGCTGTGTAGTCGCCAGCAAAGTGATAGGCAGTTAATTCTGATGTGGCTATTAAACTGTTTTTCTCTTCATCCGGCACACTGTAGCGAAAAGCTACACCATCATTGTATGCTCTGACTTCCAAACATAAATGCTGAAGTTTAGTGGTATCCGGACCAATAAGATTAAACGTTATTTCGTTGTATTCGTCAGGAACCACCGACCGTTTGCCCCATACTGGTTTCCATACAGAGATTACTGAATGTTGTTCAGAATTTTTGATAGCCCAACCAGAGGAAGGCACCGAAACTGAATTCCCGGCAGAATATCCCATTGGTGAGTTTAAAATAGCTGCTTGCTTAAAAGCATTGAAAGAATAACTCAAGGCTCCATCTTTGTCAAGTTGAATGATAATGGTAAGATTTCCGTCAGGAGACGAGATCGATTTGGTTTCCTGAGCCGATAAGTTTTGAATGGAAAGACCGGTAAGTATTAGTAGCAGTGAAAAAAGAGTTAATTTCATGTTAGGTGTATTAGTGTTTAGATGTTTGGTTCTCAAAACTAATGAATTCTTTTGAGTGATTTATGTGTAGCAGGTGGCTTGTAACTTTTTTGTTACGATTTATTGGCTCAACAGTCTTTAAGCTACTTAAAACTGGCTTTGTAGTTATTTTTGCCTGAACACAGAAATCAGATTTGAAAATGGCAATCAGGTACGGAGTAATTGGAACAGGCGCTTTGGGCGGATTTTATGGCGGAATGCTGGCCAAGGCTGGTCATGAAGTTCATTTTTTATTCCGGAGCGATTATGAATATGTTCGCAATCATGGACTTCAGGTTGAATCCGTAAATGGCGATTTTCATTTGTCGGAAGTGAATGCATATCCCAATACGGAAGAAATGCCTTTATGCGATGTGATTCTGGTTTGCCTGAAAACGACCGGGAATCACCATTTGCCCGAATTGATCAAGCCGATTCTTCATGCTAAAAGTGTTGTGGTTTTGTTGCAAAATGGGCTAGGTCTCGAAGAAGATCTTTCGGCTCAGTTGCCGGGAGTTGCCATTGCGGGCGGATTGGCATTTATCTGCTCGAACAAAATTGGGCCTGGGCATATTCATCACCTCGATTATGGAAAGCTGATTATTGGTTCGTACAATGTTCCTGAGCAGGAAATTCTGAAACAAATTGTCTCCGATTTTCAGTTGGCAGGAATTCATTCGGAACTTTCGCCTGATCTGAAATTTTCCCGTTGGCAAAAACTGGTTTGGAACATTCCTTTTAATGGCATGACGGTCGTTTTGAATACCACCACCGACCGTTTGATGTCGAATAATCAAACCCGCGAGCTGTCGAAAGAACTGATGCTGGAAGTGATTCACGGAGCCAATGCCTGCGGAGTTCCGCTGAAAGAATCGCTGGCCCAGCAGATGATCGACATGACCGTCAAAATGAAACCCTACGCGCCCAGCATGAAACTCGATTACGATCATCGCCGTGCTATGGAAATCGAATACATTTATTCGAAACCGCTGGAAACTGCAGGAAAGGCCGGCTTTGAAATGTGTAAAGTTGCTATGCTCGAAAAACAATTGCGATTTATTCAGGCTCATCTGCTGGATAAATAGAATTCGAAAAAAGTCAGTAAGTTTAGGTCATGAAACGACTTTTTATCGGTATTCCAATCGAATCTCAAAGATCAGTTCAGCAGGTTGAGACTTGGAGGAATGACACACAATTGAACCGGAATGTGTTGAATTGGACTATTCCTGGAAATTGGCATATTACTTTGTTTTTTCTGGGTAGCACCGAAGATTCAGCGGTTCCACTGCTGAAAAGATTAATCGACGAATCGTTCAGTAAAATACAGGCTTATGAAACTAGTTTGTTTGGGGTAGGAGTGTTCCCCAATGCCCACAATCCAAAGGTTTTATGGCTTGGCCTTCAAAATCTTCAGCCACTGATGTTAGCCTATTCGATGTTGGGCGAATTACTTCAGCAAAATGGATTTTCATTCGACCAGAAACCACTGAAGCCACATTTGACGATTGCCCGCGTGAAAAGAGCGGATAATCCTTTTGCATTTCAATCGTTGCTAACAGAATATCAGGAGGCAGTTTTCGATCGGGTTAATATGAACAAAGTTGTTTTGTTTGAAAGCATAACCACTCCCGCTGGTCCGATTTATATGCCATTGTTTGAAAAGCAACTGATCCGCTAGTAAGAATCGCGTCTTTTTTAAATTGAACATAGAATATCTGTATATTTGAAAAGTCGTGTCCAATCAGAATCGCCTTGAGCATTTTCATTGCGATAATGTGCCTGAAATCGGATTGGCTAAAGCGAAGAATTTTTGAGAATTACACCTTGAGAGTTATAAAAAACAATTAAAATGACCGAGAAAACAAAGGGATTAGACGATTATTTAGACATTCATTTCATTCACAAAAGCAATTGGTTGAGAGCAGCCGTTTTGGGAGCAAACGACGGGATCTTATCGACATCAAGTCTTGCGATCGGAATTGCGGCGGCGAGTGAACTTCGAGACCCCATTGTGTTGGCAACTTTAGCCGGATTGGTGGCTGGTGCTTTATCAATGGCAGCAGGCGAATATGTTTCTGTAAGTTCTCAAACTGATGTAGAAAAAGCAGATATTGAGCGGGAAAGGCAAGAATTAATTGAAATGCCTGAGATTGAATTAGGACTTTTAGCTGAGATTTACGAGAGAAGAGGACTTAAAAAAGAAACTGCTTTATTGGTTGCCCAGGAATTGTCAGAACACGATGCGCTGGGAGCACACATTCGTGATGAATTGGGAATAAATGAAATAAGTCAGGCCAAACCCATCCAGGCAGCTTTTGCTTCAGGCTTATCGTTTACTGTTGGGGGAATACTTCCACTTATTGTCACACTTTTTCTTCCGGTGAAAAGCCTGGAGTATTATCTCTATGGCTTCGCGATTTTCTTCCTGGTTATTTTAGGGGCTTTGGCAGCAAAAACTGGCGGTTCAAGTATAGTAAAAGCAGTAATTCGAATTACATTTTGGGGTACAGTTGCTATGGGAATAACTGCGTTTGTTGGATATTTATTCAATGTGAATGTTTGATCTGAAACGATAGAAGCCTGTACCCGATTACTATAAACTAAACGTTATTATAACGGAAAAAGAGTCAACCCAGAGCGAAATGCTGTCGGTTGACTCTTTCTTGTTTTATTGAATATCTTTCAGAAACAAGGTTTTCGGGTCGTTGTAGAACTTTACAAAATCCTGTTCGCTGGGGCTGCCTTTGTATGGACCAAAAGGAACATCTTTCGTTTTCGTGAACGAATTTCTCCACACCAAAACATACGAAAGATTATACGGACGGAGGTTTTCAAGTATGGCTTTAGTCCACCATTCTGTTTTTTTGCCAGTTGGATCACCAGCTTCGGTAACTGCAGCAATTTTCCCCTTTTGTGTGGCTATCTGTGTAACAATCCTGGCGCAATTACTTAACATGGTCTGATAATCAGGTCCGTTGTCGTACAGATCAAATCCGAGCAAATCAATCAGGTCGTCGCCCGGATAGCGTTCCAGATATTCGTCGGCTGTTGCGAAACGGTCGGTTGAATAAGAGAATAGTAAATGATGAATGTTTTTCTCATTTCGGAGGTAATTCACGGTAAACCGCCACAGCGCTTTGTATTCGTCAACCGTACACAGGTTTTTACCCCACCAGAACCAGCTTCCGGTATGTTCGTGAAAAGGCCTGAACAAAACCGGAATGTATTTCCCCTGATCAGTTTTCAGGCTTAGCATAAAAGTGGCCAGTTTGTCGAGGTATTGCAGATATTGCTGATGCTTTTCACCGCCTGGCAAGATAGATGCCACTGTCTTTTTTGAACTCACATCCCAGGCAGTTCCTCCGGTTAATAAATTGCGGAAGTGCCAACTTATGGTATTAATTGCTCCAATTTTGTTGGCATAATTTACTCCTTTCCGAATGTTGTCGAAATAAACAGAGTCGAGGCTGTATGGGCCTCCAAGTTCCAAATGCCCCAGTTCCCAACCAATGATTGCCGGATGGTCGCTGCAAACGTCTTTCACGTCAGAACGGCCTTCCTGCGCATACCAGGTTGTTCCGTAAGCAAAGGCATCCTGATGTCCAAACATCATTCCTTTAGGCTCCAGCTTCAACATTTTTTGATACAGCTCAACTGCTTCGGGAGTTGCTTTCGGGTCGGAAGGTACTGGTTTCGCAGCCCATGTTGCTAATCCGGAAAACAAGAGTAGAAAGATTACTAAATTTTTCATAGTTGTTGTGTTATTCCTTTAATTCTGAAATGTTTTTGAATATGGCGGTGGCCGCTTTTTTTGTGTTGTGTGAGGTAACTGCAAAACCCAGGTATATTTTCTCTGGAATTTCCATGTTGAAAGTTGTGTATAGCTTCCATGTTTTCCCATCCGCGCTGTAAAATCCGGTAAAGTCGTTTCCAACCCGTTTCAGCCTGATCCAGGTATTGGGATAATTAACCGGAAATTCAGGAATTCCATCGAATTTGGCAGGATAAATGGCTTTCATTTCGCCGGCTTTTTCTTTCCGGTATTGAAATTCGTAACCGCCATTGTTTTTGTTCCGTGGATTGTTGTTTGGAAATACCTGAAAAAAGATGTGACGACTATTATCCGAGAGATCTTCGCGGGCCATCAATCCGGCTTTGGTGTACAAATGTGGCTCGGTGAGGCTCTCAATTTGGGCAATCAGATCAAAATCGCCGGTTTGTTCCATGTAAACGAACCGAAACTCGTCCTCAACGCCCCACACATCAGCGCCACCGGCAGTAATGGTGATGCTGTTATCCTGAATACGCGATGAACCGGAAATGTCGGGATTCCCGATGTCGGTGGATTTGAATTTCTTTAGTGAAATAGTTTTTTCTTTGGCTGATAACGAAAGGCCTGTCATCAGAAGGATGATCAGTAAAAAGGGAATGTTCTTTTTTGCATAGTGGTTTAGTTAGCGATTTAGTGTTTGGCTAATTTACTGGTTTTTAGTTTTAATCAGCTTAATGGTCTCAACATTAGTTTCAGAATAGAATCTTATCCAATAAATTCCATCCGGATAGTTGCTGGTGTCCAGATTGAGCTGATGATTTCCGGCCTCGAAAGCCGAATTGATAATCGTTTTCAGAACTTGTCCGTTAGAATTGAATAGTGCAATATTCATCGTGCTTTTTTCCGGAAGCGAAAAATCAAGTGTAGTTTGGTCGTTTGCGGGATTTGGATAAGCAGTTGCGTTGAAATTATTCTTCGGGAGTTCCGGAGTCGACCCCATCACAAGCGATTTCAGGATGATTGCATTGACTGACAATGGCACCAGCTCAATGCTAATGCGACTTGTTGTGGTCTGAACCTGAGTTTTTTTCAGGGCATTACTGGCGTGTGAAACAAACGTCTCTGCCGAGCCAAGGCCAGCGATCGAATACATAGGGCATGAGCCGGGAGATGCATGATATCCTGAAATATTTAGATCAACGGTTTTTTTCTCGGTCAGCGAACGGTTAACCAGAACAACAGTCATCGAATCGGATGTTGCATTTACCGTTGGGTAGGCTGAAATCAACGTTTCATCCTGAGACGTTGCCTGAACGTAGTTTTCCTGGTTGTAACGGCTGTATAAGTGTAACGTTTCCCACATGCCAATATCCCAGCTCCATGGGGTGAAAATTTCAACGCCGTTTTTCATAAATTCGCCCAGGATTGAGGCATACCAAACTGCCTGAACATTCGCATTGGTTGATTTCATACCTGTTTCGGTAACTGCCAAACCTACGCCATGATTGGCGCCCATGTATTTGGTTAGCCAATCGGAGCACCGGCCTAAAATATATTCCTTGTTGATGTTTGAATCCCAACCTCCGTTTACAGTATGAACGCCATTCGCTTCGGGATAATCGTAGTTGCGATCGAAAAATACGCGATGCAACTGTACGCATTTGGCGGCATCAGAGGTTTCAGGATAATAATGAATATCAAGCACATCAAGCAAACGGATGCCACTTGCTTTTTCTTCTTCAGCGATTCGTTTGATGAAAAATTCGAGCCAGCAATATTTTTTTCCGTCCGATGGTATTCCGTCGTTGCCCCATCGGTACCATTGCCATTCGTTTGCCGGAACTGGTCCTGAAAGTTTGATGTCAGGATATTTGGCGCGTGCAGCTTTGGCCACTTTAAAATAGAGTTGCATAAATTCCTCAGCCGAACATTGGGTTTTCATGACATCGTCATGCGTGCCAGACCATATTTCAGGCTCATTGTCCATGCTCCAATATTGAATTTTGCTTTTGTCGTATCCAAGTCCTTTGGCGCCAAACCATTTATCGAGAATCCCGACTGTAGAATCGGCTGTCCAAGGCATCAGGTAAAGATTTGGATTGCCTTCGACTGTAGCTTTTGCGCCACCTGCTTTGTTCGGCTGTCCACCACCTGCCAGATTCTGAGCAACGCCGCTCCACCACTGCGATTGATTGTATGTCCAATCGGAAAAATTATTATTTGCATTTGCGGCGGCCATACCAAGAAGCTGAAACGACCACATTCCCTGAACTCCCGGTAATTTATCGAACATGTTTTTAGCTGCAATATCCCAGTCGTTTGCATACACATTGTTGTACCAATCAGGATGACTCGATAGTTTTAACCTCCAATTGTATTTGGTGCTATTGTTCCCGCCTCCCTGGCGTATGAAGCGGACTCCGGCTTCTTTGGCTTTTGTAACTTCTTCGGATGTTCCGGATGTTAAAAAGGTGTTTGGCAGAACATTATTTTTGCCATAGATGTACGGAGAAACTGCTTTGGTGGGTTTTGTCAGGTCGATGTCAACCCGAACCGGAGTTTGTGCAAAACCAGGATTGCCAACAATTAGCAGTATGAATAAAATTGTAAGAATAGGTATTATTCTCATTTCAGCAATTTGTTAGGTCGTTCGATTAAAAGTCAAAATGTAAAAAGTACAATTACAAATAAACTCAATTTTTTCGATACTTTAGTCGATCAGATTACAGTAATAGTTTATCAACACAAAAAAGAATGAAGTTGAGATTTAAGATAGTATCAATCATTGTATTCGTTTTGGGTTTATCAACACTTCAAGCACAAACTCCCTTTTCGAAAGGAGTAAACCTGACAAACTGGTTTCAAACAGGTAGTGCCCGGCAAATACAATTTACCAAATATACCAAACAGGATTTAATCCGGATAAAAAGTCTGGGTTGCGATGTTATTCGTTTGCCGATTAACCTGCACTTCATGACTAATGGTTCGCCCGATTATTTGATTGATCCGCTGTTCTTTGATTTCCTGGATCAGGTAGTGGATTGGGCCGAAGAACTGCAAATTCACCTTTTGCTCGACAATCATTCGTTCGATCCAAATGTGGATACCCAACCGTCTATCGAAACGGTTCTTCTGAAAGTTTGGCCGCAGATGGCCGCACACTATAAAAACCGTTCGAACTACGTGTATTACGAAATTCTGAACGAGCCTCATGGAATTGCAACTGTTGCCTGGTGCCAGATTCAGCAAAAAGTTATCGCCGCGATTCGGGCAATCGATACCAAACATACCATCGTTGTTGGAGCTTCAGGATATAACAGCTACAACGAACTAAACAATATGCCGCTTTATGACGATACCAATCTGATTTATACATTTCATTTTTACGATCCGTTTATATTCACCCATCAGGGAGCAACCTGGACCAGCTACATGCAGGATTTGGCGGGAGTGCCTTTTCCGTATGATGCCGCCCGAATGCCTGTTACTCCAGCCAGCGCCAAAGGTACCTGGGTTGAAAGTTCGCTGAATAATTATAAAAACGAT
Source organism: Aquipluma nitroreducens (assembly GCF_009689585.1). GTDB lineage: Bacteria > Bacteroidota > Bacteroidia > Bacteroidales > Prolixibacteraceae > Aquipluma > Aquipluma nitroreducens. The sequence continues at coordinate 1,187,373 of NZ_AP018694.1, read as the reverse complement.
GGAACTGTTGCCAAAGTAAAGCAATTACTCGATGTTGCAGTAAACTTTAAGACAACCCGAAACGTGCGGTTATTTTGCGGCGAGTTTGGCGTTTACATTCCCAATAGCCCTCATGCTGATCGGGTTTTCTGGTACGATGTGGTGCGCAAATATCTCGAAGAAAAAGGGATGGCCTGGACAACCTGGGATTATCAGGGTGGATTTGGTCTGTTTAAAAAGGGAACCAGCGAATTGTTCGATTACGATCTGGACACCGAAATTCTGAAGAGTTTGAATTTTACTGTTCCTGTGCAAAGCGAGTTTGTGATTACTCCGGAAACTAAACCAATTGATATTTACACTGACTACATCGGACAGTCGATTTTTGAATCGGGAAATGCAGGAAACGGTACGATCGATTATTATTCGTCCGATGCTCAGGCAGGTAAATACTCTATTTACTGGACTGGCAGCAATCAATATGCCGGACCTGGTTTCAATTTCAAACCCAATAAGGATTTTTCGAAACTGATTGCAAATAATTACGAATTGGATTTTTGGGTGAAGGGTGATACTCCTGGCACAAAATTCCAGATCAGGTTTCTGGATACCAAATCTACCGTTGTGGGCGATCATCCGTGGCGAATAAGCTACGACATTGATCAGACAAAAGTGACCTGGAACGGAATCTGGCAACATTTGAGAATTCCGCTAAGTAGCTTCAGGGAAACTGGCTCATGGGACAGTTCGTGGTATAATCCTGAAGGTAAATACGATTGGAAAGCGGTTGACCGCTTTGAGATTATCTCAGAGTTTAACGCTTTGGGAACACAAAAAATATGGTTCGACGAAATTCGGATTAATGGGTCCCCAATCACATCTGCTGCAAAACAATTGGAAACTACAGGATTCAAGGCCAAAGCTTACCCCAATCCATTTACTTCCGAAACTACCATTGAATACGATCTTGCAGAATCGGGTGATGTTGAGGTGAGTATTTATGATCTGACCGGTCGGAAGATTGAAGCACTCATCCATTCTTTTCAAAGTGAAGGGAGGCATCAATTAACCTGGATTCCGCAACAAAACGGGTCGGTAAAAGCTATTGCCAGTGTTTATTTTTGTAGAATAACTTGTTCAGGAAAAACGGAAGTAGTGAAATTAATCAGCAACGGGGATAAAATGCGATAACTGCATTTAATTTGAACTTAGGTTAAATCATAAAAAGCATTTACTTTTGGGTGCAAAAATTTTGTACTAAAAATATAGATCATCGGCAATAATTATTCTGATTTTTGGTTAGCATAAAGATCCAATACACAAAAAGATAAATTTTGTAGAATGAGTGAAAAATTACTTTCAATTATAATTCCAGCCTATAACGAAGAAAGAACAATTTCTTCAATTTTGTATAAAGTCTCGGAAGTCGTGTTGATAGGAGGAATGAAAAAGGAAATAATCGTAGTTAATGATTTTTCAAAAGATCAGACAGTTGCCGTTGTCGAGAAATTTAAAGAGGCGAATCCGGAAGTCAACATTCAGCTTTTTAGTCAACCCAAAAATAAGGGGAAAGGAGCAGCCATTCATAGGGGAATTGCGGAGGCTAACGGAGATTACATTATTGTTCAGGATGCCGACCTTGAATACGATCCGCGCGAATTCAACGATTTGCTAAAACCAATAGTGGAAGGTTTTGCCGATGTGGTATTTGGTTCGCGATTTTCAGGAGGAAACCCGCACCGGATTTTATTTTTTTGGCATTCAATCGGTAATAAGATGCTTACTTTTTTCTCCAACATGTTCTCCAATCTGAACCTTACCGATATGGAAACCTGTTACAAACTTTTCAGGGCCGACATTATCAAACAAATAAAATTGAAGGAAAACCGCTTTGGTTTTGAACCTGAAGTAACTGCAAAAATTGCAAGATTCCCCGATGTCCGGATTTATGAAGTTGGAATTTCTTATTACGGAAGAACGTATGCGGAGGGAAAGAAAATTAGTTGGAAAGATGGATTGCGAGCCTTTTATGTGGTTCTAAAATATAACACATGGTCGAAATAGTCTTGTTAATTCGACGCCTATTCTGAGCTACTTTGAAGTTCTTAAAAATGAATTCGTTTAATTGAATTAGGCGTTTTGAAAATACAATAGAAATGGCCAACTTTGGGGAAAAAGCATTAGCAATGGAGAACAAATTCAGAAGCCTGACTATTTTTGAGTTCCAGGAACGTTTCCCTGACGAGGATTCCTGTTATGCCTATTTGAGTGAATTAAAATGGGGAACTGGTTTTGTATGCCCCAACTGCGGACACACCAAATATTGCAATGGTAAGCGTAAATACGACAGGCAGTGTACCAGTTGTCACCGCATATCTTCACCAACGAGCGGGACGTTGTTTCATCAGTTGAAGTTTTCTGTATTAAAGGCCTTTTACATCGTTTACTATGTCAGCACGAATAAAAAAGGGATTAGTAGTACTGAACTGAGCAGAAAGCTGGGACTAAGACAAAAAACTTGCTGGAAGTTCAAAGGCAAGGCAATGAAAGCGATGGAGAGCAGTGGTAACCACAAAATCAATGGTAATGCCGAAGTTGACGAGACCGTTGTTGGTGGCCAGGAAGAAGGAGTTGTGGGAAGAAAAAACGCAAAAAAGAAGCTGGTTGTATTTGCCATTGAGCGCAGCGGCAAAGGAGTTAGCCGTATGTATGGGAAGGTTATCCAGAAGAGCAGTTCAAAAGAACTTGGTGAATTTATGAAAACAACTATTGGTCTGGATGCACAAATAAAAACGGATAAATGGCGGGGATATGCTCCTTTATCAAAAGACTTCAAAAACCTCGTACAGGTTGATTCTGGGAAAAAGGGTGGTAACTTCCCCGATTTGCACCGGTGTATTATGGGATTCAAAGGCTGGCTCAGGGGAATGCACCATCAGGTTGACAATTTGCAGGCTTATATTGACGAATACTGTTATCGGTTTAACCGTAGCAATATGAAAGATGGAATTTTTGACAACCTATTGAAAAGAATGGTTAAAGCTGATCCCTTCCCATATAAACCAATTATTACTTAAATGCCTAATTCAATCGTTTAAATTAATGGTTTCATATAAATGCATCAATTTATAAGATTTCTTAATTCGATTAGAACACTATTAGTCTGGATTTTGATTACCACGTTATTGGCTTTACTGATAAGTAACCGCCATCATAAATCAGGGACTTTCAACTGGATGACTCCTTTGTGGGCCGACCAGGCAGGGTATTATGTGTATCTTCCGGGTCTGTTTATCTATCATTTTGATGCAAAAAGTTTTCCCGAAAAGATTGAAGAAAAAACAGGGTTAGGATTTTCTCTCGATTTAGAAAAGAATAAGGTAATATCCAGATATACCTGTGGAACGGCTATCCTTCAAGCTCCGTTCTTTTTAATCATCCATGTATTGGCCGGAATATTAAATCAGCCGCAAGATGGTTTTTCAGGAATATATCATAAGGTACCCGATCTGGCGGCATTGTTTTATTGCATCCTGGGATTGTTTTTTCTTCGAAAATTCTTGCTTTTTTATTACCGAAATCGCACGGTGTGGTTCACCATTCTTACGCTTTTTTTTGGAACAAATCTGTATTATTATGCGATTGATAGTACCGGAATGTCGCATATTTATTCGTTCGCATTGTTTGCAGTAGTTGCATGGCTGACCAAAATGATGCTTTTAGGAGAAACGAAACGAACGTATCTCTATTTCATTTGTTGGAGTTTACTTTTCGCGTTGATTGTGTTAATCCGACCAAGTAATATCTTGCTTTTTCCATTTTTGTTTTGTCTCGATTGTAATTCAAGTGCAGAATTTATTCAGCGGGTCAAACGATTTTTATCTTTCAGGGTAATCCTGATTTTACTTGTTTCTTCCTTCATCGTATTTTTACCTCAGTTTTTATATTGGAAATATGTATCAGGAAGCTATATTACTGATTCGTATCAAGGCTTTGGCTTTTCGAATTGGAAATCACCTAAAATTCTGGAACTGTGGTTTTCTCCTAACAATGGATTATTTCTATACAGTCCGCTGTATCTGGCTTTCATTGCTGGTATGTTGCTAATGATTAAGAACAAAATGAGGAATGGCTGGGTTATCTTAATCACATTTCTGGTGGCTACATATATTTTTGCATCCTGGTTCATCTTTTCATTTGGATGCGGCTTTGGAAGTCGGAATTATGTTGAGTTTCTTGTTTTGTTTTCACTTCCGTTAGGGTACATCTATTCACTTATTCCTGAATTCAGAATAGGTAAAAGATATCTTATTATTCTCTTGATTTTTGGACTTAGCATCTTTAACCTTCGGTTAGTTTATTCTTACAACAGATGTTTCCAGGGAGGTGATTGGGATTTTAAGGAGTATGTTTCGTTCCTGGTAAAAATCCGGAAGTATCATCAGACTTTGGATATGAAAGGACTAGAACACATGGCTCCTGAAAATGAATATTCAAAAACTTTGTATTTGCAAGCAGGCAAAATTTACTATTTAAAATATAAAAAAGCCGTTGTTCGAACAGAAGTAACGCTTGAATCGAAAGATTCGGAGGCCGCCTTGGTTTTAGCTATTGAAACTCCTGATACGACGCTTTACTGGAATGCCTTCCGGCTAAAAGATCAGGTACCGGACGGTAAACTTCATAAAAAACAGACTGTTGAAGGTGAGTTTTGGATTCCGGCTTCAATACCAAAAAATGCAACAATTGCTACCTATATTTGGAATAAAAACAAAGAAACATTGACTGTTAGTGAATTCGATTTATATTTAGAGTAGCTTTTTGTTATAAATCAAGGTGTAAATTTTTTAGGATGATAAATGACGATATTCTCAATCATGGCACAGAAACATTAGAGGTAATTTCTGATGCAGGTAAATTTAACCAATGGATGTATCAGACTATAAAACCATACTGTTCCGGAAATATTCTTGAGGTTGGGAGCGGAATAGGCAATATTTCACAATACTTTCTGGACGATGGCTTCGAAATTTCGTTGAGTGATTTAAGCCCTGATTATTTCAATATTCTGGAAAGTAAGTTTAGTGGTTTCGATAATTTAAAAGGACTTTTCACGCTCGATTTTGCTGAAAAGGAACTGGAACAAAAATATCCTCATCTGATCGGACAATTTGATACCGTGTTCGCGTTGAATGTGCTGGAACATGTTCCAGATCACGAACAAGCCATCCGAAATTGCAGGTTACTTTTGAAACCCGGCGGAAACCTTGTGATTTTGGTTCCGGCTTTTCAATCATTGTTTAATCAGTTCGATATTGCCTTGGAACATCAGAGAAGATACACTCCGAAAAGCCTGAAAAAAGTGATGGCGATTCCGGGATTCAAGGTTATTCATTCGCAATATTTTAATGTAATCGGCATTTTAGGCTGGTTTGTTTCAGGCAAGCTAATGAAAAAAAACACCATTCCCGGTGGACAAATGCGTTTGTACGATAGGCTCGTTCCACTCTGGAAAGTTGTTGACTGGACTCTTGGCAGCCTGCTTGGATTATCGGTAATTATGGTCGTTCAAAAAGACGAATATGAATTTAATAAATAATAAACGCATAGGCATATTAGACAAACAATGAAGAAAATTGATAATCGGGTAGCTTATATTATTCTATTTTTTTGTGCTTTGTTTTTTGTGCTTTTTTCCGTCTATTCCAAAGGGAACTGGGGAGGGGCTGATAGTTACTCGCACTACCGGATTTCCCGCTATGCATTTAAATATCCACATCTTTTTCTGGACTTATGGGGAAAACCAGTATTTAATATTTTGAGTTCACCCTTTTCTCAATTCGGATTTCTGGGTATCAAAATCTTCAATGCTGGCGTTGCATTGCTTTCCGCTTTCATTGCTTATGATATTGCAAGAATTTATAAATGGCATGCCAGTTATATGGCTATTCTGATGTTGCTTTTTGCCCCGATATATTTTATTATTATTCCTTCTGGACTTACAGAACCGCTATTTGGGCTGGTACTTATTTCTGCCGTTTGGTTTTTCATTAAAGACCGCTTCATCTTTTCTGCAATGATCATTTCGCTACTTCCTTTTGCCCGAAATGAAGGATTTGTGATATTGCCTCTGTTTCTGACCGCATATTTATTAAAGAAGGAATATCGTGCCATTCCGTTTCTTGGTTTTGGTTTTTTCTTTTTTAGTCTGATTGGTTGGGCGGTTTTTCATGATTTTTTCTGGATTTTTCCCCAATCGCAAGGAGGAGGGGATCAGGGAATTTATGGAACGGATTCATTGTTTCATTTTGTTTATTCGATTGATAATATTCTTGGTATTCCAATCTTGATCTTTTGGTTAGTTGGTTTTGTTTTTTCGACTTACGCAATACTTAAAAATTTCAGAAAGGTAAACAACGAGCATTATTTTTACCTGCTCGTTGTGGGTGGGTTTCTTGTTTATTTTGCAGCTCATTCGGTAGTAAGGTGGTTGTGGGAAGGCAGGTCGCTGGGATTGATTCGGGTCATTGCAGGCGTTGTGCCACTGGCAGCATTGTTATCGATGAGAGGAATGCATGAAGTATTGAAGAAATTTGAACACAACAGAAGACGTTCACTGGTCTTTATTTTCGTATTTGGAATCATAATTTCTTCATATCCATTCTTTAAATATCCGGTTCCAATTCCTCCTGGCGGTGAAGAGAAGCTAATCAGGGTAACTTCTGAATGGTTGAAAGAGAAAGATTTAGATAAGCAACGAATCTTTTATTTTGATCCGTATCTGGTTCATCTTTTGAATTTTGATCCATATGATCAGTCATTATCATTTCAGGGTGTAGCAGATAAATTACAACCGTCGAATAGCATGAACATAGGAAATTTACTAGTCTGGGATGCCCATTTTGGCCCTAATGAAGGAGGTGTTCAGCTTGATAATCTGATGGATGATTTACACCTTCAGCTCATTAAGACTATACTGCCATCCGAAAACTTTAAGGTTCTTGGAGGTTATGATTATGGCATTTATATTTTCAGAAAAGTGGAACAAAAAATCATTCAGGAAAAGAAACAGGTTTTGTTCCGTGAGTTGGCTTTTGGTGATTCAAGGGATGAACATGTGATAATGATTGACGGGAAAAAGGTGTTGAAGATGGATTCCCAATTGGAGTTTAGTCCTTCTATTCAAGTTCCTGTTGCTGAAATTCAGGCTCAGGATTTTCTGGAAATTTCAGCTTCTGCCCGGATTCTTTTGCAAGAGCCCCTGGAGCTGGGCATCGGATTGTTGGTTTTATCTGTTGAAGCTGATCAGAAATCGGTAAGTTATAATAAGGTAGTATTGGCAGCAAAACCTTCCGATATTCAGAATTGGCAGGAAACTTCATTTACATTGAGGTTGAATGCTAATTTCCCGGAAGGAGCAATATTGAGTTTATATGTTTGGAACAATGGGAAAAAGAACTTGTTACTTGAGAATCTGAAATTGACCATATCTGGGTTTTAATTTGGAAGCAGAATACTTTCAATATTTGTAAGGGTTGTTGTAAATTGACGGTAAAAATGATTTTGTATTTGAACCCGTGGCAGAGGGTAATTAAAGCAAGGAATATCAATATGTTTTACACTATTATGAAACTAGACTTTATAAAATCAAATTGGTTTGGAAATGTAATTTTTGCATCGGTACTTTTGTCAATGTTTTTTTATTACGGGCTAAACAAAACGTTCTTTGATCCCCCTCAGTCAGTACATGTCTGGAGACAAACAAACAGCATATCTTTAACTCAAAACTACTACCAGTACAACCTTCCTTTTTTAGAGCCTGAAATGCACAACCAGTTTGGGAATGGAGGTATTTCAGGAAAGGCGGTGGGAGAATTCCCGGTGATTTATTATTTTGTCGCACAACTTTGGAAAGTTTTCGGTAAACATGAATGGATTTTTAAATTGGTGCAGATCGCCATACTTTTTATGGGATTATTTTCTTTGTATCTAAGTTTAAAACATTTGCTAAAGAGTCAGCTTTGGGCAGGGTTTGTCAGTTTGCTGATTTTTACTTCACCAATGATCGTTTTTTACGGGCCTAACTTTTTGCCGGATGTTCCGGCCTTGTCATTTGTTTTTATTGCATGGTATTTTATTTTCAGGTTTTTAAACAACCGGCAGGCAATTGACCTCTGGGGTTCGGCATTGTTTTTTTGCCTGTCGATGCTAATAAAGGTTACTTCTGCAATTTCGTTTGTTGCTCTTGCAGGATGGGTGATTTTTGAATTAATTTTCCTCAAGGAAAACCGCCGGATTTTTAAATTCAAGCTGAAATATTTTTTACCCTTTGTGTTAGCTTTCATTCCTGTGGTTTTGTGGTATGTTTATGCTGATTATTACAATACGATAAATAAAGGGCATTTTTCTTATCATGGAATATGGCCGATCTGGGATGTGACTAAGGCAGATTTTTACAGGATAATTGACATACAGGATAAGATTTTTTTCAGACAACTTTTCTTACCATACACCCAATATATTACTCTCCTAATTTGGCTGTATCTGGTCGCTTCAATCAGAAAGTTAAGCCCAATAATGCGGTATTTCATTCTTGTTTTACCTCTCGGGTTTTTGATTCAAGTCCTTCTTTGGTTTAAGATCTTGGATTATCATGATTATTACATGATTAACCTTGTTGTGGTGTTGGTTGCTGTTTGGACAATCTTTATTATCCAGCTTAAAAGGCTAGAATTGAAGTTGTATTTAAAATTTGCAGCTTACGGGTTAATTTCGGTCTTTTTTATTTGGAATGCTATTGCTTGTCGGAAACATCTGAATGAAAGATATGAAGGGTGGATGAATGAGACTTATAATAAGCATTTTAAGACATTGATTGATATTGGACCTTCTTTTCAGAAGTGGGGAGTAAACCAGGAAGATAAAGTTATATCCATCCCTGATTTTACAATTAATACCACACTATATTATATGAACAGAAAAGGTTATACCGATTTCGCGAGTGATTTTTCAAAGGCCGAAACATTTTACTGGCGTATTGAGCAAGGTGCAAAATATCTAGTGATTAATGACTCAACTATTCTTTCAAGGGAATATTTGAAACCATTCATTCAAAAAAAAGTGGGAAAGTTTGAAAATGTTTTGGTTTATGATATTCAGAATATTAAACCTGAAAAATAAACTGTTTATCAGGTTTTTTATTCATAAAAGTAGTTTCTGCGATTTTTCTATGTGCTAATTATTCTTTTTATAAATGATATTTTTTAAAATCCCCCATTTCTGCAACCTGTATTGTATTGATGTTTTTAGAACACCTATTCCGTAAATCGAACTGTTTTTGATGTTGATACTCGACGCATCGTCAAAATACTTGGTGGGACAGGTTATTTCAGCCATTTCGTAACCGGCATACCAGATTTGTGCAAGCATTTGGTTGTCGAATACAAAATTGTCGGAATTGGCATTGTAATTTACCTTTTCCAGAACTTCGCGCGAGAAAGCCCGGTATCCGGTGTGGTATTCCGAAAGTTTGGCATTCATCATGATATTCTGAAACAAGGTCAACAAGCGGTTGGCGATGTACTTGTACCAAGGCATCCCGCCAGCCAGTGCACCCTTTCCAAGTATTCGAGAACCTAAAACTACATGGTACAATTCGTTGGCAATTAGGTGACTCATCGAAGGGATCAACTTAGGTGTATATTGGTAATCAGGATGTAACATGATTACAATGTCGGCTCCCAGTTCGAGCGCTTTGTTGTAACATGTTTTCTGGTTGCCACCATAGCCTTTGTTCACTTCATGGCTGATAATGTGTTTTATTCCAAGTCGCCCAGCTTCTTTTACTGTTTCGTCTTTGCTTTTATCGTCAACCAGAATTACTTCGTCAACAATGGAGAAGTCGATTTCGTTGTATGTAATTTCGAGTGTTTTAGCTGCATTGTAGGCGGGCAGAACTACCACAACCTTTTTACCGTTGATCATTCTCGTTTTTTCTGTAAATATAGGTGGTTTTAACTAAAACGAAAAGTTCAGTCTGAAAGTATAGAAATGGATTTTCCTTGTATATTCTTTGCGTAACTTAGTGGCGAAAAGTCAAGCATAGCCCTTCATGATAACAAAACACATCCAGTCAGAAATAATCAGGTATTTAGGGAAAGAGCCAACCAAGGGGCAAGAGGAACTTTCCCTCAGGTTCGCCGATTTTATTTCCGGGTCGGACTTGGATTCTGTATTTCTGCTGAAGGGCTATGCCGGAACTGGTAAAACCACAATGCTAAGTGCATTGGTTGCGACTTTTACAGCGTTTAAATATAGGTCGGTTTTGCTCGCGCCAACCGGACGAGCTGCGAAAGTTCTGTCGGGATACACCGGACAAAATGCCTATACCATTCATAAAAACATCTATCGCCAGCAATCGTCGAGTGACGGATTTGGACGATTTGTGCTGAACAAGAATCTATTTAAAGACACTTTCTTTATTGTCGACGAGGCTTCGATGGTTCCCAACTCGAATGCCGAATCCTCGATATTTGGCTCCGGACGTTTGCTCGAAGATTTGATTGAATACGTTTATTCAGGCTCAAACTGCCGGTTGATTTTGGTGGGTGACACAGCGCAGCTTCCACCAGTTGGACTTGACATTAGCCCGGCATTGTCGAAGGTGGAACTTGAGTTTTACGACCGGGCGGTTTTTGAATATGAGCTGACTGATGTGGTAAGGCAAAATCAAAACTCCGGAATTTTGCACAATGCCACAATGATCCGGAACCAGATTACCGACACCTATTTTTCTCCTGGTTATTTCCCTCTGGAATTGAACGGTTTTGATGACATACGGCGAATTGGCGGAGCCGATCTGATTGAAGAGATTTCGACCTGTTACGACCGTTTCGGGCTGTTTGAAACCATTGTGGTGACCCGGTCGAACAAACGAGCCAATAAGTTTAACGAAGGTATACGCAGCACGATTTTGTACAAAGAAGCCGACATCTCGGTTGGCGACTTGATTATGGTGGTGAAGAATAACTATTTCTGGCTCGAAGCCAATGAAAAAATCGATTTTATTGCCAACGGGGATATCGCCGAAATTATTTCGATTGGGAAATACGAAGATCTGTATGGCTTTCGGTTTGCCAACGTGAGCCTCCGTTTGATCGACTATCCGGATATTGAATTTGACTGCAAAATTATTTTAGATACACTAGCCATTGAATCGGCATCGTTAACCGGCGAGCAAAACCGAAAATTATTCGATGCCGTTTCTGAAGATTACCTGGACATCCGAAGCAAGAAAAAGCGTTGGGAAAAGGTTCGGGAAAATCCCTTTTTTAACGCGCTTCAGGTAAAATTTGCGTATGCCGTTACCTGCCACAAAGCGCAGGGCGGACAATGGAAAGCTGTTTTTGTCGATCAGGGCTACCTGACCGAGGAAATGATCAACATCGAATTTATGCGTTGGCTATACACCGCCTTTACCCGCCCTACCGAACGGCTGTATCTGGTAAATTTCAATAAAGAATTTTTTGAAGAGAGTCATTAGGAAAGAGTCATTACTCATTAGGAAAAGGATATCCAAATTTTCTGAATGACTATTGACCTTTTTCTTCAACAGGGAAAATCTGCCCTTCAGTAATTGCTTCAGTATTCGGGAAAATTGCCTGCGCTTCCTTCAGGATAACTGTGTGGTCTTTATACCGGGCAGAGAAATGCCCGATAATTAACTTGCCAACTTCTGCTTTTAAGGCAGCCCGGGCGGCATCTTCGCCTGTGGAGTGATAGGTGCTTTGTGCTAAATCTTTATTGTCGCTGGCAAAGGTCGCTTCGTGGTAAAGCAAATCCACGTTCCGAACCGATTCGATATACGATTCGTTATAACGGGTGTCGCTGCAAAAGGCGAATGTTCGTGCACGATGTTTATTCTTTGTCAGCTCTGAATGGGAAATAAGGCGGCCATCGCTGGTCATAAAATCTCCGCCTTCTTTGATTCGCTGCCGGTCGCGAATGGGAATTTGGTATTCTTTAATCTTTTCAAGAAGTAAATTAGGTAAGGCTGGTTTTTCTTCGAATCGGAATCCACAGGTCGAAATCCGGTGATCTAAAGGAAACGAGTACACGTTAACCTTCGAATCTTCATAGATTTTCTGTTCTTTCTTGAAATTCAAAGGGTGAAAGATTATTTTGAAAGGGAGTTCTGTGGCATACAAAAACTCAACCTGAGGTGAAAGAAATTTCTGTAATTCAGAATGTGAATAGATGTGCAAATCGTTTTCGCGGCCAATTAGTGCAAAGGTCGAAATGAGCCCGATCAATCCAAAAATATGGTCGCCATGAAGGTGGGAAATGAAAATGTGGTTGATTCGGGAGAATCCAATCTTGTATTTCCGCATTTGAGTTTGCGTGCCTTCTCCGCAATCGATCAAAAAAAACCGCCCGGATACATTAAGTACCTGGGCGGTTGGATATCTGTTTGATGTAGGTAATGCAGAACTTGTTCCGAGAATTGTCAGTTGAAAAGGCATAGTTATACCTGACATGGTCAGACTAAAGTTTTTCCTTTTCGATCAGAAGATTTACTGCTTCATCAAATGTTTTAGTAATAATCAAAACAGTATGTAACATCGAAATCCTGATAATCTGTTCAACATCGGGCTGAAGGCCAGTCAAAATAAATGTTCCAATTGCATCTTCACAGAGCCGGTTCGCCACCAAAATGGCGCTTAAGCCGGAAGAATCACAATATTCACAATTACTGACATCCAGAATGATGTTTTTCTCGCCATTCGCATTTACCGCTACAAGTTCTGATTTCAGATCCGGAGCATTGCTGGTATCCAGTCTGTCATTCAGCACTTTTATGCGTGTATAGTCTGCTATTTTTACTATTTCGAAATCCATAGATGCAATTTAAGGAATTCTCATGGATTTATTTATACTAAAAACAGACTAATTTTCTTTCTGCTCGTCGGCTTCCATTTGAGATCTCAAAGCAGCCAATTCAGAAATATCTCCAAGTGTAGTCTTTTCAGCACTATTGGTTTCTTTCACTTGTTTTACGGCTTTAGTTGTAGCTTTAGCCTGAGTTTTCCGTTTTGCTGTTTCTTCAGCTTTTTTCTCATCTTCGAATACTCTTGAATGAGAAAGGATGATGCGTTTAGCAGCTTTAGAGAATTCAATGACTTTGAATTCCATTTTTTCTTCGAGCTGAGCCTGACTTCCGTCTTCTTTTACCAAGTGACGTGGAGTGGCAAAACCTTCAACACCATAAGGAAGAGCGATAGTTGCACCTTTGTCGAATAATTCAACAACGGTTCCTTCGTGAATTGAATCAACTGAGAAAATAGTTTCAAATACATCCCATGGATTTTCTTCCAATTGTTTGTGGCCTAAGCTCAAACGACGGTTGTCTTTGTCGATGTCCAAAACAACAACATCAATTTCAGAACCGATTGAAGTGAATTCAGATGGATGTTTGATTTTCTTAGTCCAGCTTAAATCTGAAATGTGGATCAAGCCGTCAACGCCTTCCTGAATTTCAACGAATACGCCGAAATTGGTGAAGTTGCGAACGGTTGCTTTGTGTTTTGTTCCAACACCAAATACAGTGTCGATTTCCTGCCATGGATCAGATTTCAATTGTTTGATGCCCAATGACATTTTGCGTTCGTCGCGGTCTAATGTTAAGATCTGAGCTTCGATTTCGTCGCCAACTTTCAGGAAGTCCTGAGCGCTGCGTAGGTGCTGTGACCATGACATTTCAGAAACGTGGATCAAACCTTCAACGCCGGCAGCGATTTCAACAAATGCACCGTAGTCGGCCATAACCACTACTTTACCTTTAACCGAATCCCCAACTTTCAATTCAGCGCCAAGGCTATCCCATGGGTGAGGAGTTAATTGTTTCAATCCAAGAGCGATACGTTTTTTGTCATCATCGAAGTCAAGAATTACAACATTCAATTTCTGATCCAATTCAACGATTTCGTTTGGATGAGTAATACGGCCCCAAGAAAGGTCAGTAATATGGATTAATCCATCTACGCCACCAAGGTCGATAAATACACCGTATGAGGTGATATTTTTAACAGTACCTTCAAGTACTTGTCCTTTTTCAAGTTTAGAGATAATTTCTTTTTTCTGCAGTTCGAGTTCAGCCTCGATTAATGCTTTGTGGGAAACTACTACGTTACGGAATTCGTGATTGATTTTAACCACTTTGAATTCCATTGTTTTGCCAACATACATGTCGTAATCGCGAATTGGTTTCACATCGATTTGTGAACCTGGAAGGAATGCTTCGATTCCGAATACATCTACAATCATACCGCCTTTAGTACGACATTTGATGTAACCTTTGATTACTTCATCTCTGTCAAGAGCTTCGTTTACACGATCCCATGAGCGTAATGCTCTTGCTTTTTTGTGAGAAAGGATCATCTGGCCTTTTAAATCTTCAAGGCTTTCGATGTAAACTTCAACTAAATCTTTTGGTTTTAATTCTGGGTTGTAACGGAATTCGTTTAAGCTGACGATACCATCTGATTTGTAACCGATGTCAACAACAACTTCACGTTTGTTCATTGAAATAACGCGTCCTTCAACCACTTCTTTTTCCTGAACAGTTGTCAGGGTTTTTTCATAAAGAGTTTCAAGATCTTTTTTTGTTCTTCCACTAAAACCTTTGTCTTCTTCTTCCAAAGCATCCCAGTCAAAATCAGCCGGTTCTGCAACAACAACTTTAGGCGCTTTTGCCTTTTTTTCTACTGGAATAACTACAGGCTCAGCAAATTCTGCTGCTTTTTCTTCAGCCTGAGCAACAACTTCTTCTTTTGCAGCTTCTACTTCTTCAGCCACTTCTACTGGAGCAACAGCTTCTTCAACTGCTACTGCTTGTGTTTCAACAGTTTCCTGTTGTTCGAGTTCAACCTTTGGATCAAGGTTCTCTGAATTGTTTTCTACCATTTAATAATCAATTAATTAATGAGTTAGACTATATGTAAATAAATGCGCCGCAAAATTAAGACTATTCCACTATAAACCAAAGGTTTTTCAGTGATTTTTCGGAAGTCAGAATAAAGTAGCGTCGTCGAAACAGCTTCTGATCGGTTTTTTTGTTTCCCTCATATAACTTGTAGGAACGTGTAAAATCTGAAATTCGATTTTTTTTTGTTCCTGTTAAGTAATAATCCTTATTTTTGATTGTTTTCTGTAGTAATTAGAATTAACACTTAAATATAACATGAAAGGAATCATCCTTGCAGGTGGATCAGGCACTCGTTTGTATCCTATAACAAAAAGTATTTCGAAGCAAATTATCCCGATTTACGATAAACCAATGATTTACTATCCGTTGTCGGTTTTAATGTTGGCCGGAATTCGTGAAATTCTCATTATCTCAACACCAAAAGATATTCATTTGTATAAGGATTTGCTGGAAGATGGAAGCCAATTGGGTATAAAACTCGAATATGCTATTCAACCTTCGCCCGATGGGTTGGCACAGGCTTTTACGATTGGCGAGAAATTTATTGGCGAGGATTCAGTTTGTATGGTTTTGGGCGACAACATATTCTACGGATATAATTTTAGTTCAATTCTTGAAGAGGCAGCGGCTTTAAAAGATGGGGCCATCGTGTTCGGGTACTACGTGAACGACCCGGAACGATACGGTGTTGCTGAGTTTGATGAAACCGGTAAGGTGTTGTCGATCGAAGAAAAGCCTGAAAATCCGAAGTCAAATTATGCGGTTACCGGATTGTATTTTTATAGCAATGATGTGGTAAAAAAGGCATTTGCATTAAAACCTTCGAAAAGAGGTGAATTAGAGATAACCGATCTGAACCGGGTTTATTTGGAAGAAGGACGTTTAAATATGAAATTACTCGGGCGAGGTTTTGCCTGGCTCGACACCGGTACCCATGAAAGCTTGATGCAGGCTTCAAATTTTATTCATACCATCGAAGAACGGCAGGGATTGAAAGTGTCGTGTATTGAAGAAATTGCTTTTCTGAAAGGATATATTACTAAAGAACAGTTACTTAAATTGGCTGAGCCTCTAAGGAAAAATCAATATGGAGAATATTTGATAAAACTGGCCAACCGGAAAGTTTTATCGTTTTAAAGACAAAAGGAAGAATGAAGATAATTGAAACACCTATCACGGGTCTCCTAATTATAGAGCCTCGGGTTTTTGCTGATGAGCGGGGATATTTTTTTGAAAGTTTCAGCGCAACCAAATTTGCCGAAAATGGATTGATTTCTGATTTTGTGCAGGATAATGAATCGAAATCGCATTACGGCGTTATTCGTGGGTTACATTACCAGCTTGCACCGTATGCTCAGACAAAACTGATACGCGTTGTGCGTGGCACTGTTTATGATGTTGCAGTTGATTTGCGTGCCGGTTCACCTACTTTTGGTCGATGGTATGGGGTAATTGTAAGTGCCAGCAATAAAAGGCAATTCTATATCCCCAAAGGATTTGCACACGGCTTTTCAGTATTGAGCGAATATGCCATCTTCTCCTATAAATGTGATGAGTTTTACAATCCTAAGGCCGAGCGCGGTATCCGTTTCGATGATCCGGCATTGAATATTGATTGGAGACTTCCGGCAGAATTAGGCGTGATTTCTGAAAAAGATAAAATACATCCTTTTTTGGCTGATGCCGAAATCAATTTTAAATTTGAATAATGAAAACGAAAGTATTGGTTACTGGCGCAAAAGGACAATTGGGATCCGAAATCCAAAAAATCTCAGGATCATTTCCTGAAATAGATTTCTATTTTACTGATGTTGAGGAACTTGATATTACAGATCCCTGGAAAGTGGCTGATTATCTGATCCTAAATAAACCACAATTTCTGGTTAATTGCGCAGCTTATACTGCTGTTGATAAGGCTGAAACTGATTTAGAGACTGCAACTCTTCTGAATGCGACTGCCGTTGGTATTTTAGCCGAACAAGCTGCCGACATTGGCTGTAAAATAATCCACGTCTCTACTGATTATGTATTCAACGGTAGGGGTCCCAGGCCTTACAGGGAAGATGACCGGGTTGATCCGAGGTCAGTATATGGTAGTACTAAGCTGGAAGGCGAGGTTTTGTGCATGAAAAACAACCCTGAATACATGATCATCCGGACTTCGTGGTTGTATTCGGCTTTTGGTACTAATTTCGTGAAAACAATGGTTCGTTTGGGTGGCGAAAAAACTGAGCTTGGAGTTATTGCTGATCAGATTGGTAGTCCAACCAATGCTGCCGATTTGGCTGATGCAATTTTAACGATAATTTCATCTGTCATAAGTGCCGAAAAGCAGTTTGTCCCTGGAATATACCACTATTCTAACGAGGGCGTTGCTTCGTGGTACGATTTTACAAAGGCAATTTTCGATATTGCAAAAATCAATTGTTTGGTGAAACCGATTGCATCCGAAGATTATCCTTCTCCGGTTCAGCGGCCAGCCTATAGCGTCATGAATAAATCGAAAATTAAACTTAATTTTGGCTTACAAATTCCACATTGGAGAGACAGTTTAACCGAGTATTTTCAGAAAAGAAATAACGATATGGCAACAAATCAGGAAGTATTGGAAAATGTAAAATTGAGGGCTGCTGAATGGCTCACTGATGTTTACGATGAAGCAACAAAGGCTGAAGTTCGCAGGATGCTTAGCAATGAAGATCCAACCGAATTGATTGATTCTTTTTACCGCGATCTTGAATTTGGTACTGGTGGTTTGCGCGGTATCATGGGTGCCGGAATCAACCGCATGAATATTTATACCGTCGGAGCTGCCACCCAGGGATTAAGTAATTATCTCAAAAAAGAGTTTGCTGGTCTTCCTGAAATTAAAGTTGCAATTTGCTACGATTGCCGCAACAACAGCCGTTTGTTTTCCGAAACCAGCGCTGATATTTTTTCAGCAAATGGAATCAAGGTTTTCCTTTTCGAAGATTTACGTCCAACTCCGGAATTGTCGTTTGCAATTCGCGAGTTAGGTTGCCAGAGCGGAATTATCCTGACCGCATCGCACAACCCAAAGGAATACAATGGCTATAAAGCATACTGGGACGATGGATCACAGATTGTTTCGCCACACGATGAAAACATCATTGACGAGGTATTGAAAGTAAAAGCTATTGATATTAAATTCAAGGGAGATAAAAGCCTAATTACCATTTTGGGCGCCGATATGGATAACCTTTTCCTCGAAAAAGTGAAGAGTGTTTCTATTTCTCCGGAAGTTGTTCAGCGGCAAAAGGACTTAAAAATAGTTTATACGCCAATTCATGGAACTGGCGTTCGCATGATTCCTGCCGCCTTGCGTGCATTTGGCTTTGCCAATATTATCAATGTTCCTGAACAGGATGTGGTAAGTGGTGATTTTCCAACGGTTGTTTCACCAAATCCGGAAGAAACTGCAGCGCTTTCAATGGCAATAGCAAAAGCTGTTGAAGTTGATGCCGATGTGGTATTGGCTTCCGATCCTGACGCTGACCGGATTGGAGTTGCAGTTAAAAATGACAAGGGCGAATTTGTTATTTTGAACGGAAACCAGACCGCTTTGGTATTTATTTTTTACATTATTAGTAAGCGTAGGGAGAGTAACAAGCTTTTGGGCAACGAGTTTATCGTAAAAACCATTGTAACTACAGAACTGATTGCAAAAATTGCAGAACGGAATAACGTCGATTTTTATGATGTGTTTACCGGCTTTAAATACATTGCTGAAGTCATTCGCGATCTGGAAGGCAAAAAAGTTTACATTGGTGGGGGCGAAGAAAGCTTCGGTTTTATGCCTGCCGATTTTGTTCGCGATAAAGATGCCGTTTCGTCGTGCGCGTTGATGGCCGAGATCGTTGCCTGGGCAAAAGATCAGGGCAAATCGTTGTACGAAATGCTTCTGGATATCTATCTGAAATATGGCTATTCGCGCGAAAAAATGAAATATGTGGTGCGCAAAGGAAAAACCGGAGCCGAAGAAATTCAGCAGATGATGGTTAACTTCCGCACCAATCCACCAAAAGAACTGGGTGGCTCAAAACTGAAAATTGTAAAAGATTACGAAACTTTAATTGCAAAAAATCTTCTTTCCCGGGAAGAGACTAAGATCGATCAGAAAACAACCTCGAATGTATTGCAGTTTTTTACCGAAGACGGAACAAAAATATCTGTTCGTCCATCAGGAACTGAGCCAAAGATTAAATTCTATTTCGAGGTTGCAGGTGAATTTACTAAACGTGCCGACTACGACACTGTTGAGAAATTGGCTGATGAAAAGATTGAAGCCATAATGCAAGAGCTTGATTTGTAATCTGAAGTGAGTATTAAATAAAAACTAAAACCAAATCAAATGAAAAGTGTATTGTTTACAGCAGTTGGTGTATTAGCCATAACTGCAACTTTTGCCCAGGGAAGAACTGATTTCCCTATGAAACCTGAAATGACTGAAATCTGGGATCCGGAAATTTCAGTAGTTACTCCCGGTGCAACACCACAGGATGCCCCGGCGGATGCCATTGTGCTTTTTGATGGGAAAGTAATTGCTTCGGAGTGGACCAATGATGCAGGCGCAGAACCCGGCTGGAAAGTTGCCGATGGTTGTGTTACCGTAGTTAAAGGTTCAGGCGTTATTAAAACAAAAAGACAATTCAACGATTTTCAGCTTCACATCGAATGGAGAACTCCTGCTGAAGTAGTTGGCGAAAGTCAGGGACGTGGAAATAGTGGTATTTTCCTTCAGGGATTGTATGAATTACAGGTATTAGACAACTATAATAATCGCACTTACCGTAATGGTCAGGCCGGAAGTTTCTACAAACAATATCCACCTTTGGTAAATGTTTGTAAAGGCCCTGGTGTATGGCAGGTTTATGATGTTATTTATACTGCACCCCGCTTTAATGCAAATGGCACTTATTTTACACCTCCAACTGTAACTGTTTTGCAGAATGGTGTATTGGTTCAAAATCATGTGGCGTTACGCGGGCCAACCGAGTATATTGGTATTCCTGAGTATTTCGAAAAACCTCACGGAGCTGGGCCAATCATTCTTCAGGATCACGGTAATCCGGTTAGTTACCGCAATATTTGGATACGAGAATTGTAATTTATACCTTGGCAAAGCTTTCTGATTTCAGAAAGCTTTGTTTTTTTTGATCTAACGCTAACCACAAACAAATGACTTTTAAGCTGAGGTGTGCCTTCTTTTTTATATTTTTTTCGTTCTTTTCGTCCTCTGTCTTTTCTCAGATCTATTTTACTTCATCAAATCTTCCTTTGGTTGTAATCAACACCAATGGTAAACAAATAATTGACGATCCAAAGATTATTGCTGATATGGGAATCATTTGGAATGGATCTGGTAAACGGAACTCGCTGAGTGATCCAAAGAATAATTACAATGGTAAAATTGGGATCGAAATCAGGGGGTCATCTTCGCAAACGTTCCCCAAAAAAAGCTATGGACTTGAAACGAAATCCAATGATTTGGTAACAACTGATTACTCATTACTAGGTATGCCAGAGGAAAATGACTGGATTCTTTATGCTCCGTACACCGATAAAACAATGATTCGTAATGTTCTCACCTATATACTCGATGCTTCATTTGGACATTGGTCGCCCCGATGTCGGTTTGTCGAACTTTTTCTGAACGGAAGTTATGAAGGCGTTTATGTTCTGATGGAAAAAGTCAAGCGAAATAAGAACCGGGTTGATATTGCAAAATTAACTACAACTGATAATTCAGGAGAAGACCTGACCGGCGGGTACATTATCAAAATTGATAAAACTACTGGTAGTTCTGGAGCTGGTTGGTATTCAAATTATTCAAATGTATCAGGATTTACGTATTATCAATATGATTATCCGAAATCAGACGTAATAACTTCGTCACAACGAACATATATTCAGAATTATACAAGGAGTTTGGAGACTGCTTTGTACCAGGGAAAGTATTCTGGGACGGGAAGTTATCATGATTTTCTGAACGACTCGTCGTTTGTCGATTTCATGATTATTAATGAATTAGCCAAAAATGTGGATGGTTACCGCTTGAGTTCGTATTTATACAAAGGGAAAAACGACCGGATGAATTGTGGCCCGATTTGGGATTTTAATCTAGGCTACGGAAATGCTGATTATTACAATGCCTGGACGCCTTATGGATTTCAATATCAGGCTAATCTTGGTGCCGATAATTGGCAAAATCCATTTTGGTGGAACAAATTAATGGCTGACCAGTCATTTGTATCGAAGCTAAAAAAACGCTGGAGCCTACTCCGCAAAAATGAACTTTCAAACCAGCGTATCACTTTTGTTATCGACAGCCTGACCAATGTGATTGCAGAAGCCAAAGATCGCAATTATCAACGCTGGCCCATTATGGGTGTTGAAATATGGCCAAATTATTACGTGGGTTATTCATACACTTCAGAGGTTGACTGGATGAAAAACTGGATCTCGGATCGTGTGACCTACCTCGACTATCATTGGCCATACAATTTTACTGGTACCGACGATCATTTGGTTTCACAATCAAAATCTATTTTTCCGAACCCATTTTCTGATCAGATAACCATTCATCTGGCAACGGACAATAATGGTTCCGGTTGGGCCGAAATTTATAATATGAGCGGAGCTTTACAACTGAAATCAAATGTAATGATTCAGAAAGGCTTGATTCAGCTTGAGTTTTCAGGAAGAAATACATTGAGTAGCGGATTGTATCTGCTGAAGATTAGTCAAAATAATCGTATTTTATTGAGTGAAAAAGTGGTTAGACGGTAAATAATTGACCATCTACAATTCCAATTGGTAATTGTTAAATTGTTTAGATGGTCAAATGGTTAAATGGTCGGTGATAGATGCATAAATGGTAAAAGGCAAATTGTAAATTAATTATCTTTGGCGCAATTAAAAAATATCTTCATGCAGGAAAAAATTCTAATCCTCGATTTTGGTTCGCAGTACACTCAATTGATTGGCCGTCGCGTCAGAGAGTTAAATGTTTATTGCGAAATTTATCCATATAATCATTATCCAACTATTGATGAGAGTGTTAAAGGGGTTATCCTATCTGGAAGTCCGTTTTCGGTTCGCGATGCCGATGCGCCAAAGCCTGATTTGTCGCTGATCAAAGGGAAAATGCCTTTGTTGGGTGTTTGCTACGGAGCACAATACTTATCTCACTATTTTGGTGGCGAAGTTGCACCTTCGAATTCACGCGAATACGGGCGTGCCAACCTTGGCTTTGTTGACAATTCGAATCCGTTATTTAAGAACATTGGTCAACATTCGCAGGTGTGGATGTCGCATGGCGATACCATTGTTCGCATTCCTGAAAATTACAAGGTAATTGCCAGCACTGCCGATGTAGAATATGCCGCCTACCAGATTGAAGGTGAAGAAACATTTGCCATTCAGTTCCATCCTGAAGTTTATCATACGACCGAAGGAACCCAGCTTTTGCAGAACTTTGTGGTTGATATTTGTGGCTGTAAGCAAGACTGGACGCCTGCTTCGTTTATCGAAACAACCGTAAAGGAACTGAAAGCCAAATTAGGCAACGATAGGGTGGTGCTTGGCCTTTCAGGCGGAGTTGATTCGTCGGTAGCCGCTGTACTTTTGCATCGTGCCATTAGCAAGAACCTAACCTGTATTTTTGTGGATAATGGCTTGTTGCGTAAAGATGAGTTTCAACAGGTGCTCGATTCATATCAACACATGGGACTGAATGTCATTGGTGTTGACGCCAGTCAAAAATTCTGGGATGATCTGGCTGGGGTTAGAGAGCCGGAAGCAAAGCGTAAAATTATTGGCCGCGATTTCATCGAAGTGTTCGATGTGGAAGCTCACAAAATAAAAGATGTAAAATGGTTGGCGCAGGGTACTATTTATCCTGATGTAATCGAATCTGTTTCGGTGAACGGACCATCGGCAACCATAAAATCGCATCACAACGTGGGTGGATTACCCGAGAAAATGAACCTGAAAGTGGTTGAACCGTTGAAGTTGCTTTTCAAGGACGAAGTTCGCAGGGTAGGGAAGGCCTTGGATATGAAACCAGAGCTATTAGGTCGTCACCCTTTCCCCGGACCAGGATTGGGCATCCGGATCTTGAGCGATGTGACTCCCGAAAAAGTGCGTGTTCTTCAGGAAGCTGATGCAATCTTTATTAATGGACTGAAAGAATGGGGCTTATACGACAAAGTTTGGCAGGCTGGCGTGATGTTACTTCCAGTACAGTCAGTTGGTGTAATGGGCGATGAGCGTACTTACGAAAACGTAGTCGCGTTGCGTGCAGTCGCTTCAACCGATGGAATGACAGCCGATTGGGTACATTTGCCTTACGAATTTCTTGCAAAGATGTCGAACGAAATCATTAACAAAGTGCGTGGAATCAACCGCGTAGTTTACGACATCAGCTCAAAACCACCAGCAACCATCGAGTGGGAATAGAAAGTCCGAAGTCCGAAGATGGAAGACGGAAATGTTGCTCCGATGACTTCAAGTCATCGGAGCAACATTTGTTTTTTTCGGACTTCTGTCTCCGGACTTCCGTCTCCGGACCCAAACTAAAAATCGGAATAATCGGTTGGGTGCAGTAATAGTTTCACCGATTTGGAAACCGTGTTTTTGTATTCTGGCAATGCTGATAATGCTTTCCATTCCGGATGAGCTCTGAAAGCATCCCAATGCGCATCGTGAGCTGACATGTCGGCAAAAGTAGTGAGGTACATCAGGTTAGGCATTGTGCTGCCCGAAATCACTTCAGCATAAAAAACAGCATTAAAATCGAGACTTTTAAAAAGTTTGATTTCGCCCCCTTCATTAAACATTTTCACTTTCTGCCTGAATAAGTTTTCGGTAGGCCCCTCGTAGCTTCGCAGTTCGTAAATCCGCTCTGACGGTGCTGTTTTGTGGTTTGGAATAAAATAGTTTGGTGCATCCGGAAAGGCTTTCAGCAGAATGGATTCTTTGCGGAAAAAAGGCACATTGTCGAATGGAGCTCCCAAAAAATCGATGCCTTTCGTTTGGTATTCCTTGTCAGAGGCTAAAACATCCTGAATTTTTGCAAAATGATCGGGCGATGTAAAAGAGATCCAGATATAAATACGTTTCCCTGATGTGGTGTCGCTTTCGATTGGTTTAAATACACCTACTTTGGCGATTCCGGCACGATGCAAAGCGGGTAAATAGGCGTTCTTTAGGAAATTATCGATCTTTTCTTCCTGCACTTTTCCGGTTAGGCGGTAAACCTGAATCTGGTAATAATCGCGTGAGGCTGCAAAAATTGAAGCCGAAAAGGACAAAATGAAAATAACAATCAAGATTGATGTTCTTCTGAATTTTTTGGTAAGTCGGGTCATGGTTTTGTATTTTGGTTTAGAGGCCTTAAAGGTATAAATTATCTGATGTTTGATTATTCATCAACCATGTAACTTCAATTTTTTTGAATAGAATGATTCAGCTATTTATTGGTGAGTTTTTCTGATTTCGTTCTGTTTAGAAAAGTCATTGAATGACTGAATAAAATCATGTATTTCCTTTTTATTTGTAATCATTTTTGAAAAGGAGTACAAATACGAATGTTGAATATTTACAACTATTATATTTAAATCATGGGAAATTTGAACCGATTTGTATTAATCTCATTATTAATGGGAAGTCTGTCGTGCCGGCAGGAACCTCCCAAATTAAAGGCAATCGACTTGGCTGATATGGATAAGTCTTACAGTCCAGCTACCGATTTTGATAATTATTCCAACGGGGGTTGGAAAAAACGATTCCCCATTCCGGACGAAAAAAGTAGGTTTGGATCGTTCGATTTATTGGCTGATTCCGGCGAAGTACAGGTGCAGAAGTTGATAACCGGGATCGCCTCAAGCAAACAGACCGCAGGTTCAATCGCAAGTAAAATTGCTGATTTCTATAACACTGGCATGGATACCGCTAAAATTGAAACAGATGGATTGGCGCCTGTGCAACCTCTGTTCAATGAAATTAGTGCCATTCAGAATAAAGATGATGTAATGAAAGTGGTAGCCGATTTGCATACCCAAGGAATACGTCCGATGTACTCGTTGTTTTCCGATGCCGATCAGAAAAATTCGGAAATGGTGGTTGCCTATCTCTATCAGGGTGGATTGGGAATGCCTGACCGCGATTATTACATGAAAGATGATGAACGAAGTAAAAGTATTCAGGAGGCCTATAAGATTCATCTTCAGAAGATTTTTGTACTTGCTGGCGATAACGAGGCAAATTCTAAATTGAACTCTTCAATTGTTTACAAGCTTGAATATCGTCTGGCTAAATCTTCGATGACCTTGCTCGAACAACGCGACCCGCATAAGATTTACCACAAAATGAACCTGGAAGGTCTCCGAAAAATCTCTCCTGAGATTGACTGGTCGGTACAATTTCAGAATTTAGGTCTGAAAAATCCGGGCGATTTTATTGTTGGTCAACCCGATTTTGTTGCCGAATTAGGGAAAATGCTGAACGAAGTTTCGGTTGATGACTGGAAAATTTACCTGAAATGGCAGGTCTTGAGAAGTACAGCTTCTTATTTACCCCTGGCTTTTGTGAATCAGAGTTTCGATTTCTTCGGGAAGACGCTTTCAGGCCAGATGGCTCAGCGTCCGCGATGGAAACGAGTTCAGGAATCGACTAACGGAGCCCTTAGCGAAGCACTCGGACAATTGTATGTTCAGAAATATTTTCCGGCAGAATCAAAAAAGCGGATGATCGAATTGGTGAATAATTTGCGGGTGTCGTTGGGCGAACGCATTCAGAAACTGGCTTGGATGAGCAATGAAACGAAAGCTAAAGCACTCGATAAATTGGCTGCAATAACTGTAAAAGTTGGTTATCCGGATAAATGGCGCGATTATTCATCGCTTGAAGTTTCTACTGATTCGTATTGTGCCAATGTTTTGCGTGCCCGTCAGTTCGATTTTAATTACATGATTTCGAAAGTCAATAAACCGGTCGACCGAACTGAATGGATGATGGCTCCGCAGGAAGTTAATGCGTATTACAATCCATCAATGAATGAAATCGTATTTCCGGCTGCCATTCTTCAGCCGCCATTCTTTTATGTCGATGGCGACGACGCTGTGAATTATGGCGCAATTGGCGTAGTAATTGGTCACGAGATGACTCATGGGTTTGATGATCAGGGTTGTCAGTACGATAAAGTTGGAAATCTAAACAACTGGTGGACTGATGAGGATTCCAAATTGTTTAAGGAAAGAACTTCAGTGCTGGTAAATCAATTTAGCGGTTTTACCGTGCTTGATACTTTAAAGGCTAATGGAGAATTGTCGTTAGGAGAAAATATCGCGGATTTAGGGGGACTAAATGTTGCATACATTGCGCTACATAAAGTATTGACAGGTAATGAAAATCCAATTGATGGTTTTACTCCTGATCAACGTTTCTTTCTGGCGTATGCACATTTGTGGGCGCAAAATATACGCGACAAGGAAATTGTTCGCCGTACCAAAGAAGACCCACATTCGCTTGGTCGTTTTCGCATTTTAGGGCCGCTGCGTAATATGCCCGAATTCCATAAAGCTTTCGATGTAAAGGAAGGTGATTATATGTACCTGAAAGAAGCTGACCGGGCAGTGATTTGGTAAAAAGAATCGTTTCAGCCCTTATAAAAGAGATGCCAGATAAAATTCGATTTATCCGGCATCTCTTTTTTATTTTTTGTCGGGAGGTGATATGATCTTAGATGGATCTTTTCTTGCTGCCCATAAAATCAATCGTAACGACTGGTCATAAGTCAGGTAATTCCACATCCAGTTGATGAAGATTAGCAGACGGTTTTTAACGCCGACAATGGCCATCAAATGTACAAACATCCATGTCAGCCAGGCAATGAATCCTGAAAATTTCAGGAAGGGTAAATCGGCCACTGCACGGTTTCGGCCAATTGTCGCCATCGAACCGCGATCGATATATTTGAATGCTTTTAATGGTGCATTTTTACGTATGGCTTTGAAGTTGTTTGCAAGGTTAGTTCCTTGTTGAATTGCAACCTGGGCCACTTGCGGGTGCCCGTTAGGATAGGCGGCTGTTGACATGACTGATGCATCGCCAATGGCATAAATATCCTCAAACCCCTTCACTTTGCTGAATTCATCAACCAACATACGCCTGCTTCGTCCAACGGCTTCTTCGGGAATTCCGGAAGGGACAACTCCGCTGATTCCTGCCGCCCAGATGACCAGTTTGGTTTTTATTATTTCGCCGTTTCCCAGCCTGAGCGCTTCTCCATCGTAGTCGATTACCCGGGTGTTTACCCGGGCATTTACTCCAAGTCGTTTCAGGTAAAATGTCGATTTTTCGGAAGCATGTTTCGACATGTTAGCTAAAAGCGATGGAGAGCCTTCAAGGAGGCTAACCTGCATTAAATCCAGGTTCAGGTCGGGATAATCTTTGGGTAATACGAAATTTTTCATTTCGGCGATGGCACCAGCAATTTCAACTCCGGTAGGGCCTCCACCAACCACAACCACATTCAGTAACGCTCTTTTCTCATCTTCAAACTGCTCGAACAGGGTTACTGCTTTTTCAAGATTCGATAGGATCCGGTTCCGCAGAAACATGGCTTCCGAAACCGATTTCATCGGGATGGCATATTGCTCCAGATTTTTCATTCCGAAGAAATTCGAATTTACTCCGGTTGCAATTACCAGATAGTCGTACCAAACCACATCGAGGCTGGTATGCAATTCTTTTTTTTCAGTATCAACCGAATGAACTTCGGCCACACGGATGTACACATCTTTTCGTTTTTGAAATATTTTTCGAAGCGGGAAAAGAATGGAACTGGGCTCGATTCCGGAACTGGCCACCTGATAAAATAAGGGTTGAAACTGATGGTAATTGTTTTTATCAATCAAAACAATTTGAAAACCTGATCCAACAAGCTTTTTGGCTAATTTCAATCCACCAAAGCCTGCTCCGATGATGACGATTCTCTTTTTTGCTGTTTCCGGTATATTGACTGACATTTGATTTGTTTTTTTTGCAATTGGGTGTGCAATGATTTGTGTTTTACGACATATTTTAAACGTTTATCCTGAACACATTGTTTGCCAAATGTGGAAATAAAATCTGGTTTTATAATCCTGATTATCGGGATAAATCAGTTAATTTCAGCCATTATTTAATGCGTATATCCTAACGATTTATTCCGAATATGCATATTATTTGTAATTCCTGATTTCAGGTTAAATCCCAATAAATGAAATGAACTGAATTGATGAGCTTTGAGATGTAAAGATAAGTGTTAAATTTACGTTTTATATTTTAAGACTAACCGAACGCCTGAAAACTATTGTATTTGAACAACTAAACTAAACGATTTTGAAAATGAAGAAGATATTTTTTACTGCCTTTTGCCTTTTTACTTATTGGGGAATTGTAAATGCGCAATTTTCCGTCAAATCGCCACACTCCACAGTTGAGGCTAAAGTGGAAGCAGGTAATACAATCAGTTATAGTGTTTATTTTAATGGGCAACCGGTTCTAAGCAATTCGTCGGTCCGTTTCGAATTTAAGCAAGCGCCACCTTTGGGCGATGATCTTGTTGTTCTGAAAAGCTCGTCAGTTGAAATTAACGAAACATGGACTCCGGTTTTAAAACGGCAATCAACGATACTCAATAATTGCAATGAGCTGATTTTACAACTTCAGGAGAAGAACTTTCCACGACGCACAATGAATCTGGTATTTCGTGCATACGACGATGGAGTTGCCTTTCGTACAGAGTTTGTCGGCCCCGACAACAAACATGAATATGCGATGACTGAAGAATTCACGACCTTCAATTTCACATCCGACCATACCTGCTGGGCCGTAAATCACGCATCGTATCGTTCATCTCAGGAAAATGAATATTTCAAGAGAAAACTTTCTGACATTACCGATCAAATGGTGATCGGCTTGCCGATGACAGTAAAAGTTGCTGACAATTGCTATGCTACCATTACTGAAGCTGCGATAACCGATTACGCCGGAATGTATCTGAAACCGGATCATTCGGCGTCCGGATTTTCGGTTCGTTCGAGCCTGTCTCCGCTTCCGAAACAACCCGATAACGGCGACAAAGTCAATTTTAAATTTCCGCATAAAACACCCTGGAGGGTCATCATGTTGGGCGATTCGCCCGGAAAATTGCTTGAATCGGAAATCGTGATGAACCTGAACGAACCTTGTGCCATAGCCGATCCTTCGTGGATTAAACCTGGTATGTGTGCCTGGGATCATTGGTGGAGCGGCGAGGTGAAAATGGACAATGAAACCAATAAAAAATACATCGATCTGGCTTCCGAAATGGGTTGGCCTTACCAGTTAATCGACTGGCAATGGTACGGAAAGTTTAATTCTCCGGAAGCTGACATTACCAAAGTGGCGCCGCAGCTCGATATGCCCGGAATTCTGGCTTATGCCAAGAGCAAAAATGTAAAATGCTGGGTTTGGCTTTACAATACCGATGTCGACCGCGCCGATTGGGATAAAGCTTGTGCAACCTACGAAAGCTGGGGCGTTGCAGGTGTTAAAATCGATTTTATGGACAGCGACGATCAGCAAATGGTAAATTGGTATCACCGTATCGTAAAAACAGCAGCCGCGCATCATTTGATGGTTGATTTCCATGGAGCATACAAACCCGATGGTTTCCGTCGGACATATCCAAACTTGGTTACACGCGAAGGTGTGATGGGCAACGAATACAATAAATGGTCGCTTCGAGTTACTCCTGAACACATGACTACCTTGCCGTTTACGCGAATGCTGGCCGGACCAATGGACTTTACTCCCGGAGGTTTCCTGAACCGTACGCCTGAAAAATTTCAGAACGGAACGCCTGCCCAGGTTTTGGGAACACGGGCGCTCCAATTGGCTCAGTTTGTAGTTTACGATAGTCCGTTTATGGTCGCTTGCGATGCTCCTGAAAATTATAAAGGACAATTGGGGTCCGAATTTCTGAAAGAAGTAAAAACCATATGGGATGACACCCGGATTTTGAACGGACAAATTGGTGAATACATCACTTCAGCGCGCCGCTCAGGAAACGAATGGTTTATTGGGTCGATGACCAACAGCGAAACGCGTTCGCTCGAAATCAAGCTTGATTTTCTGGACAAAGGAAAGTATAAGCTGGTTTCTTTTGAAGATATTCCTGAATCGGCTATTGATGCTGAAAAGGTAGTGCGCAATTCGAGAGATGTGGTCAAAGGCGATGTAGTGAAAATTACAATGGTATCAGGTGGTGGTTTTGCCGCTTATTTGGTGCCTGTAAAATAGGGCAGAAGACAGAAGACCGGAGACGGAAGTCCGAAGAGCCGCTCCCTGAGTAGCAAAGCGTATCGAAGGGAGTTTGTCGAAGTAAAAACTTGAAACTGAAAATATATGCTGGAACAATTAAAAGAAGAAGTTTGCAAAGCCAATCTCGATTTGGTAAAACACGGATTGGTAATTTTCACTTGGGGAAACGTTAGCGCCATCGACCGCGAAAGTGGTCTGGTGGTGATTAAACCCAGTGGAGTTTCTTATGATGTGATGAAGCCATCAGATATGGTTGTGCTTAACCTCAATGACGAAGTGGTGGAAGGTTCTCTGAAACCGTCGAGCGATGCACCAACTCATCTCGAATTGTATCGGCAATTCCCGAATATTGGCGGTGTTGTGCATACTCATTCCGAATGGGCAACAAGCTGGGCACAGGCTGGCCGTGGCATTCCTGCCGTTGGAACCACTCATGCCGATTATTTTTATGGAGAAATCCCGTGTACCCGCAAAATGACAGAAGCCGAAATCAAAGGCGAATATGAACTGGAAACCGGAAAGGTGATTGTTGAAACGTTCCAAGGTTTGGATCCCGATATGATTCCCGGAGTGCTGGTCAACAACCATGCACCGTTTACTTGGGGAAAGAATGCCGACGATGCCGTTCACAATGCGGTGGTTATCGAAGAAGTGGCTAAAATGACTTTCCGGAGTTTGACACTGAATCCTGAAACCAAAATGGATCAGGTTTTGCTCGACAAGCATTTCCTCCGGAAACATGGTAAAAACGCGTATTACGGACAAAATAAATAGTTTCAAGTTCAACGTTTCAAGTTCCAAGTTGGCAATATCTGCTCGTTAGTGCAGACTTTGAATTTGGAATCTGAAACTTGGAACTTAACTTTTTACATTAAACTCAAAACTTTAAACTAAATAAAATGAGTCTACCCAAATTTACTATCGGATTGGATTATGGATCCGATTCGGTTCGTTCACTGATTGTGAATGTTGAAACTGGCGAAGAAGTTGCCAGCGTAGTTTTTGAATATCCACGCTGGAAGAAAGGCATGTATTGCGATGCGCCAAACAATCAGTTCCGTCAGCACCCGAAAGATTACCTGGAAGGAATGGAATACACCATTGTTGAGGCTTTAAAATTAGCTCCTGCCGGAGTCGCCCAAAATGTAGTTGGTATCTCCATCGACACTACCGGATCAACTCCGGTTGCCGTGGATGAAAAAGGTACACCGCTTTCATTAACTCCCGGATTCGAAGAAAATCCGAATGCTATGTTTGTGCTTTGGAAAGACCATACCGGAGTGAAAGAAGCCGACGAAATCAACGAGCTATCGAAAGAATGGAACATCGATTTTACCAAATTCGAAGGTGGGGTTTATTCGTCGGAATGGTTTTGGGCCAAGTTGTTGCATGTGATTCGTGAAGATGCCGGAGTTTATCGCGCTGCTTATTCATGGGTGGAGCATTGCGACTGGATTCCTGCTATACTTACTGGGAATACCAATCCTAAAACGCTGAAGCGCTCGCGTTGCGCCGCCGGTCACAAAGCCATGTGGCACGAAGCTTTTGGCGGTTTACCAACTGAAGAATATCTCGTAAAACTTGATCCGCTGTTGAGTGGTCTGAAAGATCGCTTATTCAAAGAAACGTTCACCTGCGACGTTTCTGCCGGAATTATTACTCCGGAATGGGCTGCTAAATTAGGTTTACCAACCAATGTAAAAATTGGGGTAGGGGCTTTTGATGCTCACCTTGGAGCGGTTGGAGCCGAAATTGAACCTTATTACCTAAGTAAAGTAATGGGAACTTCAACTTGCGACATGTTAATTGCACCAATGGAAGAAGTGGGCGACAAACTCATCGCTGGTATTTGCGGACAGGTTGACGGTTCTATCATTCCGGGTATGCTGGGAATGGAAGCTGGACAGTCGGCTTTTGGCGACATTTATGCCTGGTTTAAGAACGTATTGACCTGGCCAACCGAACAGATTATTGCGAGTAGCACACTGCTGGACGAAGCCACCAAAGCTAAATTGATCGCTGAAGTTTCTTCACGCATCATTCCTGAATTGACCAAAGCCGCAGAACTCATTCCGATTGAAGAAAGCAGTATCGTGGCTCTCGACTGGATGAATGGCCGTCGTACTCCGGATGCCAACCAGAATCTGAAAGGCGTTATTTCAGGCCTGAATCTGGGATCGGATGCACCACGAATTTTCCGTGCTTTGGTTGAAGCAACAGCCTTTGGCTCGAAAGCCATTGTCGATCGTTTTGTTCGCGAAGGTGTTCGCATCGACGGTGTAATAGCTCTGGGTGGTGTAGCCAAAAAATCGCCGTTCGTGATGCAGATTGTGTGCGATGTGCTGAATATGCCAATTAAAGTGGCTCGCTCCGAACAAGCTTGTGCATTAGGCACAGCTATGGCTGCAGCCGTTGTTGCAGGAGTTTATCCGAACATTTCTGAAGCACAAAAGAAAATGGGTGGCGGTTTTGAAAAGACTTATACTCCCGATGCCAAAAACGCAGCCAAGTATCAGGTTTTGTATGCCAAATACCTGAAATTAGGCGAGTTGGTCGAATTCGGAATGAAATAAGATTTCAGCGTTTTAAAATAGAATAACTAGTCAGGGCTTCACCGCAAAGTGAAGCCCTGACTTTTTTTACAGTATATGGCTATCGCAAAGTCAAAATAAAGAATTCTGAGATTAGGTGCTCCTCTGTTGTTATTGTTCGGGCAAGGGCGGTTTCGATAAAGAAATGGATTGAAAATTTGAAATAAATTCCCAGTTGTATAACCTCGCATTTTTCTCCAGTAAACGGAATCCATTGGAAGATAAGTCATAGATAGCGGCAAAGTGTTTAACCATCAATTTTTTTGCTTTTAAATGGACGGCCTCTCCAAAATCGTTATACTCTGCTTCCTGGAATAATTTTATTGTAATCCGATTCATCGATTCAAGTTCTTCTTCTAGCCGGTAAAATGGATAATTGCGATCTTTATCGATTACCGACTCTGTTGAATTTAAAATCGCAACCGAATAGGCCAGCAACAGGTTTTCTATTTCTTCGCCAATCGAGGTTTCAGGATAAAACTTCCGGATGATCTTCAGGAGTAATCCTGAAAACTCTTTCTGGAACGAGTTGTAAAAAGTGTCAGCTTTTTTGATTTCCTCCAAAATGAACTTCATATTTCCTTCGTCGTCAAATGAATCCATGTCCGACATTTAATTGGGTTTCATGCAAACTATAACAGTTGTGTTGCCAAAAAGATTAGTTAACTGACCTGAAAATCATCGAATAATGCTTGAATTCCTGAATTATTACTAAAAGCAATTCTTTTTAGATTTTTACCTGATTCTGCCTGGCAGCCAAAAGCTCTTTGTTCTTAGCGCTCCATTCGTTGCAAGCTTGATAAGCCATTTCAGCAAATGAAGGGATGTCTTCAAAATCGGTTAATAACCTGTCTTCAATTAAATCGTGAAGGTCGCTCGCTTTTTGGCCGGCTTTAAATTTCAGTTTATTGACTAAAACTTCGAGTTCACTTATTTCTTTCGCATCCATAGTTTTTGATTTTAGCTTTTTCAATGGGAAAAAACAAAAACTTTGCCATTCGATCAAGTCGCTGATAATGAGTTTTAGCTATTTCTCTAAACCTACATTTTTGTAGCGATAAACCTGCTGGACTACGTAAATGTATGATTTCGGATGGATGGTAATGCTATCAAAAAAGTCAGGGCTTCACTTCGAGTGAAACCCTGACTTATCCACAGAATATCTTGGGAGGTTTTAATTCACATTATTTCCTTTTACGCGACTCCACATTTCGAGTATCTGATCGTTTTTATCGAGGAAGTCGTGGAGCAATACGCAGCGGTCAACTACGCTGCTGTCGGGGTATTGAACGGAATTAATGTGCAATTTGGCATTGCCCGGACCGAAGAAATAATTCAGGTTAACGGTTTCAGTAAGTGTTGAATCTGACTGTGCCTCAATGATTTCAGGAGTTGCTACTGCACTGCAATAACCACTTACATCCATGTTACGCAAGGCAATCTGCGCCTGACAAAGGTAATCGAGAAAATAACTTGCAGCTTTTACGTTGCGGGCATATTTCGGGATAACCCAGCCATCGAACCAGATGTTGCTACCTTCTTTAGGCACCGAATAATCGAGATTAACACCCACTTTCGATGCTTCATCAATGGCCCAAACGGCATCGCCACTCCAGGCATAATCCATCCAAACCTCGCCCTTTGTCATCATTTCCTTGCCAAAATCTGCTTCCCAGCCGGCGAGGTTAGGTTTTAACGCTTTCAACTGTTTCTCAACCATGGCTATATCTTCGTCGGTGTGGTCGTTCGAAACATCGTAGCGCGTGCGTTTGCCCGATACTATGTCAGGGTAAAAACCATAAGTCGCTGCCATGTTGTAAACGTCCCAATAATGATCTTTCATCAGGATTTTGCCTTTATTTTTGGCATCCCACAGGCAAGCCCACGACTGAACTTCGCCTTTCGATACTTTATCGGTATTGTATAATATTCCTGAAGTTCCCCACATGTATGGAACCATGTAATCTTCGGCTTTTTTGCCCGGAACGCTAAAGGCATCCATCCGGTTGCGTAAGAACGGCGAAACATTGCCAAGGAAGCTTCCTGTTTTGCCAAAATTGCGATCGATCGGTAATAGCAAGTCGTTTTTAAGCATTTTTTCAATCACATACTGGGTAGGGCAAGTCAGGTCGAAATCTTCTTTCCCCATGGCTATTTTGGTGTACATTACTTCAGGCATATCAAAAACCTGATATACAATCTTTACATCTTCGCCGGTTTGCTCTTTGTACCATGCCGGGAATTCTTTCAGCAAATCTTCGTCGATATAATCTGACCAGTTGTAAATTTTCAGGACTTTTTTACGTGAATCGTCACTTTGCTTACAGGCATTAAAGGCGATTGAAGCAGTTGCAAAGAGCAGCAGGACAACCAGTTTGCTCAAGAATTTGGATTGGATGATTTTTCTCATTGATATCATTTTAAGGGTTAGAGTTACAGTTTCTTTTTCGCTGCACGCTGGTTAATAATCAGCAACAGTAACAGAACGGCAATAAAAATTATGGCCGATAGTGGTCGAAGTTCAGGAGTCAGTCCACCTCTGCGGGCGTCGGCATAAATATAGGTCGAAAGCGTTTCCAGCCCTTCATTTCCGATGGTAAACAAGGTCACCACAAAGTCGTCAATCGAAAGCGTGAACGCCAGAATAAAACCGCTGATCATTCCCGGTTTAAGTTCAGGTAAAAGAATTCGCCATACTGCCAGAAAAGGCGTGGCTCCCAAATCGAGAGCAGCTTCGTAAAGGTTCGGGTTCATGCGGCGCAAGCGGGGCAAAACGCTAAGTACCACATAAGGAGTGCAAAAGGTGATGTGTGCCAGAATGACTGTGGTATAGCCTTGCGAAATACCCAAACTGACGAAGAGCAGGAACAACGAGATGGCTGTTATGATATCGGGATTCAAAATCGGAATGGTATTAACCATTTGCATAGCCTTTTGTGCGCGCGGCATCAGGTTGTAAATGCCAATGGCAGCCATCGTTCCCAATACCGTTGATGCTGCTGCGGCAATCAACCCGATAATGAGTGTATTCCACAATGCACTGGTGAGCGAGTGATGAATTCCTCCGTGAAAAATAGAAGAGTACAGTTTCAGTGAGAATCCCGTCCAGTTACCCAGAACTTTGGCTTCTGTAAACGAGAAAATAATGATAATCAGGATTGGTGCATAAAGCACCACCAGCAAAATGCCCAGGTACGAAGAGGAAAGTATTCGCTTGATCATATCAGGTTGCCCTCCTCAGCAGCTTTCGAATTTCCTTCGCCGTTAAGCAATACGGTAATTCCGATAAAAAACAGCATAACCAGCGACAGCGCTGCGCCGTAATTCCACGTTCCGTTGTATATATTCTCCTGAAGGGTGGTTCCGAACAGTTTGATGTTGTTGATGGTAAGCAGTTCGGCAATGGCAAAAGTTGAAATAACCGGCATAAAAACCATGATAACCCCGCTGGTAATTCCGGGAATCGACAATGGGAAAATGGTTTTAAGAAATACCTGTCGCGGATTGGCGCCAAGGTCTTGTGCAGCCTCGATCAAATTCTGATCGGTCTTTTGCAATATGTTGTAGATCGGGTAGATCATAAAAGGCAGGAAATTGTACACCATCCCAAAGATGAGGGCGCCTTCGCCCAGCGGAATCTTGAAAAAATCGAACAAAGCCACTGTTGCCAAAGTCCTGATCAGGAAATTAATCCACATTGGAAGAATAAACAGAATGACCAGCAATTTAGCTTTTCGTGGCTCCATTTTGCTCAGGATATAAGCTGCCGGATAACCAATGAGAATACAAATAACAGTAGTAATCAGCGCCACGACAACCGAATACAGGAAAGTTTGCATGGCTTCCGGATGCACCCAAAACTTCTGAATGTTGGCAAATGTAAATGCACCATCGGCATTGATAAAGGCATAAAACACGATAAGCGCCAAGGGGATCAGCACAAAAAAAGCAAGAAAAAGCACATAAGGTATGGTCCAGTTCCTTCTTCGCCCCAAAAATGACAAAACTTTCCGTTGCACGATTCTGTGGTTTTAAATAGGTTCGATTTGAATACTATTGGGCGAAATGCTTATCCCGACTTGGTCGCCATCGTCCCACACATCTTGTGTATCCAGAAAAATCTGTTCGTTGCTGCCCGTCGAAATTGTCAGGTGATAATGATTCCCTTTGTACAAAATAAAACTTACCATGCCGCTAAGCATACCATCTTCCTGGTTATCCTGAAGAATTACATTCCTGAACTCAACTTTCACATTCACTTCAGTTCCATTGGCTAAAGTGGTATTTGCACATTCGAATGTAGCACCAAGAAAGCGAACATGTGTTTTGTCGACGATTGTACCTTCGAACGTATTGCAGTACCTTTCTTTTTTCATCACCTGAATGTCGAACGGTTTTACGAGCATGCCAACTGTTTTACCCACCTCGAAGCAATGGTAATCCTGAATCAGAAATTCGTAACCTTCTGGCGTGGTAACCATCATTTCGTAGTGCACTCCCTTAAAAATACTGGAAGTAACCTGTCCGGTAAATTGTGCGGCATCCGATAACTCGAAAATGTAAATATCCTCGGGCCGAACCACCACATCAACCGGTTCGTTCGGAGCGAACCCTTTGTCAACGCATTCAAACCGATGACCGGCAAATTCAACCAGCTCGTCTTCAATCATTATTCCATTCAAGATGTTGCTTTCGCCAATAAAATCGGCCACAAACGAGTTGGCCGGCTCGTTGTATATTTCAATGGGTGAGCCAATTTGCTGAATCTTTCCTTCGCTCATCACCACAATTCGGTCGCTCAGGGTTAGAGCTTCTTCTTGATCGTGAGTGACATACAGGAAGCTGATTCCCAATTTTTTGTGCATCGCTTTAATTTCCATCTGCATGTCTTTGCGCATTTTCAGGTCGAGCGCAGCCAGAGGTTCATCCAAAAGCAAAACCTCAGGTTTATTCACAATGGCGCGGGCAATGGCAACCCTTTGCTGTTGCCCTCCTGAAAGCGAATCCACATCGCGCTCCTCGTAATCGGTCATGGTTACAATTTTCAAGACCTGTTTCACCTGCTTTTTAATTTCGTCTTTCGGAAGTTTTTTCAACTGAAGCCCAAAGGCAATGTTTTCGAAAACATTCAGGTGAGGAAAAAGCGCGTACCGTTGGAAAACAGTATTTACAGGGCGAAGGTGAGGTGGTGTCTGGGTCATGTCTTGACCTCCGATGGTAATTTTCCCATTTTTTGCTTTCAGAAAGCCGCCGATTAGTCGCATCAGTGTTGTTTTGCCACAACCCGATGGCCCCAAAATAGTTACGAATTCGCCTTTTGCGATAGAAAGATTTATGTCCTGAAGAACGGTTTTATCACCAAAAGTATGTGATAATTGTTCTACAGTGATGATGTCAGTCTTTTGATGCATGAATAAATATAATGGTCTTTTTAGTATAGTTGATGCCTGAAAGCGGATTTGTCGCTAAACTTAAAATCAAAGATATTTAATCGAGTGAATTTTCGGGTGGATTGGTCATTGGTTTTTAATAAAATATGAGTTTAATAATTGGTTTTTCAGAACAAAGTACGGTGATTTCAGATTAACCGAATCGTTCGTTTCGGTACAAGTTTTTACTGTAATGCGGCCGGCAAAACCGAAAGACTACACTTTCGTTAAAGAGTTAGTATCGCTATGGGCAAATATTTTCCCATATATCTCAACAGTAGTTTCCTGAGTATAGGAAAGCGTGTTCCCCGAGAGTTTTAATTCGCGTTTAAAGGCTAGGGTTTTTGCTTTGGCTCTCATAAATGGCGATTGCACAATTCCCCAATCCGGATCATCCAGTTTCGACGAAACCTGAATTGTAGTTTCCCCGCCTGTCGTTTTTTCGTAAGTTCCTCCAGCCAGTAAACTAACACCTCTGGGAATTGAAAAAGCGCACATGATAGTGTCCGAAATGTTATCCCAGATCCAAAAACCGGTCTCGCTGTGCGACATTTCATCGGTTTCCTTTTCAAAAACTGTTTGATGGTACCTAACGGCAGTTAGCTCTTGCTCTTCGGCATTACTGATTTCCATATCAATCGCCTCAACCACCAGTGTTTCGTAATATGGGTTGTTTTCATCTTCTTCGGGTTTCGGAGCTAGGTCTGTTCCTTTGTCACCTTTCCATGTGCCAATTAATCCGATTAGTGGATTTGTTTTCATTATTCCTGAATTTTGATTTGTATCTGAATTCCTCATTCCTGAGGTTTTATTATTGTTTTGAGCGATAGAATCATTCAAATACAAAACTAGCAGATTCAAAATTTTTTCAGGAATAAAACTGAGAAATGTTTAACCTGATTGAAGAATTGATGGGATCTATTTCAAACCAGCGCCTAAAATTTTTTCAGTACCCATCAAAATAGAGGGGTTCATTTCAGGATTCATCCATTTGATTAACTGTTCCATGTCTTTCTGAAGGATTACCACACATCCTGAAGATGAATTGATCGACTGGCCTTCGCTCAGATGCAGAAAAATGGCGCTGCCATTGCCTTTTACTACCGGATGCGTATTGTATTCAATTACCATGCAATACCGGTAATCATTTCCGTTCAGCAGCAGTTTTTCGTACGATTTAGCGCTTGTCGTTCCCCTGATGTACCGATTGTAATCGGGCGAATTGGGGTCGTCAATCCATTTATCTTCCGGAGTGGTTTGTATAAATGGCATTTTGGTATCAACCTCTTTTTCGTAGCAAAACAATTTACCCAAACGGAAAAAACCGGTTGGCGATTGATTGTCGCCTTCTCGTTTTGCATTAGGTGCCGCAAAGCCTTTACGCCCGATACCTGCCTGCATTGGAGCCGAAGCGACATGCCATTGGCTGCCTTTCTTCTCCATTGCTACTAATGTCGCCAAATTACACTCAGCCGTTTCAATAAAAACAACGAGAAGCTGATTGACGCCATCCAAAAGAGCCGCATTTTGTTTTACGATACGAAATGCTTTCTTTTCCTGAGTTTCGGGATCTATCCCGCTTGCCGAAACATTGAATATGCAAGCGACAAAACTTTGAAAAAGGAGGAAGTATATAATTGATTTGATCATGTCGATGTATAATTGTTTTTCTTACCGATCAAATATATGTATTTCGTTGGCTATCAAAATCTATTTCATAAAACATTTAAAATTTTGGTAATGATTGATCCAGAGCTAACAGGCTATCATATTAATGGTTTGTGCTTTTTGCATGTATCGGATATTCTGAATTGTGTTATTTTTAACCCGTGTCCCGAAGCAATTTTGCTTTGATGTGTCGCATAAACACTTAACTTTACCTGTCTAAATCTATTAATCACAAATCACAATTGTATGAAGAAATTAATCGGATCATTGGTTATTGCCGGAATAATTGTTTCGTGTTCGGCTCCCAAAAAAGAGTTTACGCCTATTTATTCGAAGGCTGATTTTGAAAAGGAAGTAAATGGCAAAAAGACCACTTTATTTACGTTGAAAAATGAAGGTGGAATTATGGTAACCCTTACCAATTACGGGGCAAAAATTGTTTCGATATTTACTCCCGATAAGAATGGGGCAATGGAAGACGTTGTGCTGGGTTATAAATCCATTGACGAATATGTTGCCGGTGATGCCGGACAGGGTGCCGTTGTTGGCCCATATGCCAACCGTATTGCAAACGGTCAGTTCGAAATCGATGGTCAGGTTTATCAGTTACCGGTAAACAACCACAAAGCCTGTTTACATTCAGGTCCTGAAAGTTTTTATCGTCAGGTTTACGATGCCAAAGAAATTCAAACCGCTGATGGTCCTGCTGTTGAAATGACTTTGCAGAGCCCGGATGGACAGTGGGGTTTCCCTGGGAATAAAAATGTAAAAGTGACTTACACGTTGACCAAAGACAATGGTTTGAAGATTGATTACGAAGCTACTACCGATAAATCTTGTTTTTTCAATTTAACCAACCACGTTTATTTTAACCTGAAAGGTGAAGGAATGGGCGATATTCTGGATCACGTATTGGTTGTTGATGCTAATTCATCGACTGCTGTTGGTGATTCTACCTTAATCCCAACAGGCGAAATTGTTGATATTAGGGGAACTGCTATGGATTTCACGACTCCTCATACTGTTGGCGAACGCATCAACGATCCGATGCCTCAATTGAAAATGGGTGGAGGTTACGACCATAACTACATCCTGAATAAAGATCAGAATGGCGACGAAATGACTTTCTGTGCCAGTATTCTGGAACCAGTTTCTGGCCGCTTTTTAGAATGTTTCACTACCGAACCAGCCGTTCAGCTTTACACCGGGAATTTTTTGACCGGAAATATCATCGGAAAACGTGGAAATGCTTACAATTATCGCAATGGAATGTGCCTGGAAACTCAACATTATCCAGATTCCCCACATCACGCCAATTTCCCAAATACCTTGCTGAAGCCGGGTGAAACCTTAAAATCGACCACGATTTACAAGTTTTCGGTAAAGAAATAAATGACGAAAAAAATCAGGAAAAAGGGTCATTAGTCATTAGAAAAAACGGTTTCCCTCTTTCCTGATGACTATTGATCTTTTTCTGTTCGTTAAAGGAGAATCCCGGTTGTGATGAGCAACCGGGATTCTTTGTTTTTAAACCTTTGGGTTGGGGCTTAGTCTATGGTTTTGAAAAGCGATTCAGTTTATACGGTATTTTTATCTTTTATTTTAGCACTTTCCTGAATAAGATGATTCATTTATTTAAATTTAGGTTTTTAAAACATCTGATTCGTTTTTGTTGTTTCTCCTGAAAATAATTAAAAACTCAAACTATGGCTCACAATGACATTTCCTCCAATTCTGAAACTTCAATTTTTATTCAATCACATTCAGCGGCATTAAGAATCTGGCATTGGTTAACCTTTTTGTTTATAATGGGTTCAATTGTTACGGTGTTGTTTAATTCAACTTTGCTGTCGCCCCGCGATAATGTCAAATTGGTTCAGGAACAACTTTCAAAGAAAGGAGTCACAGTTACCGATGAGCAAGCTTTTGCTGTTTCGCACGAATACGAAGATAAAATGTGGGATGTACATAAACTGATCGGTTACGGATTGGCTTTTTTGTTTCTGGCTCGAATTGCAATTGAATTTACGCAACCTGAAGAAGAAAAAATTAGCAGCAAACTGCGTAAAGCGTCCGCGATGATCAAACAAAATGATAAAAATGTAAAGGAATACAAGCATTACTATATGGTGCGACGTAGTTATATGGCTTTTTTTCTCTTGCTTTTCTGTATGGTTCTCACCGGGCTGGGCATGGCTTTTGGCCGTGATCTGGGTTTTCCCCGGGAAGTATTTCGTAGCTTGAAAAACATTCACGCTTTCATCCAATATTTAATGTATGCGTTTGTTGTCATTCATTTGGCCGGTGTAATTATTGCCGAGAATGGTAAAATAAAAGGTATTGTTTCAGGAATGATTAATGGGAATCGTTCCTGATACACTTTAAATCCAGGCATTCCAAATCATATTTCATTGTTTAAAAATCGCTTCATGCAAAATAGGGCTTCATTTCTGATATTTGGTATTTTTTTTTCAATATCTGTATTGGCTCAAAACCCAATTACGGATACAATTCAACGGAATTGGCTGGATGTTCCTTATGCAAAAGCATCCAGAGCCCAAAAGTTGGACATCTATTTGCCGAATGATGGAAACGGACCTTTCCCGGTCATCGTTTCGATACACGGTGGTGCCTTTAAGGAAGGTGATAAAGCAGATAATCAGCTAATTCCCATGTTGGAAGGCTTGAAGAGAGGATATGCTGTTGTTTCAGTAAACTACCGGTTAAGTCCGGAAGCCATATTTCCGGCCCAGATTTATGATGTAAAAGCTGCTGTTCGTTGGATTAAAGCAAATGCCAGACATTATAAACTAAATCCTGAAAAAATTGCTGCGTGGGGTGGTTCGGCCGGAGGTCACCTTGCTGCTTTGCTCGGAACATCTGGTGGGGTTCAGGAGTTGGAAGATTTAACAATGGGAAATCCAGCAAAATCAAGCCGCATTCAGGCGGTTGTCGATTGGTTTGGCCCGACTGATTTTCTGAAAATGGATGAACAACTGAAGGAAAGTAAGGTGAAAGATCCTCAGGTACATTCGATACCTGCGTCTCCTGAGTCGGAATTGATTGGAAAGAATCTGGAGGACGCTCCGGATCTTGTTCGAAAAGTCAATCCTGAAACCTATATTACTGTTTATGATCCCCCGTTTTTTATTCAACATGGTAAACTCGATCATTTGGTTCCCTATCAGCAATCTGCAAATCTGGCGTCAAAGCTCGAATCTGTTATTGGGGAAGAGAAAGTTACTTTCGAATTGCTTGAAAATGATGATCATGGCGGCCCCGGTTTTACTACCGAGGAAAACATTAACAAG
Organism: Aquipluma nitroreducens; assembly: GCF_009689585.1. Lineage (GTDB taxonomy): Bacteria > Bacteroidota > Bacteroidia > Bacteroidales > Prolixibacteraceae > Aquipluma > Aquipluma nitroreducens. The sequence continues at coordinate 1,144,040 of NZ_AP018694.1, read as the reverse complement.
GTGTTTGCATTTCTGGATAAATACCTGAAGAAGTAGAAGTTGAGACAAGCATTGCCTAAATTTTGCCTGGGGTCTAAAGTCTATATTTGTGTGAAAATCAGTTGTTAATGAAGATTTCAGGAGATGACCAAAGCTAGTGTTGTGTTAGCTTGGCTTTGTCAAGTCCAGATCACCCCGAATTTATTTTGAGGTCTCATTCTAATTAGAGATGCCGAAACAGGCCTTTGACGTGAGCTCAGTCGAATGTTCGGCATGACAGTCCGTCAAAAGTTCGTTAACAAAACAAGTTTGGGCAAGAATATAATCAATCCGCAAATTAAGGCTGCTATAGCGCAAACCAAAACAGCGCCCGCCGAAATATCTTTGGCAATCCGGGCGGTTTCGTGATACTCCGGGAATAAATGATCGACGAGTTTTTCGATTACTGTATTGAAAGCTTCGGCGGCCCAAACAAGCGCAATGGCAATTGCAATAATGCACCATTCGGCATTCGTTATCCGAAGGATGAACCCGCCCAATACTGCAAAGATTGTAGCAGTTAAATGAATCCGGGCATTGGGCTCCGACTTAACTAACTCGTACAAGCCGGTAAATGCAAAACCAAAGCTTTTTATGCGTTTTTTGAATCCGTTTTTTTCACTATTCATGTTTCCTTGCATACGATTTATTGATCCATTTATTCAATTTGTAGGTGAGGTAAGCGCTGCCGGCTCCTGTTATCATTCCACCCAAAACATCGCCCGGATAATGCACTCCAAGCTGCATTCGGGAGTAACCAACAGTTCCGGCCCACACATAAGATGGAACAATGACATACCATTTCGGGAAGGCTAAGCTTAACGACGTTGCTGTTGCAAAAGCGCTTGAAGTATGGCCGGAAGGAAAAGAAGGACTCTTTTCATTTACCTTATTTCGGATGTCGGGATAAGTTAAAAATGGGCGGTCGCGGTTGATGGTGTATTTTAACGTATAGGTTGCCCCTAGGTTAATCGCATTGGCAACAACTATTTGGCAAGCACTGTTAATCCATTTTTCGTCATGCTTAATAAGACCAACAATTCCAACGGTAATAGGGATTCCCAATACCATACCATTGTTCGAACTGGAGACGAACTTCATGAACTGGTCACTTTTTAAATCGTGCGGAGAATAAACCGATCGCAGGATTCTGATGTCGATATTCTGTGCAAATACCGACGTTGAAATAAGTAAAAATAATAAGGTCAGAATTCTGTCTCTCATCTTCAGTAATTTAATCGCAGGTTTTGGCAGTAAATTATGCACAAAATTAGCATAATTTTTAATCGCTGTTGAAGCCCAAAATTACAAGATTTACCTTAATTTACTGATTATTGGATTGAATGCCTTGGAGAATACCATCACACGATCGCCGATTTTCAGGTTTTCGAGGTCACTTTCAAAGGCTATAACTTTAATGATCTGGTTATTTCCGGAGATAACTGTCACAACATTAATGGTATCCTGCTTTTCAATTCGAGCTATTTGACCAGTTATCTGCACTTTCCCACTGATACTGCTGTCCGAAAAAACTTCTTCAGGGTTTCCGGTGCGGGTAATCGAGCCGTTTTCAATGCAAAGCACCTGAGTGGCCAATCGAAAAACTTCGTTTAAATCGTGACTCACCATAATTGTAGTTACACCTAATAATTGGTGTGCCTGCGCAATTTCATCCTGAAGCGCAATTCGCATTTCCGCGTCCAAAGCCGAGAGCGGCTCGTCGAGCAATAATAATTGTGGTTTTCTGACCAGCGCCCGAGCTAAGGCTACCCGTTGCTTCTGTCCGCCTGATAACCCGGTCGGTTTTCTTTTCCTGAATTCAGTTAAACCAAATAAGGCCAGCAATTCATTCACCTTCGACTGATCTTTTTCAGGTTGGGCAAACTGAATGTTTTGTTCCACGGTCATGTTCGGGAACAAGGCGTAATCCTGAAACATCAGGCTGATATTCCGAAGTTGCGGAGGAATGTTTATCTTCTTTTCCGAATCGAACCAAACGGTTGAGCCAAATTTAATCAGCCCTTTATCCGGAGTTACCAAACCTGCCAGAATTCGCAGTAGTGTGGTTTTTCCTGCTCCTGACTCGCCAAACAAGGCAACCAACTCACCTGCCGGAATCGTTGTGTGAATGGATAGATTCATCGGACCATTGGCGGTCAACATCCGCTTTTCAATATCAATAAAAATTACACTATTTTCCATGTATCGTATTTTTTATTGACACTGTAAATGGTTGTTAGCAGGATTAGCGAAATCAGGAATAAAATTAAGGCATAACGGTTGGCCGCCTCGAAATTGAGCGACTGAACTTCGTCGTAAATGGCGATGGAAGCCACCCGCGTTTCGCCCGGCATATTGCCGCCAACCATCAGAACAACGCCGAATTCGCCAATGCTATGGGCAAAAGTCAAAGCTACCGCAGTAATTATTGATGGTTTGATATTGGGCAGCAAAACCTTGAAAAATGTGCGCACTTTTGATTTTCCGAGGGTGTACGATGCTTCACGCAAGCTGTCGGGCAACGAGCGTAAACCGTTCTGCAACGGCTGAATCATGAATGGCAAGCTGAAAATGACCGATGCAATGAGAACGCCTTCGAACGAAAAGGCCAGCCGAACATTGAAAATCTGCCCCAGCCATTCGCCAAACCAATTGCGCGGACTGTAAATGACCAGCATGTAATAGCCAATTACCGAAGGCGGAAGAACCATGGGCATACTCACCAGCGCCTCGATCAACGGTTTTATTTTGATTCGCGTATAGGCAAGCCATCCTGAAAAAGGCAAGCCAATGATGATCAAAATAACTGTCGTCGAAACTGCCAGTTTTAAGGTGATCCAAAGCGTTTGTGCAAATTGAGCATCCATCTATGAGTTATGAATTATAAATTATAAGTTCACTGACCACTGAGAATTATTGCTTTTTCATTAACGAAACCTCGTTGGCTTTTACCAGCGCTTCCACTTCATCGCCAATGGCCAATTGGAGCGAATCAACAGCACGGGTAGTGATGGCTGAGGTAACGATATATTCCTGAAATTTCAGGCTGATTTTGCTCAGCAACTCGCCCTGTTCTATGCGCTGAACTGTGCATTTCATCCGGTTTCGCATGCTAATTATTCCTGAAAGATTCTTCGCCAACGTAACTTCGGTTTCTTTAAACACAAGGTCAATGGTATTGCCAGTCTGCAGCCATTCCGGATGCGTCGCCGATTCGATGAGCAAAGCCGAAAAACCATGCCCATCCACATCAACGTCAACCAGAAGAATTGCTCCCGATTGCTGTACTTTGGTTATCTTTCCCGGTAATTTGTTCATTTCAAGGCAAAAGTTAAAAGGTGAAAGGCAAAAGGATAAAAAAGGGAAGTCAAAAATTTCTGGTTTGCTACTTTTGACTTTTACCTTTTGCCTTGTTTATGGCACAATATAGCCGTATTTTTCAAAAATTGGTTTGCATTGGTCGCTCAAAACAAATTTCATGAATTTTGCTGCCTCGGGATTCGTCTTCCAACTTTTTACCAGCACCATCGCCTGCTCAACGGGCTTATACGATTTTGGATCGATAACATACACAGAGCCTTTCATCTCAGGAGTTAACGTTAACGACATGGCCAGAAAGCCGATCTCGGCATTCCCGGTTTGGGCAAACTGCGCGGTTTGCGAAATGTTATCGGCATAAATAATTTTTTCTTTTACTTTTTCGTACAAGCCTGATGACTTTAATACTTTGATGGCACGGTCGCCATAGGGAGCCAATTCGGGCTTGGCAATAGCAATGCGTTTTACGGATGGATTAGTCAGCATTTCCAAGCCTTTCGATACATCAAGGGTATTGCTCCACAGCACGAGTTTTCCCATCGCATAAGTTTTTATTTCGCCCGAAGCTGCTCCCTGATCTCTCAATTTTACCGGGAATGAATTGTCGGCAGCCATAAAAATGTCGAATTCGGCGCCATTCAAAATTTGTTGAAGCAATGCACCCGACGAACCAAAGTTTGGGGCAATCGTGACTTTCGGATTTACACTTCTGTAGCTCGATTTAATTTCGTCGAAAACAAACCGGAGATTAGCTGCGGCAGCAACTTTTACAGTTTGGGCCTGGGTTGCCAGGGCAACAAATAGGGCTATAATTGTTAATATTCTTTTCATATTCGTGCTTTAAAATTAATGGATTATTTGTTTTCAGCAACAGCCGGGGTTTTTATATAACTTGGGTTTGATGGTCAGCATAACGTAGGCGTATTGCGGAAATTTGGTATCGATGGTTGTGGTTTTGTATTTGAGCATTTAAACGGAGTATGAATGTAGAAAATGGGTTGATACCTTATTCCATAATCCTGATTTCGATATAAACAAATTTAGATAACGATGTTTAAAAAAATCAAAGGTTGATTTCGACGTTGATCTGATCGACTACTTTTTTGATTTCAGCCTGTATTATGAGGTATTCCTGAAGCATTCGTTCTCCATAGCCCGAAATGACAGTACCACCGCCATTGGATCCACCGCGTTGCTTTTGAACCAATGGCGACGGAGCTATCCGGTTCATTTCATCAATCATGGTCCAGACGTGCTGATAGGAGATATTCATTTCTTTTGCAGCTCCGCTTAAACTGCCACTCTTTTTAATCTCTTGTAGTAATTGGGTTTTCAATGGATTTAAAAACATAACACCGTCTTTTTTAATTGAAATATGACATTCAACTTCGATCATGATTAATGGCATTTGCAGTTATCGCTGTTGCAATCGCACGGAGTTCCGATGATCACTTCGGTTGATTTGATGATTGCGAAGGCAGTATCACCTGGTTTTAGGTCTAAATCTGCAATTGCGTCTTTCGAAATAATGGCTGAAATAATGTTTCCATTCCCTAAATCGAGTACTACTTTCGAAGTAATTAGACCTTCGTCAACTTTCAGGACTTTACCTTTCAATTGATTTCTTGCGCTTAGTTTCATATTCTTTAATTTACTAACGAATAATTTTAGTGCAAATTACCATTAAATACATAATGTGGTTTAAAATGTATCAAATAGATTATAAATCTTTACAAAAGATTCATATTGAAAGTTTTTGTTTGTAAAATTTAGCAATGTGAATAGTGTGTTCAGGAGACCGTTTTACGGGCAAACAATCCTGAAATTTTTTCTATCTTTCGATTTTACAGAACAATCGCTAATGGCTGAAAAGAATATTCATCATCGGTTCCTGTTTTTGTTTCGCAGTTTATTTGTTGGGTTGGGAGTGTTGTTTTTACTTGCTTTGATTATTAGTTTCACAACATTGCCTTTCTGGGGGTATTACTGGTTGGGTACCAGCAAGTCGAAGATAACCGAAAAGCCTGATTTTATTGTGTTGCTTAGCGGAGGTGGAATGCCTAGTGAATCGAACCTGATGCGTGCATTTTTTGTGTTTAAGGCTGCTCAAGAATCTCCGGATAGTCGTATTGTGATTGCATGTCCGGGTGATACCTCAGATATAAGAAGCACTGCCCGATTGATAGCCGCCGAACTCATCAGTAAAGGAATTGACCCTAAGCGAATTCTTTATGAGCAAACCGGAACCAATACTCGCATGGAAGCTCTTTGTATGCAAAAGCTCAATGGCGAACAGATGACATCTAAAGCGATTTTACTGGTCACCTCTCCGGAGCACATGCGACGTGCCGTATTGGTTTTCAAAAAAGTGGGATTCATTAGGATCAACGCACTTCCCGCCTTCGAAAATGCGCTCGAGGCTGACCTATTTTTTAAGGATGATGAATTGGGAGGCAATAAAACACTGATCCCTAATGTTGGAAGCCATACTTCTGTACGGTACCAATTCTGGAACCACCTGAAATACGAAATTTTGATTGCCCGCGAAATGACGGCATTGGGTTATTACAAATTGCGGGGCTGGATATGAAAGGTTAAAACCTGATGTTGTATTTCAGTTTCAGGCGCAAAGCGCTATCGTTCATTATCCACTGACTGCCAGGTTGCGACCAACCCGATGTCCATGCCAGAATAATTTCGTTGCCGGGCTTCAGTATCCATTGAAACCGCGATTGCCAACCCATTTTTTCGGAAGCGTTGTCGTACTGAAAATAATTGTAAAGTGTTACGGTTGGGCTAACCAAAATATTCAGGTTCATTTGATAGATACGAGCAGTGAAGTCTCCTTCAGGCAAAAAAACATGACTTTGTGTATAATTGCCGCCTACATACAGGGGCACAGCTACTTTGTAATTAATTGTTAGTTTCATGTCGTGCCGCCGTCCGTTGTAAAAATTGCCCGTGCTAAAATTAGCAATTCCGGCCAGGTTTCTTCCGCCTGCCGATGTGAGTTGAATATTCTGTCTCCAAAAGGTATATTGATTCATAGGGATGCTGAATCCGGGGTAAATCAAAAAGTCTTTGGCCAGAAATTCGTATTGCTGGTTGATTGAATATGAAAATTCTTCGCCCGATTTGAACCGAATTCCGAGCGGCGAAATATTCAATTCGCGTGTAACCATTACATCGCTAAAGTTTGTCAGATAATTAAATCCAACTCCGGATTTAACCTGAAGGATTCCCCATTTATCCGGTCTTGGGCCTAATGAAAAGCTACCGTACGAAGCTTTAATGTTGTTGCGGGGAACAAACCCAATGCCTGCAACAAAATTTTCGCCTACCTCATAATGACCAAGGCTAAAATACAGAAAGTCATTTGGATAAGCAATGTCGGCACCCCACGATGAGTTTTTATCATTTATTCCCGAAGTCCGCGAAAGCATTCCGAACATGGTAAATGCCAAATTTTTATTTTTCTGAAATCTGGAAGTTGCCAGTTTCATATCGAATCCACCAACCATGTTTTCTGCGTTCGAAACCGCATTTCCCCATGTTCCAATCACTCCAACTGACGATTGTCTTCCGAGATTACGACTGATCCGCCCAACCGAAAGGTTTGAGTTTCCATAGTTGCGCTCGTCGCTAACGTACATCATTCCAATATTCCAACTCTTTTGTGTTCCGGTAATTTTAGCGGCATATCTCACCGGGATCATATTGCCGGCATCATCGAGACCTAACCTTCGGGAAAAATATGGCGACACCGAATTTCGGTATGGATTGTTATCGTCGCCTTCAATTCCGAATTTGAAATAGTTTGAGCCATCCAAAAAGAAGTCGCGTTTTTCGGGGAAATACAAACTGAACCGGGTGAGGTTGATTTGCCGGTCATCCACTTCAGTTTCAGCAAAATCGGTATTAATAGAAAGAGATGCCTTTAACTGGGGAGTGACCTGATAAAACATATCCAGTCCGCCATCGAAGTGATATTTATCTTTCTCACCTCTTTTGGTATTCATTCCACCGATTACATAGGGCGAAAGATCGAGTCCGATTCCTTGGGTAATTCCTTCAAGTCCTTCCAATAATCCTGAATCGGAAATCTGGAAACGGTAAGTATTTAGGTTGGCAACCGGCCAGTACGAAGCTTCGAGCTTTCGTTTGATGTTGCGGATGAGTTTCATGCCCCAAACCGTCTTTTTTGGATCGAAGCCTATGGTCTTAAATGGAATGGCTAGTTCGGCTTCCCATCCTTCGCTGTTAATACTCGATTTACCGGTCCAGAGGGCATCCCATTCCTTGTTCATAGACGCGCCGTTTTCGCTGATGAGTGCATCGCCGATGGATCCACGTGGCCCGATCTGAAACCAATAGCCATTTCGGTGATCGAGATAGGTATCCAGAATGATCTGAACACGGTCGTCATTCCCCAAACTTACATCGCGAGCCATTTCTTTGGCGGTTATTTTCTTCGGATCATCGTAACATTTTACAGCAAAATACAGGTAGTTGTTGTCGTAACAAACCGAAACAATGGTTTTTTCGGATACTGCTTGTCCAGGATTGGGTTCGCGCTGAACAAACTGATCGATTTTAAAGGCTTCGTCCCAGACCGCATCATTAATGTGTCCGTCTATATTTGGTGGTGTGCTAACTCGTATCGCTTTTGCAGAAATTTGGGCGAATGAATGGTTCACTGCCAAAAGCAAAAAAAGGAAGGTTGATAAAATATAAGTATTTTTCAATTTTATTGAATTTCAGTTGGTTTAGGTCTAGGGCTAATTACCTTTCGAAGGTGTTGAAAATAGAAAATAAAAACCTGAATTCAAATTTTTAAAGTGAATCGGAGGAACTAACTGAATTTTTCTATCTTCGTTTCAATCAAATCCTTAATATGAAAAAAAATCTCTTATCTACAGTATGCTTTTTTCTCTCGTTGGCGGTATTTGGTCAAACCGAAAAAAAGGATGAGTTAATCAAAAAAAACTGGAATTTCGGTGGTTTGCCCACCATTACGTTTGATACCGATTTGGGTTTTCAGTATGGTGCGTTGGTTAATTTATATGACTATGGAGACGGAACCCGATTCCCCAAATACAATCATTCGCTCTATTTTGAAGTATCGCGATATACAAAAGGCAGTGGAATAAACCGTTTCTATTACGATTCAGATCAATTGATCAAAGGATTGCAAACTTCGGTTGACTTAAGTTATCTTTCCGATCAGGCCTACGATTTCTATGGATTTAATGGTTATGATGCAGTTTATAATGCCGATTGGGTAGATACCGAAGCTTCAGATTATAAAACCCGGATGTTTTACAAATACGATCGAAAATTATTCAGGTTCAAAGTTGATCTTCAGGGAAAACTTGCTGGCAATCATGTTCGTTGGGCTGCGGGTTTTAATCTTCAGAATTTCGCCATTAAAAGTGTAAACTTGGACAAGCTGAACAAAGGGAAAAAGGGAAATGATGTTTTGCCTGCTGTTGATGGTTTATTCGAAAAATATCAACAATGGGGCATTATAAATACAAAAGAAGCCAATGGCGGATTTGTCCCAACAATTAAAGGAGGAATTGTATTTGATAGCCGGGACAACCGTCCAAATCCAATGAAGGGAATCTGGACTGAAGCTGTTCTGGAAGGAGCCCCGACATTTCTAGGCGCAGAAAGCTCCTTTGTGAAACTCAGTTTAATTCATCGACAGTATTTCACGCTTATTCCTAAAAATCTTTCATTTGTTTATAGGTTGGCTTATCAGACAACAGTTGCAGGACATACCCCTTTTTATTACCAGTCGCAGGTCATTACCTCAGTTTTGACTGGTGCTTTATCCGAAGGATTGGGTGGAGGAAAGACTCTTCGTGGTGTTCTCCGCAATAGGGTTGTTGGCGATGGATTTTTGTACGGAAATGCTGAAATGCGCTGGAAAGTGGTTCGCTTTAACTGGATCAACAACAATTTTTATATTGGGTTAAATTCCTTCCTCGATTTTGGTAAGGTAACGAATAAAATTCCAGTTACATTCAGTTTTGCCGGTTCATCGGGGTTCACCAATTCAGATCCTGACTACAACAAAATTGATGCTGAAAAAATGCACACATCTTATGGCGGAGGTCTGAGGATTGTAATGAATGAGAATTTTGTAATCGCTGTTGATTATGGTGTAGCAGCGAATAAGCAGGATGGAACTTCAGGAATGTATATCGGATTAAACTATTTGTTTTAGCTACTAATAACCTGGATTTTGGGTCATTCTTGGATTTAAATCAAGCTCATCCTGAGGGATCGGAAATACTTCGTTGATGTTTTTCCGGAATTGGCTGCCTTTGCCAGTCTTCCATTTTTCAGCAAAATTATGAAAATGGGTTTCAGGGTCGCCCCATCTGATGATGTCGTAAAACCGTTTGTTTTCCATTGCCAGTTCAACACGTCGTTCGTGTCTGATGGCCTGTCGAAGCGTTGATTGATTATTTGTTGTGATGTCTGGCAGCAGGTTTTGGTGGTCGCTATTGGCTGCCCAGTAATCGTAATTCAGGAATTTGTAAACTTCATATTGATTTTTTGAAACCTGGTACTTATTCACATTTTTAAAGGTTGCTTTTTTATCGATGGCGCTGCTTTGACGGGCACGTTTCCGTATTTGATTGAGAGATGAGAGTGCTTCAGGAAGATCGCCATTTTCGCAGGCAGCTTCAGCATGAATCAGCAATACTTCAGCGTACCTGATTATTTTAAGATTAAGCGGAGCGTCCGAATTCTCAAAACCTACCCGTTCCAAAGGGGTTAAAAACACTTTTCGGGAACATAAATGTGACGGACTAAATTGATTAAACTGGATTTCTCCATTAAAATCATCACCATCGAACGTAAATGTGTGCACTAAACGAGGATCGCCGGGTTCAAATTCGGCCAGTAAATCGTAGGTAGGCGCATTAAAACCCCAGCCGCCTGAATTACGGCTTCGGCAAAATACGGGAACAACAGTACCTTCATTTTCATCGCCCCAACCGGTATTGGTTGTCATATGAGGTACTTCCAGCACCGATTCTACTCCAAAATCGGTTTTTCTTAGCTGGAATAAATCCTGAAATTCGGGTTCAAGCTGATATTCACCGGAAAGTATAATATCCTTTGCCTCTTTTTGAGCAAGTGCCCATTTTTTCTGAAAGAGGTAGGCATTTGCCAGAAGTGCTTGCGCTGCTCCTTTTGTAATCCGTCCCAAATCAGCATTTGCATATTTCGATTTCTGAGGAAGATGGTCCCGGGCATAAATTAGATCCTTTTCAATCTGATCCCAGATGGTGGCTTTGGTTGATTTAGAAAGGCGATATTCATCGGCCGTAGGAGTTTTAATACTAAGAGGTACATCACCAAAAATATTGATCAGGTAAAAATAATAATGAGCCCTCATAAATCTGACTTCGCCCAACAAACGCTCTTTAAGCGCTTCATTCATCGTAATATCAGGTAGGTGTGTGATGGCATTATTTGCCTGAAAAATAGCGGTGTAACAAACCTTCCACATTGCGCTGCATGAGAAGTTGTCAGACCGGGTTCTAAAATATTCGAGATCTTTTACGAAAGGCCGGTCATTATCTGATTCACCGCCTTTTTCAGCATCGTCTGAAGCAATATCGCCAAATTCAAATTTCTCCACTTCAAAATCGTACGACTGAAAATAGTTATAAACTGCAGTAACTGCTTCTACTGCATCGTTTTCAGTTTTGTAGAAATTGTCTGCTGTCTGTACTGCCAATTGTGGCCGGTCAATAAAGCTTTGATCACAGGCTGAAAGCAGTATCAGCAAAAACAAAATATGTATCCACTTCTTTTTCATTTTGTCTGTAATCTAAAATTTAATACTCAGTCCGGTTAAAATAGTTCGTGCCTGCGGATATTTTGCAAAATCAATACCTGAATTCAACGGACTTCCGCTTAAATCGGCGAGTTCAGGATCAAGTCCGCTATAACGGGTAAAAGTAAAGAGATTTTGACCTCCAATATAAATTCGGCATTCCGAGATTCCGACTTTCTGACAAAGTCGTTTGTTCAGGTTATAACCGATCTGAAGATTTTTAATTCGCAGGAATGAACCGTCTTCGATGTACCATGATGACGGCCTAAGGTTATTGTTCGCATTGCTGGCCGAGATCTGAAACTGTGTATTTGAAGTTCCTTCACCGTGCCACGCTTTTTCAATCATATTGGCCGGAGAATTGAAATATCCGGTGTTCTGATAAGTATAATATTTAAACACATTGAAAATTTCGCCTCCCTGGCTCCCTTGAAGGAATAAAGAGATGTCGAACCGGTGATATTCGGCAAAAAGGTTTATTCCGTATGTGAAATCGGGATGAGGTGAACCTAAGAATGTACGGTCTTCACCAGTAATACGTCCATCGCCGTTCAGATCTTTGAACTTAAAATCTCCGGGACGGGTTAGAAAATCCTGGTAATAAATATTTTCCGCAGACAGGGCATTGGCAATATCAACCTGGTGCTGATTCTGAAAAACACCTTCAACAATGTAGCCAAAAAATTCGCCAATGGGATGCCCAACCATCGTTTTTGTTGTATAGCCAAGTCTTTGCTCCCCACCCATAATGGGCTCGCCCCCTCCAAGCGATAGAACAGTGTTTTTATAGGATGATACATTTAAGTTTACACTGAAATTTAACTCTTTCCATTTGTTATGATACGTCGAGAAAAATTCGAATCCTTTATTCTCAATCTCGCCTGCATTTGTCCAGGGCGAATCAGGCAATCCGGCTGACATTGGAACGGGTAATTTAAGAAGCATATTTTTGGTCTGCTTTTTATAAAAATCAAGACTTCCGGTAAGCTTACTTTTAAACAGATTAAAATCAATTCCGAGGTTAGTCGACTCGGTTGTTTCCCATGTAAGATTTTTATTTCCCAGGTTTATTGGCGCATAGCCTTGAACGATAGATTGATTGAACAAATATCTTCTTGTATCCCCACCGGCAATTAGAGTTCTGAAAGCATTGTCTGAAATGTTCTGATTTCCAACTTGCCCCCAACCTAAACGTATTTTTAGATCATCAACAATGTCAGAGAGTTTCAAGGCAGAGAAGAATTTTTCATTTGAAATACGCCATCCTCCGGATAGTGATGGGAAATATCCCCATTTTTCACCATTCGCAAATTTTGATGAACCGTCAGCGCGAATGGATGCCGTAAAAAGGTATTCTGAATTAAAAGCATAATTGACACGTCCAAGGTATGAAATAAGACCATAATCGGAAACCTCGCCCGTCACATTTGGATCGCTTGTGGCAGCACTAAGGTAACGAAGGTAATCGCTGTTTGCAGGAATGTTTCTTTTGGAAGCCTGTACAATTTCATATTTTCCACCTTCGGTTGTCATGCCGATCAGCGCTGTAAAATTGTGATTCTTTTTAAAGATTTGTTTGTAAGTCATTGTATTCTCATAAACCCAGTCTGTATTCTTACCGGAATCTTTACTTACTGAGTTGATGTCGTTTTTTGAATCAGAGTCCATCCAGAATGAGGGTAGAAAATTGTCATAGTCTGAATGTCGCAGATCCATTCCGAAAGTTGAATGATAAGACAGGTGTTTGGTTAAATCATAATTGAAAGATAGATTTCCAAAGAACCGGAGTTGGGTCCATGAATTGATGGAACGCCCAATTTGAGCAACCGGATTAAATTTATTACTGTAAACAGATTCATACCAGCGTGAAAATTCTCCGTATTTCACCCGAATCGGATCGTCAACAGGCCGTTCAGCGCCCGATGTTATTGGATCCAATACGATTGCTGTAAAAACAATTCCACCGTCCAAATCATCTTCACTGATGGTTTGTCTTTTGGCATGGCTTAAATTCGTATTGAAGGCTAAGGTGATTTTATCGGAAAGTTTATATTCGTTATTAACCCTGAAAGTCAATCGATCGAATTCTGATCCTTTTATGATTCCATCCTGAGATAGATAGGATAAACTCATCAAATACTTGTTCATATCATTCCCGCCTGAAATGGAGACGTTTTGGTTGTGAACCATGGCTTTTCTGGTGATTAATTTCCACCAGTTGGTTCCGCCACTATAGTTATCCGGATTATTAAACTCTTCGATATATTGATAGGCGCCAACACCTTCACTTTCAATTCCATTTTTTACAGCCAGATTACTAATTGTTGCAAATTGTTTACTGTCGCCCATGTGTGGATTTTTCCATACATCGCTCACTCCAAAGTATGACTCGGCAGTTATTACCGGACTACCAGGCTTTCCTTTTTTGGTATTGATCAGGATAACTCCGTTTGCCCCCCTGTTGCCGTAAATAGCAGTGGCTGAGGCATCTTTTAATATTTCAACATTGTCAATGTCGCTCATGTTTAAAAAGCGAATGTCATCAGTGGGTATGCCATCGATAACGAACAAAGGATTATTGTTATTTACAGTCCCAATTCCACGAATTCTGACCGAAGTTCCTCCACCAGGCGATCCTGATGTTGAAGTTACCAACACGCCAGCAGCTCTTCCTTGCAGCGCCTGATCGAATCCGGTTACAGGCATTTTGCGGGTGCCATCAACCTCAATAGTTGTAATTGCCCCAGTCAGATCTGATTTTCGTTGGTCTCCGTAGCCAACGACTATTACTTCATCAACTCCAATGATCTCGGGTTCGAGCGATACATCAATATGTTGCTTTTTGCCAATAGAAACTTCAAATCTCATCATTCCTACATACGAAAAAACCAAAGAATCATAATTCAATGGAACTTCGATTTTATACTGACCATTTCGGTCAGTTATTGTGCCGGTATAGGTATTTTTTATCATAACGGTAACTCCAGGCATTGTTTCCATGTTTTTGTTGGTAACTGTGCCTTTAACCGTTCGGTACGATTCGTTGTTTATATTTTTAGGAACAACTTCCTTGCCTTGTGACAAAATAATGTGTTGGTCAATAATCTGATAAGTATATGGCGTATTGTTAAATAGCCTTTCGAGCACTTCATTTATTGTAGCATTCCAAATTTGAATTGTTGCTTTTGGTTGAAGATTTATGCTTGATTGTTCGAAGAAGAATCGATATTCGCTTTGTTTCTCAATTTCAAGAATGATTCGCTCAAGAGTTACATCCTTAAAATTAAGTGAAATGTTCTGCTTCTGGGAAAATGCTTTCACAGAAAGTAGAATAATAAAGATAAACAACAGAAACTTTACTCTCATAGACACAGAGGCATCCGAATAAATTTTTACCCTTGTAAATATCAACTTTTTTTTTAGAAATTGATAGATGCCTTAACGGAATTGAATGCCTGATTGTTTAATAACTTAGACAATCAGCAAAAAGCAACTGTTAAATGATCCAATACGGCTATTTTCTACGGATAGTGATCTTATTTCGATCGGTAACATATTCAATTGGTACCGATGTCGACCTTTTGAAAATTTCGAGAATGCTGTAGATATTATCGTCAACTTTAAAATCGCCGGTATAGGTTTTTTCTTTTAAAGCTGGATCTTCAAAAATAATTTCGACGTTGTAGATTCGTTCTATACGCTTGGCAAGGGTTTCAAATCTCTCGTCTTTGAAAACAAATTCACCCTTCATCCAATAGGTATAAAATTTAGTATCAACGCTGGCGATAGCCGCGCGATTATTAAGTTTATCGAAGGTCATGCTTTCTCCGGGGTTAAGCGTACTGATAACTTCCGGGTTTTCGTTAGATTGAACAGTAACTTTTCCGGAGATTAGAGTTGTTTCAATAAATTTATCGTTTGGATAGGCGCTAATGTTAAATTTGGTTCCTAACACTTTAATGCTGATGTCAGAAGTTTTTACAATAAATGGAACTTTGACATTTCGCTGAATTTCAAAGTAGCCTTCTCCAATTAGCTCAACCTGGCGTACTGATTGATTGAAATTTTTAGGATAGGTTAACTTACTGTTGTTGTTCAGCCAAATTTTACTTCCGTCAGGCAAAACGATTTCAGACTTATTCCCTTTGGGAACTGAGATTGTACAAAATTCGTTTTTTGAACTCTCATGAGTAATGTAATAATAAGAAAGAAAGCTAAATGAGATAAAGAAAAAGATAATTGCGGCGTACTTGATAAATTGATTAACCTGAGAAGAGATCCGTTGAACTCTGGATTGTGCTTGAATTCCCTCCGCAAATTTTATCCGGTTAATTAATTTATCGTACGCCGCAATTGCTTGCGAATTGTTTGTTTGATCTTGTTTGTGGTACCAGAGTTCTTTGATTTGAAAATATACTTGTTTGTTTGTGTTCGACGAATTAATCCATTCATTCAGAGCTTTCTCCTCATCTGGAGAAATATTCCCTTCTAAATTCTTTCCGATTATGCTCCAAATGGTATCCATGGCGTTCTGAGATTCATTGTTAAAGACAATAGATTTCGAAAAATCTACTAGTTAAACTTGGTTAATTGTTAAATTATTTAAGTTAAATCGGGTAAATAGCTGAAAAAGAATAAGATTAGTTTCTTCAGTGGATAGATCTTTAAGAACAATGCTTAATTTTTTTATCGCGGTGGCAATGTGGTTGTCAATTGTGTTTACTGATATATTTAAGATTTCTGCAATTTCCTTGTATTTGAGACCTTCGACTTTTGCCATTTGAAAAACCAGTTTCGTTTTAGGAGGAAGCTGATTAATGGCTTGTTCTATTTCATTGCGGATTTCGTTCGTGAAAAACGCTGTTTCCGGAGTTAATTCGTCAATTTCAAATCGAACCAGTACATCATCCAGCGAAGTGTTTCGTTCTTTCCTAAACTTACTCAGGTAATTGAAAGAGGTGTTTTTAGTTGAAATAAAGAGGTAATTTTTCAGGCTTTCAATGTTTTTCAGGCTTGATCTTTTTTGCCAGATGTTCAGGAAAACATCGTTAACTGCTTCTTCTGCAAATTCTGCGGAATGAAGTATCGAAAAGGCGAACTTGTATAACTTGTCGAAATAGACCAGATATAATTCTTTAAATGCCTGTTGATCGGAATTCTGGCTTATTTTTTTCGATAGCAATTCAATATGCTGGTTATTATCCAAACCGAAATGATGATTAGTTGTTTAAATTGATCGAACGAAGGTACTAATTAATCTCTCATTTGTAGATTGCAATTATCCCGAAATTTATCAGTTCTTTCAATTCAAGATGACAGATTTGAAAATTTAAAAAATCCAAGTTATAAAGTTATTTGATGCAAAGGTTGGTTTGCTAAATAATCAATTTTTCTATGGTAGTTTACTCCCTTTCGCAGCCCACCAGTATATCGCTTCCATTTCCAATCTTCCTGACAAAACTGCCGGATCGGTCGATTCTATGCGTATGGCTTGTGAAATCGAATCGACATCAAAAATCAGGATTCCACGGTGTTTCCCACCATTATCGAATGGGCCGGCAATAACCAATTTGCCGGTTTTCGCCATTTCGGTGATGTGCTTCATGTGTCCTTCCTGAATCCTGGCTACCGTAGTCGAATCCTGAGTCCGGGTAGGTCCTTCATTTAAAAGCATAAACACATACCTTTTCATCGTATAGGTAGTGTCGCCTCCTTGAGTTTTAAATTCGCGTTGCGCCAATGACTGAAACCCGATTATGGCTAACAAAAAACTGAAAAATGCGGCTTTATGATACATTGGAAACCTATTTTAGTTTGTCATTAAAAATTTTTCTGAATTTTTCAATTTTTGGAACAATTACAAATTGGCAGTATCCTTGAGATCGGTTATTTGCAAAATAATTCTGATGATAGTTCTCTGCTTTGTAGAATTGATCAAAAACTGAAATTTCAGTCACTACCGGCTGATTGTACACATTCTCTTTATTTAAATCAGATTTATATTTTTCGGCTGTTTCTTTTTGCTCCTGAGAGTGATAAAAAACGACCGACCTGTATTGCGTTCCTGAATCGGCTCCCTGTCGATTCAAAGTGGTCGGATCGTATGTTTTCCAAAAGATTTCGAGCAGTTCTTTAAAACTGATTAATTTAGGATCGAATGTAATGTGGATGACTTCCGCATGGCCTGTCTCTCCAGTGCAAACTTCATTATAAGTTGGATTTTTTGTTTTCCCTCCAGAGTACCCAGATTCAACTGTTTCAACACCTTTGAGGCTTCTAAAAATGGCTTCGGTACACCAGAAACATCCGCCGCCTAATGTGGCTGTCTCCGTTTGCCTGTAACTGATATCTTCTGACATACTGAATAGAATTAAAATGAAAAGGAAATTTGGTTATTTATAAGCTTTTCACTTCAAAACAGACAGGGACGCAAAATGTTGAGCTATTTGTGATTGGCAATCGTAAAAAAGTCAATAGTCATTTGGAAAAATAATAAACCCACTTTTAAAATGACTATATTTCCTGAAAAGCTGTTCTTTCGAACTCCAGCACTTCCAGATCGCGAATGTTTTTCCCATCGATCACAAAACGGACAGCAGTACAAACCTGATGAAACCCTTTATTCCCGGCAGCTCCCGGATTGATGTGCAGCGAACGGTATTTCGGATCGTGAATCACTTTCAGGATATGCGAATGCCCGCATATAAACAGTTGTGGTGGTTTAATTTTGAAAATGTTGCGGATCCGTGGTTCGTATCTTCCGGGGTAGCCACCTATGTGCGTCATTAAAACATCAACTTCTTCACACGAGAAGCGTTGATCGGCCGGAAACATGCGTCGTAAAACATGATCATCAATGTTCCCGTAAACTGCACGAAACGGCTTGAAGGCCGAAAGTTGGTCGGCAGTTTCGGCATTTCCAATGTCGCCGGCATGCCATATTTCGTCAACAGGTTCGAAAAATTTAAAAATTCTTGAACTCAGCGTTCCATGCGTATCTGATAATAAGCCAATTCGTTTCATTGAAAGATGTATTTCATACGCATTAAAAATAGATTAATTTTGCAGAAAACAGTAAGCTATGAAACGAGTAATAATTGTTCGTCATGCTAAATCGGTGCCGTTTGGTTACGACAACGATTTTTATAGGGATCTGACAGAAAGGGGAGAAGATGATGCTACAAAAATTAGCGCAAAACTTCGGAGTTTAGGCGTAACTCCGGATTTGGTAATTGCCAGTCCGGCCACACGAACCATGCATACTGCTTCTATTTTTTGTCAAAATCTGGAATATGATCCGATTAAAATTCGTCAGATTAATGAGTTTTATGAAGGAGTGACCACGCAGGGCTTTATTGAAATACTTCAGGATTTGCCTGAATCGGTGCAAACCGTTTTGGTTTTTGGGCACAATCCAACGGTTTATTATCTGGTATATAATCTGGTGAAATACTTCAACTCCGACATGCCAACGTGTTCGACTGTTGCGCTTGATTTTCAGGTAGAAAAATGGCAGGAAGTATCGGCAAGAGGAGCTCAGGTAGCTTTTCAAATCACACCTAAATCTGTTTAAAAATCGCAAAATGCACATTTTTTATACTCCTGAACTTTCAGGAAATACATACACGCTCGACGAAACTGAATCGAAGCACTGCATTCGGGTTTTAAGGCTCGAAAAGGGTAACGAAATTACTTTGGTTGACGGACGCGGCGGATGGTTTACTGCCGAAATTGCTGATCCGAATCCGAAACGGTGCGCTGTAAATGTGATTAAATCGGAATTGAATTTCGGACAGCGTAATTTTCAGGTTCATATAGCCATTGCTCCAACCAAAAACATCGAACGGATTGAATGGTTTCTCGAAAAAGCTACTGAAATAGGAATTGATCGGGTAACTCCACTGCTCTGTCGTTATTCCGAGCGAAAGGAAATTAAAAACGAAAGGCTTGAAAAAGTAATGGTTTCGGCCATGAAACAATCGCTAAAAGCCTATTTGCCTCAACTCGACGAACTGACCAAATTCAATGATTTCATTAAGCAGCCATTCTCAGGACAAAAATTTATTGCCCATTGCGAAGAACAACATCGCGAGCTACTTAAAAACACGATAAAACATGGCGAAAATTATCTGATTTTGATTGGTCCTGAAGGCGATTTTTCAACGGAAGAAATAAGACTGGCGATTGATGCAGGATTTGTGCCTGTTAGTTTGGGTGAAAGTCGTTTGCGTACAGAAACCGCTGGTGTAGTGGCCTGTCATACGTTCAATTTGCTGAACGAGATGTAATTTCAGGTCTCGGATTCAAAAGGGTTCATTATTATCTGATTGTTGTTGTGATTTCAATTCGTCGCATTTACTCTTTTTTTGATTTTTTTTAGTTTTTAGGTAGGGTATTTTTCTTTTCAGGACTATATAGATCAACTAAGATTAAAATGTCCGGATGCCTTATCTGTTTTGTAATCAAACTTTGTTATTAATCAATCAATTCGGTATTTAGTTCATATAGTAAAAGGTTAAGGTACTGGGCATTTCTTCATTTTTTTTTAAATTAAATCTTAGTTGATTGGAAAATTTTAAGAAACATTATTAAAACAGAAAAGTCATGAAAAATTTATTGAAAAATGGATTGATGCTTTTAACCGGTATCTTGATGCTGGCAACATCGTGTAATCAGATTAGTGATTCTGAAAGTGGAGGAAATGGAAAAATTGTTTTGTCGCTGACTGATGCGCCTTTCCCTGTGAGTTTGGTCGACAAAGCTTTGGTAACTATTGATAAGATTGAAATACGGTCGACAGCAACGGTTTCGTCAACCACAGAAGTTACTACTAATTCAGAACTTTTTACCGTATTGTATGATGGCGATCCGATGGAATTTGATTTGCTCGATTTGCAAAACGGAATTACCACCGAATTGCTAAGCATGGATATTGCCGCTGGATCGTACGATCTGATCCGTATGCATGTGACCAACGCAAGCGTACTTCTTAAAGATGGATCTAATTTTGATTTAAAAGTGCCAAGCGGTTTTGCCAGCGGACTAAAAATTAAAATGACTCCTAATTTGGTCATCGAAAGTGGAGTTGAAAGCGAAGTTATTCTCGATTTTGATGTAAGCAAATCGTTTGTAGTACAAGGTAATATGAAAGCAAAGAACGGAATTAAAGGTTTTATTTTTAAACCAGTTCTTCGTGCTACATGCCAAAAGTATAGCGGATCTGTAGGTGGAAAAGTTTTCGAAAACGCAACAACTCCAATTGCAGAAGCTCATGTTCAGATTATTGCTGCCGATACCATTTTAAGTTCGGCACTTACTGATGCTGCCGGAAATTATCATATGATTGGTCTTCCTACTGGATCCTACAAGGTAGTTTGTGAAAAGGACGGTTATACTCCTGTTACGGTAGATCCGGTAGTTGTGAAAGCAAGAGAGAAAACGACTTTGGATATTCAAATGGCAACTGCAACTGTTACTGTAAATCCATAATGTAAAGGAAATACCTTACCCAAAAGGGTTCAAAAATAGAATTTGATAAAAGCTGTTGCCGGATATGGTAACAGCTTTTTTATGGTCTTTGGGCGGAGTGTCAGTTTTAAATGTTATGAATTAAATAATGTCGCATTTTATTTCGTGTTTTTATCCTGACTCACCCCGCGCCCCGATTGTTCAGGACTTTTCCCCTCTCTCGAGAGAGAGGGGAGGAACGTCCGCTTTGCGGACGGAGGGGTGAGTAGTATTTTGAATACGATATCTAGTTGTTTCCATTACTCAATACTGAAAACTGATAAAGAAATTTGGGGTAATTCCCAACGACCGCATGTAAGTTGTTTCGTTGAATGTGGTAGTGTCGAAATTGAAATCGCGCGAATAAATGTCGTTGTAATTTTCCTGGTTAAATACATTAATTACTGACATCCCTAATTTAACCCTGACTTTTCGAATTTGTAAATTGTAATTGGCAGCTAAATCAACTCGTTTAAAATCGGACAAACGGTCGTAGGTAAACATCGCAGTTAAGGTATTGTCAACCGTCTGATTCTTGACGTAGGACTGTCCGGTTGAATAAATCCACATTCCAGAGAAATTCCATTTGCCAAAAGTAAACAAGTTGGTCCACTTGAATTCGTGTGTTTTATCGAAAGGCGCCGGAATATCTTCGTTGTGATTGATCTCTGTAAAATTGCGTATGGCTTTACTGTGCGAATAAGATATCCAGCCTGTATAATGCGTGCTTTCGTATTTCAGCAGCAAATCGAGACCCGTTGCACTTCCTGTGCCAGTAATAAATTTACTCGGAAGTTGTACTCTTTTAGCCTGTCCTGGTGGCACAAATCCTCCGGGAGAAACATTTCTTTGGAATGGAGGAATGTAAAGGAAAAGCTGAAGTCCGTCGATGGTTTTGTAATAGAATTCGGCATCCAGCGAAAACCGCTTATAAGTAAATGTAGTTCCTCCGATGAAGTGATTGGACGAAAGCACCGGATGTTTATCATCGTCGGCAATGACCCAAAAGTCGCGGTTGTAGCCATACGATTGGGTAGGAGCGACTTTGCTCAGGAACTGATAGTACTTTCCGGTGGCAAATTTCAGATTAATTAGCTCGCCAATGCGGTAGTTGGCCGAAAAACGTGGTTCGTAATAAAGTTTCCCGGAAAGGTTATAGCCGTTTATCCTTCCGCCAAGTTTAACGGTCAGGTTTTTTACCATTTGTGTGTTCAACTGCAAAAACGTTGAATAGAGCCACGACGAATTGGCGATGTCAGAGTAGTAAGCATCGGTTCCTGCGTCTTTCAGGTAGGTATATTCGTTGTATTTGGTCTGAAACCCAAAATCTACCGTGTTTTTCAGACCGAGTGCAAATTCATTTTTTAACGATGCGGAAAAGTCATTCAGTTTATTTTCCTCGTAAGTATCGAATAAGGTTGTTGTCGTATTTTTGCCTTTTTTGGTTGTAACCTCCGTTTGTTCGGTGTATTGGTTTTGGTAGCCTGAATATCCAACCTCCAAATTGGAAAAGAAACCCTCCTTCCACTGCTTGATCCACGAATAACTGAATCCATAATTGCCCCAATTTGCATCGGTACTGGTGTTTGAAAAAGTTTGTTTGATGCTTCCTGCGCCGGTACTGGCCAGAAAGTCTTTCCCGCCATATACGCTGATCGACATTTTTTCCTGTTCGCTTTTGCTGAATGTTAATTTGGCGTTGTAATCGTAAAAATAGAAGCCGGGTTTTAGCTTAACAATGCTGTTGCCGCTTGATGAATTCACATCTTCGACCTGATTTTCGAGCATGGCGTTAACCAGATAACTTGAATAAATATCGGCATACGAACGCCTTCCGCCCACAACCAGTGTCAGCTTTTCTGAAAATGGGATTTCGGCAGTCAGGTTTCCGCTGATCAGATTCATTCCACCGTATATTTTCGGATTGTATTTGTTTCCCGTTTTGCCGGTAATGTCAATGATTCCTGAAAGTCGCTCTCCGTAGCGCGAGTCAAATCCACCTTTGTAAATCTGAATGTCTTTCACCACATTGGGGTTGATCGACGAAAAAGTTCCAAAGAAATGATCGAGGTTATAAAGTGTAAACCCATCAAAAAGCACCAGGTTTTGGTCGGGGGTTCCACCGCGAATATTCAGCGCTGATGAGCCTTCCGTGTATCCAATTCCAGGTAGCATCTGGATCGTTCTGAAAATATCGGTTTCGCCCATGTTGGGTAAATTCACAAACCCGACAGGATTGATCGTCGAATGGCTGGTTTCTTTGTTCTGATCAATCATTTTAAGTGTCGATTTTCTAATTACGACCGGCGCCAATTCCATGTTCTTTTGTTTCATCCTGAAGGTCAGAACCGCAGTCGAATCGGTAATCGCGAAAGTGCTGTCGATTGGTTGATAGCCCAGGTACTGAACAGCAATCCGCAACGATTGAACTTCAGGAATACGAAAAGCAAAAGTTCCGTTTAACGAAGTTGTCCGGATTGAATTCTGATTGGGAAGATAAACACTGGCATATGGAAGCTGTTCGCCAGATTTCAGATCGGTTACCAGTCCTGAGATACGACATAGAGTGGGAGTGGTTGTAATTTTTTCCACAGAAACGGGAATAATCAGGTAGTTTCCAAATCTTTTTTCGGCTACATAGCCAGTATTTTTAAGAAGTTCCGCAAAAATTTCTTCCGGAGTTTGTCCCTGAAATGTTCCTGAAATCTGGTGCTTACTCATTGCATTAGAGTCGAAGGCAACCTGAATATTCAGGATTTTTGAAACTTGTTTTAGTGCATCAGAAAGTGTGGTATTACTGAAGTTGAACGCAGGAGACTGGGCAAAACCTGTTGATGGAGAAAGTAAAAGGAATAAAATAAGGAACAAGGAAATGAGTTGCAAGAATTTATTGCGCCTTTGGTACGATTTTGATTTTGTTTCCGTTTTTGATTTCATAGTCCAAATGCATCGGTAAGCAAACTGTCTCCAAAACTTCGTTCAGGTTTTTATTCGAAAAACTTCCGGTGAAAAAACGGTTTTCCAAACCTTTTGTGGCTATTTCAACATTGAATTGACGTTCAATCTCCTCAAAAATAGAAATTAATGGCACGTTGTCAAAATGAAACTCGCCGCTTCTCCATCCTGCCATTTGGTCCGTTTGTATATTTGTTGATTTTTTGAGTATTCCAGAAACCAAATCAGCTTTTTCTCCTGGTTCGATAATTACGCTTTGGCCGCTGGAAGTTACTTTTACTTTTCCGGTTAAACACGAAACACTGAGTTCGTTATCTCGGCTAAATACATTCAGCGTTGTACCCAAAACTTCAACTGTACCTGTTGGGGTATTTACCACAAATGGTTTTCCTTTCTGAACTGAGAAAAATGCTTCGCCTTCCAGATTTAGCGTACGCTGTTTGGCAAATCCTGATTCAGAAAAACTGATTTTTGAATCGGCATTGATCGTTATATTCGAACCGTCGGGCAAGGCGTATTCAAGGTGCTGGCCTTTGGCTGCCACAATTTGGTCGGGTGTTGATTGGTAGAAATAAACGGTGGTTAAAAGGGCTATCAAAACAATGGACGCGGCTGCCGACCAGTAAATCCGTAAATTTCGGATAGGTTTTTCCTTGCTATTCTGATCAAGTTTCGATCTTAGTAATTCGAGCGCTTCGGCTTTGCTCCTTTTCTGCGGAACGCGGTATCCATCAACAAATAGATCAACCTTTTCGTCGGTACTCAGCCGATCAAAACGCGCCTTTGAAAGAGCCGAAGGATCAATATGTCTGTTTTTACCCGTTTCCACTGTTAAAATTTTTGTTCTATTTCTTTTCGAAGGTGCTCAAGTGCCTTTTTCATTCTCTTTTCGACCGCTTTTACGCTGATATTTAGTACTGAAGCAATTTCATTGTATGTCATTTGTTCCATCCTGTTCATTAGAAAAACAGTTCGGTTATTTTCGTTGAGTTCAGAAAGCACCCGCTGAAGTTTCTGGTCAAATTCCTTAATTTCCATTTCAAATTCAGGCGTTTCGAAAGTCCGGTCCTCGACAATTGTTTGCTGAAGTTTGAGCTTCAGTTTCATTCGTTTGTATCGGTTTGCAAACAGGTTGGCTGCTATGGTGTAAAGCAGCGCTCGCGCTGTTTCGACCCTCACTGACGATCGCATTTCCCAGAGTTTCAAAAAAGCATCCTGAATAATATCTTCGGCAATTTCGGTATCTCCTGATTTGAAGAAAATAAAATGCTGAAGCTCATCATAATAAGCATCAAATAACTGCTCAAAACCAATTTGATCAAGTCCGGTTTCAGCCTGATTTTTATTCGATAATATCCTCATCCTTTATTTTCTGGTCTTCCGAATAAATATTAGATGTTGGTTATTTGTTGCATTTTACAACTTTTAACCTGATACAATTTAAAATGAATTTACCCTACTTCGGTAAAGTATATTTTAACTGTTACTTCCAGTGCGGTAATCTGCATAAACTAAGAACTGAAAATGAAATAATGTTATGTAATTTAGTTTTTGAAATTCTGACTCACCCCCATCACATCTTCGATGTTCTGCCCCCTCTCTTCGCAAAGAGAGGGGGGGAAGACCGATTTATCGGGCTTCGGGGTGAGTGAAAATAAAATACGACATTAAATTATTTCTATTACTTGAACAGAAGCCGATGTCTTTTAGGTCGACTATTTTGCCAGCATGGCCTTGCCAGGAGAAACTCCGTTTTCGTTAAATGCATCAATCTGAAACCAATAAATCTTGCTTTTATCGGGACAATGTATGGTTAAGCGCGTGTTTTTATACACCAGAAGGCTGTGGTATAATTTGTCTTTATCCGCCCCGTACCGGATATTGTAACCAGTGGTATTTCTTTGTTTTTTCCACGATACTTTAATAGCCTGAGGGTCGCGGTAATCTCTTATTGCACGAAATTCATTTACTTTTTTCGGTTTCCGGTGTGATCCGTTTCCAAAAATCCGCAAATCGGCAATGGCAAAAGGACCGTTAGGTACTCTATAATTAGTGATTTTTAAATATCGAGTTTCAACTGGATTTTTAAGTTCTTCATACGGATTTATCTGGAATTCGAGGTTTTTTGTTTTATCGCTCAATTTTTTCCAATTCCTTTTGTCGATAGAATATTCAACTAGATAGCGGCGGGTATGTGCGGTATCGCTTTTTATGATTTGCGTTTTATCTTCAGGAAAAAAAAGTTGAAAAGCATTAACCGAGCAAACCGAACCAAAGTCGACACTTAGCCATTCGCCCTTTTTACCAGTTTGTGCGCTCCAGTATGTTCCCAAATTTTCATCAAAAGCTGATGCGACCGGACTTGAAGATAAACTGGAAGACGCCTGTCCGGTTAAGTTATCCGAAAGCAGTGCCCATTCCGGATCGAGTTTATCGACACTGGTGAATTTGTGGTTTGGAATGATGATCGGGTAATCGCCAAAATCAGTTTTTGCGAATAAGTTTCCGTCTTTATCGAACCCAGCAGGGAAGAGCCCTAATCTGGATTGAAAACCACGATTTGCGGGAGTTGTAATCGTTGCAATGTGCCACCAGTTTCCGTATTTATCTGCAAAAGTTGACCCATTTCCGGCACCACGGAGGAATCCTTCAGGTCGGTTTGAAAAAGGATTGTTGGCGGCATATACAAAAGGCCCGGTTGGAGTATCCGAAACATACACAGCATCGGTATAATTATTAAATTCTTTGTTCAGCTCGGCACATTGGTAATAGTATTTCCCATTGTATTTATTCATCCATGAACCTTTAACACCAGGACTTTCGGTTTTGGCTGAATTGGGTTTCGATTTTGTCAGGGCTTTCATTAGTGGATTCGTTTTCTTACAGACAATTGGAACTCCCAGAGGTTCGAGTTGATTCTTTGCATCCAGTTCGCGCGACATTACTCCGTCGTTATTGGTGCAGCCATAGTAGCTGTAAACCTTTCCATCAGTATCCACAAAAATGGTAAAATCGCCAATCATCGATAGCAGCATCGAATTTCCATACACTTCCCATTTCCCACTTATCGGATCTTTGGTGCGGTACATTGTACCTGTAAATGAAGTGAAGAAATAGAGCCAATCGCCAATTACAACCGCTGTTGGTTGGCTTTTTTCCAATGGCAGGTCGGGCGCTAAAACAAATTTCCATGAAAGTAAATCGCCCGAATACCAATAGCCTCCGGCATTTGATGCAAATAAAAAATAATTGTCCTTGTAAAGAACAACTGTTGGGTCGTCAATATTTGGGTTTGATGACTGATTTGAACTGTATTGTGAGTTTAGGTTCAGAGGATTACAATAGGTTTGCCCACTTAGTTTACTGACCTGAATTCCAAGAACAAAGGTTATGACGAGTAAAATATATGCAATCTTTATACCCATTGTAGTTTAGCTGTTTCAGCCTTTTTATGATTGATTTACCCCAAGCGCTTGTTCGATATCTTCAATTAAATCCTCTGTACCCTCGATACCTACTGAAAGGCGCATCATGCCTGAGCGAATTCCCATCTTCTGTCGTTCGCTTTCCGGAAATTCGGCATAAATGGTTGAATAAGGATGAATGATCAACGATTTATTGTCGTTCAGATTTGTTGCCCGGCGAATGATCTTCAGTCGGTTCATAAAACGGAAGCACTCTTCCTGACTTTCCAGGTCAAAAGTCATAACAGATCCGGGTACTCCGCTGAATTGCTTTACTGCTAAATCGTAATATTCCGAACTTTTTAGTCCGGGGTAATCAACACGAGTTACTTTTGGATTTTGAAGAAAGTATTCACCCAATTTCAGGCAATTCTGATAACAACGCTCAACGCGCAATTCCAGAATATCTAAACCTACAATCATGTAATTAGCTGTATGGGCAGTCATTGGCATTCCCATATTCCGGTAATAATTTTTCCGGAGACGAGCTATAAAAGCATCTTTTCCGAACTTTTCAGAGAACTTCAGGCAATTCGGATTTTTGCTCCAGTCGTAAAGTCCATTGTCGATAATCAATCCGCCAAACGATGTAGCTCCACCTGAAATGAATTTGGTGGTTGACATGACTTCAACATGAACACCCAGCGATTTCGAATTGAAAACTGATGGTGGGGTGATGGTGCTGTCAACAATCAGTAGTATGCCGTGTTTGTTTGCAATCTCAGCAATCCGGCTGATATCAGATATTTCCAATTGCGGATTGGTAACTGTTTCAAAATAGATGGCACGGGTATTTTTGTCAATCAATGGTTCTATCAATTCGGGTTTGGTGGTGTCAACAAATCGGGTTTCCACACCGTAAGCCGAAAGACTTTGCTCGAACAACGCAACCGTATGTCCAAAAAGATTTTTCCCTGAAATGATATTATCGCCTTGCTTGCAAATGGCCAACATGGTAGCTGAAATTGCTGCCATTCCTGATGTAACAGCCAATACCTGATGAGCTCCGGTCAATGTTTTCACCTTGGTTTCGAAATATTCGACTGTTGGGTTACTCGTTCTGGAATAGGTGTGTGCCGGAAGTTCACCACGAAAATTGGCAGCAATATCTTCAGCCGAATTAAATTCAAATGCCACTGACTCGTAGATTGGCATAGTCAGTGCGTTATGTGGATCTTTTTTCGGGAAAGGTATATTGAGCGATCGGGTTGTAAAATTTTTCATTGTAATAAAATTTGGTTTTGACACCTTCTAAACGATTGCCTCAGCTTTTAGTTTTGTTGCTTAAACGACAAATTTGGCAATTATTTCAGAAATACCGGTCATTCTTCAAATTCAAATTCAACAGACCATATAAACCATGCAATATTTTTATCTTTGGGCAAACAAAATGGAGACCGGAGGCCGGAAAACAAAATCAGGATGGTTATTTGTAAATGATGAGAAAATTTGGATTGATGCTGTTTGTTCTTTTACCGATGCTGGTTTTTTCGCAAGCCAAATCGGTGAAAATTGCCGTGATGAAATACAATGGCGGCGGCGACTGGTATTCGAATCCGACTTCAGTGCCTAATTTGATTACCTTTTGCAACGACAACCTGAAAACAGATATTGATCCTGAACCGGGAACGGTTGAGCCGGGAAGTCCCGATCTGTTCAATTACGCTTATGTGGATTTAACCGGCCACGGGAATGTGTTTTTTTCCGATTCCGAAGCAGCCAACCTCCGCCTTTACCTCGAATCGGGAGGCTTTTTGCAAATCAGCGACAACTATGGGATCGATCCGTTTATTCGCCGTGAGATGAAAAAGGTTTTTCCTGAACTCGATTTTATTGAACTTCCATTCGATCATCCTATCTATCATCAGAAATATCAGTTTCCCGACGGCCTCCCTAAAATTCATGAGCACGACGGCAAGCCAGCTCAGGGTTTTGGGCTGATTTATAAAGGCCGTTTAGTCTGCTTTTACAACTACGAATGCGATTTAGGCGATGGTTGGGAAGACCGCTCAGTGCACAACGATCCGGAAGATGTTCGCCAAAAGGCCTTGCAGATGGGGGCGAACATTATTTCGTATGTGTTTAATCAGTGACAAGATTACCTGGCCGCAAAGTGAAACTTTGCTTCTGGCGACGAAATCAAAGACGATGAGGTTTTACAAACCCTGGCTAAAAAATATGGCTTGGCTGATGAAGAGGTTGGGATAGGGAATCTGCGCATTTATAAGCCTTCCTTCATCTTTTCTTTCAACCTATCAAACGTCAAACTATCCTCAACCTCGGTTTTGGGGAAGTCTTTACCTTTGATCCGTTCAATGATCTTTTCTGCCCGTTCTTTCGATTCAGGATGGCTGCTGATCCAGTAAATCTGGGTTGGCAGATTTTTGGTTACATCAGCCAGCCGGTAAAGAAAACTGGCAAACGGTTCCGGATTGATACCGGTCTTTTCGAGGTAATCAACTGCGGTGAGATCGGCTTCTGTTTCTAGTTTCCGGTCGTAAACGCTGGATGAGATTTTCTGGATGGCTGATTTTATCGCTTCTGAATTTCCGTTTCCGGACGACATGGATATCAGCACCGACAAACCAACTTCTTTCAACAGTTTATTCATGACATGGTTCTTTTCCATGTGCGCCAGTTCATGGCCAATCACCCCGTATAATTCGGCTTCGTTTTCACAGGCAGTAATCAGGCCTGAATACACCACCAGATGATTACCAGGCGAAGCAAACGCGTTGATTTCGTCTTTCCGCAGCAAATGTAGTTTGATCTTTTTCCGGTCAATCGAATTAGCTTTGCAAATCCGCGTGAGCATTGAATCGATTGGTGCGACAATAGAATCCGAAGTAATTTCGGTTTCTGAATTTTTCAGCATCTTCCAGAACAAATCACCGATTTTTTCTTCCGTATTTTGGGTATTTTGCCTAATGTTGAAAAGCTTCATCCAATCCACTTGTGACAATCCAAACCACACGGCGACAATTACAGCCACTGTCAGAACAAGTTCGAGAAGTATCTTTTTCATCAGGCTTTGCAAATTAGGTTGGTTAAACCGCCAATTACCCACCATTCCACATGTCTGCCTTTTCGGGTAACAATGGCGGTATAGATGGTGCCAATAAATTCGATCAGGTTGAAAATAAAGAGGGTAATAATGTAGGCGATGTATTTTGAACTGATCGTTTCAGGGGTGAAAATAATTGAAACGGTCCACCAGAATCCAGTGCTGTTAAAAGGGATCAGGAAAAGCTGAGACAACAAGGCCTGGGTGCAGTGCCATCGTACAAAGAAAGTACCTTTTCGGTTTCCGAGATAGAAAAAGAAGGTCGCAATCAGATTGATAATTGGCAACGGCAATCCACCCATAATGGCAATCATCGACATCACATAGCTGTTCGAAGCTTTTTCGGCCTCATGATCGGTGGGCTGATAGTGAAAAGTTGAAGTATCAATCATAGTCCTTTGTATATATTCCAAATCCAATTCAGGATAACCAGCAAAATCAGTGGTATTGCAATCCATTTCTGTCTCAAGAAAATTTCGCTTCGGTTATAAACCTGCAACAAACTGTCCTTTCGAAGCACAATATCATATAGAATCCAAAGTGGTGCCAGAATCAGGATTGACATGATAATGACTCCAAAAGGATTCCAGAACAGCGCCCCCACAAAATCTCCTTTCAGGATGGAAAGAACAGACCGTGTTGACCCACAGGAAGGGCAGGGTATGCCCGTTATTCGTTTAAACAAACAAACTCCGGGCTCAATGGATTCGGAGATATTTCTGTGATAATTAATGAAGAGCCAGATGTACCCTGTAGCACAAGCCGTTGACACGAGGACATACAACCTGTTCCGGACCATTGTATTAATTAAGAAGTTGCTGAATCGTGCGCATATTTTTTTCGCGGGTTACACCCATGATCAGAAACCAATCAATAATCGTCCAGATTCCAAGACCGCCGCAAGTTAAAAGCTTGGCTATTCCTAAACCGGTATCGCCCAATATAAACCGGTCAATTCCAAAATGTCCGGCCAAAATAGAAACGATTAAGCTTATTGTTGGATCTTTTAACTGTACTGAAGAAATCATTGCCCATTTTGAATCGTCCATGGCAATAAGCCTATCTCTAATCCCGGTAATCTGATAGCCTTCGAAATACTTGGCATTGGTCATGATAAACATGTCGACTTTTTGTGCTTCCATAAGATTGGTTTCTTTATATTGGTCCTACTCATATGGCTTTTCGGTAACGCCCCGTTTAAGATTGGTTTCCGGACTCCAATTGAAATGTCAGTTTTTATTAATCTTTTACAGCTGACTCTTTGTTATATCAAATATGCAAAAATTAAGTACATCAACTCGTCGTTATTTATGATAGCCACAAGTTACGTCATTTTATCTTATGATCGTATGTTCTTATCTGCAATTGTCATTAATTTGTGTCGTGTTATCCGAAATTTAAAAATTGCCTTAATTCGTTCATTCATGAATATTACAAAACTACTTTTATCGGTTTGTCTTTTTGTAGCTGTGTCTTCAATATTTGCGCAGCCAGCAAAAAAGAGCAAAGAACAGGCTAAATACCAGTCAGCATACGATAGTAAAACATTATCGCCGAAAGACAATCCGAATTTATTGCCATACAACCGCTGGATTGCCCCTGCCGGGAAACAGGTCTATTTTGGCAATCCCGCTTTAGAAAATCACGCATTGGATGTTGCCCTTTCGCCCGACGAAAAGTGGGTTGCTGTTGAAGGCCGCTACGAAGTGGTTATTCTCTCAGCCGAAAGCGGGGAACTGGTTGCAAATTTGCCATTGACTGGATTAGTTCCGGCACAAAGCCTGATGAATACATTCTCCGGAATTTGCTGGACTCAGGAAGCGAATCAGTACAAACTATATTGGGGAGCCGTTGGAAACAAAGGTATTTCGTTTGTTCTGGAAGCTGCATGGGATGGCAGGAAATTAGTTGGAAGTGATTCCTTTATTTTTCAAACTGAAGCTCCCGCTGGTTCGGCTCTACCCAACGAAATTCTGGTTCAAAATGAATCAGGTAAAAATTTCCTGTACGTTGTTTTGAATGGAACCAATCAGGTCGTGAAACTCGACTTTGCTGCAAAAACCAGAATATGGACAAGCCCGGTAGGCGTGGCGCCTTTCGGAATTGCCAAAGCCAACGGGAAAATCTATGTGACCAACTGGGCTGGCTCAGTTCCCGATAAAAATGACCTCAATGTGGCCGGAGTTCCTTGGGGAATTGCCAAAGTTGACCCGCGAACCGGCGCTACGCGCGAAGGAACCGTTTCGGTTTTAGACCCGAAAACCGGCAAGGTGCTGAAAGAAATCACGGTTGGTTTGCATCCGAATGATATTCTTGCCAGCGCCGATGAGAAATATATTTTTGTGGCCAATGCCAACAGCGATAACGTCAGCACCATTTCAACATCGACTGATGAGGTTTCTGAAACCATATCGGTAAGGTTGAATTCAGATAAAAACTCGTTTTGGGGAGATTCGCCCAATGGTTTGGGGCAGTCGAAAGACGGCAAAAAGTTGTATGTGGCCAACGGTATGGATAATGCGCTGGCTGTTGTTCAACTCGGAAAGAAGGCGGGAGTGAATTCTTCGGGAAATGAGAGTAAAGTGACCGGTTTCATCCCTACCGAAGCCTATCCGGGTGCTATAGTTGAAACCGCTAAAAAGCAATTGTTCGTCGCCAATATCGAGGGTGAGAGTGCAAAAATTCCTACTCAGGCGCAGGGTTCGTTAAAACTGTCGTATAATTCACACAAGCAAACCGCTTCGGTTTCGGTTATTCCGGTTCCGGACGAAAAACAGCTTAAGGCATTTACCAAAACCGTTGAGCAGTCGAACCAGCTTTTCAGGCTGGCTTTGCTCGAAAAAATGCCGCGAAAAACGGCTAAGCCAGTTTGCGTTCCGGAACGGATTGGCGAACCTTCCGTTTTTAAACATGTGCTTTATATTATCAAGGAAAACCGCACATACGACCAGATTCTGGGCGATGTAAAAAAAGGCGACGGAGATTCGACGCTTACCATTTTTGGACAAAAAATTACGCCGAACACGCACTCACTCGTCGATAAATACATGTTGCTCGACAATTTTTACGTCTCCGGAAAATGTTCCGCTGAAGGTCATCAGTGGACTGATGCTTCCATCGTGACCGATTACATTGAGAAAGATGTTCGCGCCTGGATCCGCAGTTATCCGCACGTTCAGGAAGATGCTTTGGTGTATGCCCCAACTGGATTTATCTGGGACAATGCACTGAAACATGGCAAAAATGTGCGCATTTATGGTGAAGCTTCAACTCCCGAATACGATAAAAGTCATACATGGACTTCCATTTATAAAACTTTTCTGAATCAGGAAAAATTTGAATTTACAAATCATACAACCATCAAACCTGTCGAAGCTATTTTGAGTCCAACTTATCCTTCGTACGACGATCACCAGATTCCGGATGTTTTGCGTGCCCGGACTTTTATCGATGAACTTAAAAAATATGAAGCGATGGATGGCGATCAGTTGCCCGAACTGATGGTAATGGCGCTTCCTAACGATCACACGGGAGGTACTCGCCCTGGCTTGCCCACGCCGCGCGCCATGGTTGCCGACAACGATCTGGCGCTGGGTCAAATTATTGAAGCGCTTACCAAAAGCCGGTTCTGGGCAAATACTGTAGTTTTTATTACCGAAGACGATTCGCAGTCGGGTTGGGATCATGTGTCAGCCTACCGCACCGTTGGGATGGTGATCAGTCCATATTCGCGGACGGGCGAAGTTATGTGCACCAATTACAATCAGCCGTCGATGGTACGCACCATCGAGCAAATATTGGGTCTTCCGCCAATGAACATTATGGATGCCACAGCCAAACCGATGTTCGACTGTTTCGGCGGAAAATTTGATTTAACGCCCTACGAAACCATTAAAAATCTGATCCCGCTGGATGAAATGAACCCGCCACTCTCGGCATTGAAAGGAACTTCACTTCGTTATGCACAGAAAAGCATGGAACCGCAATTCGACGGAATAGATTCGGGTGACGACGATTTGTTTAACCGCATTCTGTGGTATGCGATGAAAGAAAAAGGCAAATATCCAAAGCGGTACAGCGGAAAAGACGAGGATTAATTCAGGAAAACGAGCAATCTTTTTTATATTTACGTTACTGGTTGATATTCATCAGTTATAAATGAATTAGGTCAAAACTCAGTTAACAAAAATTCTTTGTACTTTTGACCCAATTTTAGAACGATTTTCATGAGTGATGAAGGATTAAACAGTTTGGTGTATTCGAAAAATGTAATTGAATTAATTACCGTTGCCAACGAATTTTGCAGTTTTCTTGAACGGGCTGATGAAATGGAATCGGCTGATTTCCTGAGCCGACTGCAAAAAATGCTTCCTCTTTTATACCTTAAAGCCAGTTTGCTCCCCAAGTTTGAATTCGAGGCTGATGACGACCTTGAAAAGTATGTAACTGAGGTAGAATACAACCTTATTCAGCAGAAAATACTTGCCCATACTGGAGCCGGAGACGATTATCAGGAAGTATTCATCCCGGGAATGCAATTCAGCGAATCAGCGCTAACATCAAGTATCGCCGAAAATGTGGCTGATGTTTATCAGGACATGAAAGATCTGATTATGTCGTTTCGTACCATGAATGATGAGGTTATGGAGCAGGCGCTTTGGGAAAGTCAGAGCAATTTTGCGCAGGTTTGGGGGCAGAAATTGGTGAATTGCCTGCGTGCCGTTCACAACCTGATTTACAGTGAGAATAATACAGATGAAGATTCCCTTCAGGAGGGAAACCCAAATAATGAATTAAAGAATAAGAATCCGGACTGGTTGAACGACCGGTTTTCGTTTCAGGGAGAATAAAAAATGTACAGGGAAAGTATTGATAAAGATGAATTAGCAGAATTACCACTTATTCAGTTTGAAGGCGATATTACATTGGTGGAGTCGAAGGAAGATTATCTGGCTTCGATAGAATACTTGTCTCGGCAAACTTTGCTGGGATTTGATACTGAAACCAAACCTGCATTTAAAAAAGGGGTTGTTTACGAAGTTGCATTGTTGCAATTGGCTACCGAAGAGCGTGCCTTTTTGTTTCGGCTTAATAAAATAGGGTTGCCAAACGGATTAAAAAGCATCCTTGAAAATCCTGAAATACAAAAAATAGGTGTTGCCATTCGTGATGACATTAAAGGTCTTCAGAAACTGAATAATTTTAAACCAGGTGGATTTGTTGAACTTCAGGATCATGTGAAAGATTTTGGCATTCAGGATTTTAGCCTGAAGAAATTATCGGCCATTGTTTTGGGTTACCGCATTTCGAAAGCCCAGCGGGTTACCAATTGGGAAGCGCCCGATTTGACTGAAGCGCAGCAGATTTATGCCGCCACCGACGCCTGGATTTCTCACCGTATTTTTGAATCACTCAATCAGCAATAAACATGTCAGAAAAGTATAGCCGGGTTATTTTGAAATCCGGAAAGGAGCAATCGCTTCAACGTTTTCATCCGTGGATTTTTTCCGGGGCAATTCAGGAAATTGTTGGTAGGGTAGAAGAGGGCGATGTGGTGGAAGTGGTTTCCAGCAAAAAAGAATTTTTGGCCATGGGTCATGTTCAGGTTGGCTCCATTGCAGTGCGCGTTTTTTCGTTCGAAAAAGTAGAACCCGATTTTAACTTCTGGAAAGGAAAACTCGATCGCGCTTTGGATGTGCGCAAAAAATTAGGGTTGGTCGATAATCCTGATACCAATGTTTACCGTTTGGTGCATGGCGAAGGCGATGGAATGCCCGGATTGATCGTTGATTTTTACAACGGAACTGCGGTAATGCAAGCTCATTCGGCTGGAATGTTCCTGATTCGGGAAACAATTGCTAAAGCGCTAAAAGAAGTGATGGGCGACCGCCTGGTTGCCGTTTACGATAAGAGTGAAAAGACCGTTCCGTTTAAAGCTGATCTGGAACCCAAAGATGGTTATCTGCTGGGTGAATCGAAAGTATTTGAAGTTCAGGAGCACGGCAACCGCTTCAACGTAGATTGGGTGGAAGGTCAGAAAACCGGCTTTTTTGTCGATCAGCGTGAAAACCGGCGGTTGGTTCAGGAATATTCGAAAGACCGCAGTGTACTGAACATGTTTTGCTATTCAGGTGGATTTTCGTTTTATGCCATGCGCGGCGGAGCAAAAATGGTTCATTCGGTTGATTCATCAGCCAAAGCCATCGATCTGACCAACGAAAATGTGAAACTGAATTTTCCAGGTGATACGCGACACGAAGCTTTTGTAGCCGATTGTTTCGATTACATGGACAAAAACAAGGATAAATACGACCTCATTATTCTCGATCCGCCTGCATTTGCCAAACACCGTGGAGCTTTGCCACAGGCGCTAAAAGGCTACAAACGCCTTAACCTGAAAGCTTTTCAGCAGATTGCCCCAGGTGGAATTTTGTTTACATTCAGTTGCTCGCAAGTGGTTACCAAAGATAAATTCCGCGAAGCCGTATTTTCGGCAGCTGCTATTTCAGGCCGGAAAGTGCGAATCCTGAACCAATTGGTTCAGCCAGCCGATCATCCGGTGGATATGTACCATACGGAAGGTGAGTACTTGAAAGGTTTGGTGCTTTATGTAGAGTAGTGGCAAGTGCTGGATTCAGGTCTGACATTCTTCTCAGTAAAATATCCGGTATGACGATCCGTCAAAAAAAAATGAAAGGAGCATTAGCTCCCTTCATCTACAAATTAACCCGAAAACAATTGAAAACTATATTGAAAACTCAATTTAACTTTCTGGCTTGATGACATAGTATGCATACTTGCCATCAGGATATTCACCTTCAATCAATAACGGTTCTTTATTGTTTGTGTGCATAAATACACTTTCAATATCGTTTGGGCTGGCAACAGCCACTTTATTAATATCAGTAATAATAAATCCACTTTTCATTCCGGCATCTTTTAATTTTCCATCTGTCAGTTTGGTAACCTTAACTCCTTCATCGATTTGAAGTTTCTCTTTTTCTTTATCAGCTAAAGGTGCAAATTCTGCACCCAGAACCGACATTGGTTCTTTTACAATGGAGGTATCGCCTTTCAGGTTGCGTAAAACAACCTTTACATTCTTAAGTTCGCCATTTCGGATATAACCAACTGTAACTTCATTTCCCGGACTAAATTCGCCTATTTGTTCCTGTAATTGAGACCCAGTTTTTACACTATTTCCATTAATTGAAACGATAATATCACCTTCTTTTATTCCGGCATTTTGGGCCGCGCCTTCTTTGGTTGTGCTTCTAACATAAGCGCCTTCAACCGTATCAAGTTTTTTAGCTTTGGCAATACTGTCGTTAACCGACTGCATGACAACTCCCAGCACTGCGCGTTGTACTTCGCCATATTTCTTTAAGTCGATGACCACCTTTTGAGCAAGAGTGGCTGGTATTGCGAAGGAATAACCAGTATAGGAACCCGTTTGAGACGCAATTGCAGCATTAATTCCGACTAAATCGCCATTGGTATTAACCAACGCGCCTCCACTGTTTCCGGGATTGACTGCTGCATCTGTTTGAATGAAAGATTCCAATGGCATTTGACCACTAATAATTCCAATGCTTCTCGATTTTGCACTGATTATACCTGCCGTAACTGTTGAGTTTAGGTTAAATGGATTTCCGACTGCCAGTACCCATTCTCCGAGTTTTAGTGCATCAGAATTGCCCCAGGTAAGATATGGAAGATTAGTTGCATCGATCTTTACAAGTGCGATATCAGTGTTGGGATCACGTCCGATTACCTTAGCCGTAAATTTGCGGTTGTCGTTCAAAATAACCTCCACGTTCACTGAACCATCAACGACATGATTATTGGTTACGATGTATCCATCGGGACTAATAATTACTCCCGAACCTGAAGCCATGGCAAATTGTGGTTGTTGGCGGTATCTACGAGGAGTATTACCTTGCGGTCCATTTGGTCCGAAAAAGAAATTGAAAAATGGATTATCCGCCATGTCATTCATCTGCTCATGCATTTTTACATCGATATGAACCACTGCGGGAACACTTTTTTCTGCCGCCTCTGTCAAATCAGGTAATTGTGTCTGGAGTCCACCATTAGAGACATTATTTGTAAGATGTACGGGTGTTTTTTCATGGAGCAGCAGTTGATTATTTGATACATCTCCAAATTTGTTGTTCAAAATAATTGCTAGTGCTGCTGAAACAAAAGCAATGATAAATACTGAAGTAATTTTTTTAATCGTTTTCATAATACTAAATTTTAAATTTAGTATCACTTTTTCATAAAATGTGCCACAAAAAACAAATTGAAATCAATTTTAAACTATTTAAAAGTAATTAATTTTATTTAACACAACTATCTGAATATGAATGTGTAGTGTTCGGTTTGATTGAATGATGTTTAAGTAACGTAATACCGATTTTCCTGCTGAGATGTATCTGTAGCCGATTGTTTTGATGACACTGATAAAAACAAGGATAATCCATCCAATCTTGTTAGGGCGATTACTGAACTTTATGTTGTTTGAGTTCCATCTTCCATGTAAATGGGTTATATTCGAATGTGCCTTCGTACCCGGCGCAGCAATCCGGGTCATCATCGGTCCACACCTGGAATGTTCCTTTGATTTGCTTGTCGATATTCGTTACTGAAAAAATGGCACGCCGGGAAAATGCTCCGGTTTGCCTGTTGGACAAAAACCTTATTTCTTTCTCGATTGTCGCACGAAGATCGTTATTTTGCAGGTATTCATTTTTGCTGGAATAGATCAGCTTCAGAAAATCAGAACCTTCCTCGTGCCCCCCGGTACAAGCTTCTCCAGCCGGAAAATACAGCAAAATATCGTCTTTCCCGTCGTCATTCATGTCAACTGTTTTGAACTGTATGGTATCCGGAAGGCCATAATAACTTTCCGGATATTTTTCATTCCATTTCGCATAATCGTCCTCGCATGGACCACCAACGTCACCGCTGATCAGCAATTCTTTCTTCCATTTTTCGATTTCAGACTTCACAAACTGATTGATATCTCTCATTTTATCTTGTTGGTTTGGCTGATGGCAGTAGAGAACAATTACTATCAGAAGTACAAGTAAGATGTTCGATTTCATTTAGATAGAATTAGTGAGTGGAATTTTTACAATGGCAATCAAAAGGCTTTGCAAATGCTGCAAAGCCATTTTGATTGCTGTGTATTTGGAGTAGAAAAAGGATTAATGTGTACTCAATTTGGTCACTACTTTCTTTTCATAGACATATACGAAGTTTCCGTCTCTCGATAAAGTGGTCAGCGCTCCCGTTCTGGCTTTAAAATCTTTGTATTTGCAGGTGTTCAGATCGAAAGTACCAATGTCGGCCTTATCCGTTTTCATGATCAGGATATTGTCAACCCGGTCTTCCAGCGATGAAGTTCTGTATTTCCCGGAGTGTAGCAAATCACCAGAATTCGCATCGAATGTTGAAACTCCTTTTTCGCCTACAACCACAATTACGTCCTCTTTGAAAGGCTGAATCTGCGTGGCCAGGCCAACGCCACCTTTGGCAACCGGAACTTCGTATTTTTCTTTTCCGGTTTCCAGATCAAGCGAGTAAAGCGCTTTTCCGCTGCAAACAATGGTGTTTTCGCCAAACGAAATCATGTTGGTAATTCCTTTTCTGAAGCGTTCCGATTCCCATACCAGTTTCCCGTCAGAAGCATTCAATGCCTGAATTCCGCATGGATTTACATTGTCGAATTCAATGACATCAACCCTAACTACTTGATCGCCGCTTCTTTCCATTTTGAAATATTGTTTTTCAACAACTCCACCGATTTGTAACAAAATTTTTCCATTTACGAGTTTCATGCCTGGAATCGCTTTGGCATCTTTAATTTCAGGAGAAGTCCATAGCAATTTCCCGGTATTTAGGTCGTATTTTTTTACATATTGCTTGCTGCGCGACTGCATGTCAAGTATGTATATGTCCTGTCCGTCGATAATTGGATCGGCTACCGCGCCATAAACTCCGAAAGCTTTGGCGCCCATAGGTTTGCCAACCACCCGTTCGGGCGTAAAGTCGTAAGCTGCCGACCAAATTTTTGCCCCGGTTTTATCGTCGTAAACCTGCATTCCGTTAAGTCTTAAAAATACTTTGCCATTACTCACATTGAGGTCGAAAATGGGCTGGCGTGAGATTACTTTTTTCTCAGCGAGGCCGATGTACGTGTTTTCCCAAAGAATTTCTCCGGTTTTCAAATCTATTTTTGCAATCTGATTTTTAAACCCTGAAAAGAGTGATCCCAATAAAGTTGGCATAAAATTTACCATGGTCAGGGTGTGGTCGCTTCCGCTGTAAATGTATTTTCCAACCACTCCCTTAAATTTCTCGGTACTCCACAATTCCTCGCCGGTTTGGGCTTTGATGTAAACCAACTCCTTTTTAAGGGTGATGGCAAAACAGTCTTCTTCCGAAATATAAGTGATCATGCTTTCGTCCAGATCCTGGTATTTATCGGTAGTCCAGAGACATTTACCTGTTTCGAGATTGATGCAGGCAATCTGGTCTTTCCCCAGTTTCCGGTCGAACAGAAAGATGGTGCTCGACGCCCAAAATGGAATGAGTTCGTCAATTTTACGCAATTTTGGCGCCATCTCGCTGAACGATTTTTCCCAAATCACCTTTCCAGTTGTGTTGTCGAATAGCGACATTTCTTTGTCAGATGCGGCATAGCTGTGTTCCCCTTCCAGCGAGGTTCCGGCGTGTAAAATCTGGTGACCCAATTTGGTTTCCCAAACGGTGGTCATGTCTTCCTGGGCTTTTGCCCATACCATCGAAAGCAGAAGTACTGCAAAAATCATAAGCTTTTTCATAATCGCGTGATTTAAAATTTAAATGTGTAATTGAATTTATAGTCTTTATTTTTAGGCATTTTGAAGCTGAATTGAAAGGCGAGCAGCTTGTCTT
Organism: Aquipluma nitroreducens; assembly: GCF_009689585.1. GTDB lineage: Bacteria > Bacteroidota > Bacteroidia > Bacteroidales > Prolixibacteraceae > Aquipluma > Aquipluma nitroreducens. Next base: position 1,102,909 of record NZ_AP018694.1, on the reverse strand, counting down.
TTAAAGCGTTTTGAGAAGGAATGTTTCCGTCTTTTTTATCCTGAACGAAGACCGAAACCACTTGCCCTTTATTCCGGAGTGTGAGTAGCATGGTATATTCTCCGGTGATGTGGTATTTCTGGCTAAACTTGTAAAGTGTACCTTCTGGCGGACTCAAGGCAGCATCCAATTCAGAAGTAGCCTGCTTAATTACTTCTTCTTTTGATTCAATAAGTACGGGTTTTTGAGCCTGTGTGATCAGGACTACAAAGAGAAGTATTGAGGTAAATATTGTTTTCATATTCAATGATTAGTAATTGTCATATTTTGTTGTCGTATTTTATTTCTGACTCACCCCAAGCTCGCATTGCTCGCTTTGCCCCTCTCTACTTGTAGAGAGGGGAGACATCCGCTTGCGGACGTGGGGTGAGTTAAGTATTCAATAAAATTGAATTCGTTATTTATTATTCTTACAAGTTTCTGAAATTCCATTTGATGAGTTGGTTTCCCATGGCAATCAGGATCGATTGGTTTTCGGGCAGAAAGACAAAGGCGGGTCGCGAGCTATTGATGATTCGTTCGCCGTCGGATTTTTCGAAGAGGCGGTTGGCCAGTTCAAAGCGTTTTTCGAGTTCGCCGGTTTCGTAGTTGTACAGGTGCATTTCCTGAAAGCGGTTACCTTTTGAGTTAATGGCAAACAACTTTTTGTCGGTACTGATTTTCAGGTCGGGTTGAGTTATCGACATGGATGTGAACCCTTTTCGCATAGGTTCCTGTTTTGCCATATCAATCAGATTGACGTAGCTTAATTTTTTGTTGTTGACCTGAATCCGGATGTCGGGAGTTTGGTAAACCAGCAAAATATCTTCACCCGGGAGGAAGGACAGGTTGTAAATCAGGTCGTAAAATTCGCCGATAGTCTTTATTTTAGCCCCATTATCAGCATTATACAAGCCTACCACTTGTTTGAATTTTACGGCATTCTTCAGGCCTTTTTTGTCTTTTTTAAACTGACTTTTAAATTCAGAGCCATCGACAAGTTGCGATACCGCCAGGGTTTTTCCGTCAGGACTGATGGCTACCGCATTCGTGGCGCCCGCAATACTGAATGATTTCATTTTTTCGCCGGAAGGCAGGTTCCAAAAGGTAATTTCGTCGTTGTTCAGCGAAATCGCCTTTTTTCCGTCAGCCGAAACAGTCACATCCTGAACGTTGTTGAATGTTTTAACCGAGCTTCCTGATTCAGGATCGATGATTTCGTAATCGATGGTGCGATCTTTATTCTGACTGAAATCAGAGAACCTGATTTCCTGAGCAATCAGGTATTTCCCATTGGCTGAATAGTTTATCCGGGATCCTGAATTCCATTTTCCGGCATTAATTTCTTTGGAAATTTTCCGGCTCTGCCAGTCGACCATCAGTATAGGTTCCGATTTGCTAAAGCTGATTGCAATTATTTTTTGATCGGGCGAAATGGCCATTCCCGAGAGTTCCGACTCACTTTTGATCAACTTGATTCGTTCGAAATCAGAATTGTCAGTCTGGCTGAAAACCTTCGAACCAAAAAGGAATAATAAAGCAAGCATTGTAAATCGACAGAAAGTGATTTTGTTTTGTAAACCTGTCATAACCAATCGAATTAAAAGTTAAAAATACAGAGCTTCCATCAGTGTAATTGCTTAGGTTACCTCAAAACACCTCAGTGATTGGAGACCTGATTGGAAACTCTGTGAAAAAATTCTTGGTTAATACTGAAAATGTTTTGATCGGTGTGTAAGCAATTACATGACCAAAAGTAATTGAGGATATGAAGGTCTGAAATACAGGATTTGTCGTAATTGCCTACGACTTTTACCGTATTTTGAAGGAGACAATAAAAATGTCCGTCAGCTAAAGCAGACGGCAAAGAATATACTCTGCTTTGTTCGAAGTCAAGCTTATCCTTTGCTCCCGATGGTAATCGGGACAGGCTGTTCACTTCAGTGAATTTTTACCGTATTTTTTGGGGACAAAAATCTGCCAGCTAGAGCGAACTGTAAAGAATATGTTCTAATAAGCTCGGAGTCATGCTTATCCTTTGCCGTTCACTTCAGTGAACGGACATGAAAAAATGCATTAAAAGATCCCATTCTTGATCGCATAGCTAATCAGCCCGGCGATGTTGCTGACATCGAGCTTTTTCATCAAGTTGGTGCGGTGGGTATCTACTGTGCGGTGGCTGATATACAATTGGTCGCCAATTTCTTTGTTCGAGAATCCGGCAGCAATCAGTTTCAGTATTTCGGTTTCGCGCTCGGTGAGGATTTCGTTTTTCTGTTCAGGATTGGCAGGTTTCAGTAAAGCCAGTGTTACATCGGTAGAAAAATAGGATTGTCCGGAGGCTACTTTTCGAATGGCGCCAATGAGTTCGTCCTGGGAGCAGCTTTTCAGCAAATAGCCGTTGGCTCCCAGGTCAATCAGGCTTTTAATCATGCCCGCTTCGTTGTGCATCGAGAGGATAATCACTTTCACATCGCGAAATTGTTTCCTGATTTCTTTCAGGGCTTCGATGCCGTTCATAACAGGCATGTCAATATCCATCAACAGCACATCAATCGATAGCAAACCAAGTATGCGCAGTGCTTCGCGGCCATTGTTGGCTTCAGCGGCGACGATAATTTCATCCGAATTTTTCAGGAGCGATTTTAGACCGTCGATGATGATCTGGTGGTCGTCGGTTAAAAGTACGTTGATTCTGCTCATGCGATTGGCGTTCTGATGGTTACTGTTGTTCCTTTTCCCTGTTCCGATTCGAAATGCAAATGGCCTTTTATAGCGTCGATCCGGCTGGCCATATTGAGCAGCCCGATTCCGCCCTTTTCCTTGCTTTCGGCGTCAAACCCAATGCCATCGTCAGTTACATTCATAACCACATGAGTATTGAGTTTTATGAGTTGCACACTGACTTGCCGGGCTTGCGAATGTTTAATCACGTTGCTGATGAGTTCCTGCAAAACGCGGAAAAGAACGAGTTCAACGTGTTGCCCGATGCGTTCTACGAAGCCCGAATGTTCGAATTCCACTTTCAGCGGCGAATTCCCCAAATGCAGGTTCAACATGCCTTCAATGGCCGGAATCAGCCCAAATTGTTCCAGCTCTTTCGGGATCATTTGGTGCGAAATATTCCTGACTTCAGTTCCGGCATTTTCGAGCATCTTCCCGATTTTCTCAAATTCAGGAGCTAGTTCTTTTTCTGCTGCTTTACCCGATAAGCTCTGGTAGTTCATTTTGATCGCACTGATTGTTTGTCCAACTCCGTCGTGCAATTCTTTGGCGATTCGCCGCCGTTCTTCTTCCTGTGCCTGAAATACGGCGTTTATTCTTGCTTCCTGTTCCTGAATGCGTTCGGCGTTGGCAGCAGCTTTTTGTCGTTGCTGATGGCGGTAAAACAGGAAAATTGCGGCACCTGTAATCGAAATCATCACAAATATCAGCAACCAAAGTTCTGTTTTTCGCTGCTGAAGTTTTACTTCGGTAAACTCCTTGTCTTTTTTGATCAGGTAAAGATCCTGTTCCAGTTTGTCGGTTTCGTATTGGGTTTGTACGTCCAGAATCTGCTGTTTCAGGCGGTTGTCGTAAACCGAATCTTTCAGAACAATGTATTGCCGCATCAGCACAAATGAACTGTCGGTCTCGTGGGTCAGGGCTTTTAGTTTGGCCAGTCCCAGCAACGCGCTCAATTCTTCTTCAAGTACGACTGCACTTTTAGCCATTTTTAACGAGTGGTTCAAGGCTACCGAAGCATCTTTGAATCGTCCGGTCTCGGTATAAACAGTTCCGATTCGCGATAAGGTGGAAGAAATTCCTTTCGCATCGCCAATCTTTTCCTTGATCTGCAGCGATTCGTTGAAAAGGCCGAGCGCTTTGCTGTAATCTTTTCGTGCCATGTAAATATTTCCGATGTTACTCAGGTTGGCACAAATCAGTTCGTCCTTTTTCAATTCTCGCGAAAGGGCGAGCGCTTTTTCGTAATAGTTTATGGCCTGAATGGTGTCGTGCATCCGGGCATACAGGTTGGCCATGTTCCCGTACGAGGTAGCTTCACCTTCCTGATCTTTCAGACTGATCCGGTATTCGAGCGCCCGCTGGTGATATTCGAGCGCTTTTTCGTTATTTCCCAGGTTTTGGTGGATAATGGCAATGTTGTTCAGAGTATAGCCAACGTATTTATTGAGTTTCAGGTTTTGGTAAATTTTCAGTGCTTCAATCTGATTTTGAAGCGCATCTTTCAACCGACCCTGTTTTTGCGCGATTATTCCCAGTTTATTGTAGATAGCTGCAATTCCAAGTGAGTCTTTCAGTTGCTCCCGTATTTTCATGGCTTCGTTCAGGTAATTGGTCGCACTCCGGAAGTTGGCTTTGTCGATATAGATGATAGCCATATCGTTGTATGCCTGGGCGATGCCTTTTGAGTAATTGATTTGAGAGGCAAGCTGAAGTGCCTGTTGCCCAAAAATTAGGGCCGAATCGGCTGATTTGAACCGGTAGTTCCAGCACAAGTCGCTCAATTGCTTTACTTTATTGGAGTCGGCTTTGGCATTCAGTATTTCCTGAATACGCATGCCTGTTTCTCCAGAAACCGGATTCGAAAAGGTAAAAATGAAAAGGATAAAGGTAAAAGTGATGATAACCTTCATTTTTTGGTTTTTCTTTTCATAAACATATGTTTCGCAAAAAAAGTTTATGAAAAAAATCGAATAGCTATTTTGGAGAGAAGTAGTCTAAATACGAATCGTTTATGGACAGGCTGGTAATACTTTGATTACCTTTCCTGATTTCAGGAAGTTTGCAAATTCGTTGGTTTCCCAAACGGCGTAATTTCCGTTATCGTCAAACAACTGACAGTATGAGCACGACCATAAACCACAATAAATGTGGTAGTAAGTTTTTCCATTGTATTCAATAATTGTAACATCGGTTATTTTGCAAATGTTCTGCTTTGAGGTCAATTCGTCTATTTTTGTCTGAAGCCAGACTGGGTATTGGTTTGCATCCGTAATCTCATCTTTTTTATCGCAGGAAATCGTTGATAAAGTCAGATACAGACAAGTAAAAAGGAAAAACCGTTTCATCGTTATCGTTTTAGCTAAATTAATCAATTTATGATTAACGTAGAAATAATTTTAACAAACGCACCATTTTTTAGGAATTCATTGCGTCCAATTGTTCATTTTTGCGTCTTCTTATCGGTAATCAAATTTTGTAATGATTTTATCAAAAAAGGGTACAATAGATATCAAATCTGGGATCGACGCTTATCCAATCATGAAGCAGTTAATATGGCTGGCCTTGCCGGTTATCGGGTCGTCGTTTATGACCATGGCGTACAATTTCATCAACATGATTTTTGTGGGGCGGTTGGGTAGCGATGCTGTTGCTGCTGTGGGTTCAGCTAGTTTTTTTATGCATTTTGGATGGGGATTGTCTTCATTACTTACCGTTGGTGCCGGTATAAAAGTGTCGCACGCCATTGGTAGCAGGGATTTAAAACTGGCCAGAAGCTATGTCAGGAGTGGTATTCTGGCGGTTATCGGCCTGGCTTTGATTTATTATGGCTTCTTATTTTTTGCCCGTAACGAGTTGATTGGCCTGATTCAACTCAACAACATGAATATTGAACATGCAGCTTCCGGATATTTGCTTTTGATTGGACTTTGTATCCCTTTTTCCTTTCAGAATCTGTTTTTTACCAGTGTTTTCATTGGTTCGGGCGACAGCAAATCGCCGTTCAGGATAAATGCAACTGCGTTAGCCATTAATATGTTGCTCGATTATTTGTTGATTTTTCAGGCCAAAATGGGAATTAACGGTGCGGCCTTGGGAACCATTATTTCGCAGGCCATCGGAACACTCCTGTTTTACATCAAACTAAACGGTTCGGCAAGCCTGAAGCCAAGAGGAACTGCGTTTCAAAGTTTGCTCCTGAAGAACATTCTGCGAATGGGAGTCAGCACTACTTTTCAGCGTGTTTCGTTCACCATTGTGGCCATTTTTATGGCACGCATTATCAGTAACTGGGGACCTACGGCTATTGCGGTTCAGAAAGTTGGCATTCAAATCGAAGCCATTTCGTACATGACAGCCGGTGGATTTTTGTCAGCGCTATCGACTATTTCAGGAATTGCTTATGGTGGTGGTGATTATCGGAAACAATGGCAGGCTTTTCGTTCAGGTATGCTTCTTGCGTTCGTCCTCGGAACGGTTACTTCCATTGTTATCATCGCTTTTGCGCAGCCTCTTTTCTCCATTTTTCTGAGCGATCCGGAAAGTTTGGCGATGGGGCGCGAATACCTGGTTATTCTTGGTTTTTCGCAACTGTTCATGGTTCTGGAATTAATGGCAACCGGGGCGTTTTTTGGATGGGGAAAGCCCAATATTCCGTCGATAACCGGAATTGCATTAACCGTGATCCGTATACCAATGGCCTACGCATTCATCAGCCTTTGGCAAAACGCACTTTCGTCAGTCTGGTGGAGTATCAGCATCAGCAGCATTTTGAAGGGAATAATTCTTTCGGTTTTGTTTGTCGTACTTTTTAAAGCATTTATCAGGAAACAGAATGTTTTACACCCCTAAATCCCCTAAAGGGGACTTCCGTTTTTTACAAGTGTTTCTGATGCTTGAAGCATAAGCCCCTTCAGGGGTTTGGGGTGGAACGTTTACAATACTAAAAAAAGCAATAGTTATGAAACTTGATTTTTTTCAATCAACATTAAATTCATTAAAAGGAAATATTTGGCTTGAAGGTTTATTTGGCCTCGAAAAGGAAAATATACGGGTTGATCAGGCAGGAAATCTTGCTCAGACTCCTCACCCAAAAATATTTGGCAATAAGCTGAAACATCCATACATCACAACCGATTTTTCTGAAAGTCAGGTTGAAATGATTACGCCGCCTCTTTCTGAAATCGGTCAGGCCATCGGATTTTTGGAGACAATTCATGATATTGTGAGTTTGGAGCTGAAGGACGAGTACCTCTGGCCGCAAAGCATTCCGCCAATTTTGCCAGCCGACCAGCACATCCCGATTGCTCAATATGATGAAGATGGAAAGGAAGCCCGCGAATACCGCGAATTTCTGGCGCAGAAATATGGTCCAAAAAATCAACTGTTCTCCGGTATTCATTTCAATTTTTCGTACAGCGAGAAGTTGCTCGAATTGCTCTACCGAAATGCAAATTCACAGGTTTCGTTTGACGAATTTAAAGATGAAGTGTACCTGAAAACAGCCCGGCAGATGTTGCGATTGCGTTGGCTTTATATTTTGATGTATGGAGACAGTCCTGTGGTCGATCCGTCGTTCGAACTTCAGTGCAAGATGGCTCCTTATCCCATCGAAAACAATGTGATTGCATTGTCGATCCGGAACAGTTGTTTCGGATACCAGAATTTTGATGATTTATTTCCGGATTACAGTACTATTACCAGCTATAAAAGTAGCATCAATCAAATGATAAAAGATGAGAAAATCGCTGCTGCCAAGGAATTGTATTCGCCGGTTCGTCCTAAATTTATCCGGAATCCCGATCATATTTCGTACCTCGAATTCAGGTTTATTGATATCGATCCGCTAACCAAAGCTGGTATTTCTGATGAAGCCTTACGATTTTTGCATGCTCTGGCCTTGTATGGTTTGCTTACCGACGAGCCTGATGATTTTGGTACGGAGGCTCAAACTGAAGCTAATCGTTATCACACCGGTGTTGCCATGTATGGTCTGAATGTCGCTCCTTTTCTGATCAGCGAGAATGGTAAACAGTATAGTATATGGACTAAAGCACAGACGATTATCAAAGGAATAACTGATTTGTTTGAAAGTCTTGGCATTGATGATCCGAAATATCATGAGTCGCTAAATCAGTCAATGAACCTGATTGAAAATCCAAGAGAACGTAAAGTTTACGAAGTACTCAAAGGCATCGTGAAAATGGGATATATTCCGTTCCATATTGAAAAGGCCAAACAGTATTTGGACGAAAGCAGGAATAAGAATTATAATTTCTGGGGGCTGGAAGATCTGGAACTATCCACGCAGCTTTTATTGCGAGAGGCCGTAAAGCGTGGTGTTTCGTTTGAAATACTTGACCAAAAGGAAAATTTTGTGAGGTTCCGAAAGGATGGAAACACACAGTATGTGAAACAGGCTACGAAAACTTCGCTCGATAACTATTCCAGTATTCTGGCGATGGAAAACAAGCTGGTGACCAAGAAAATTCTGGAAGAACATCAAATCCGTGTTCCAAAAGGAACGGAATATACCAGCGCAGATGTGGCAAAAGCTGATTTCTTGGTTCATCAGGGAAAGCCGGTTGTGATCAAGCCGAACCAAACCAATTTTGGCTTGGGAATCACCATCCTGAAGGAAAATGTCGATGAACAAACTTATCAGCGAGCCATTGAAATTGCTTTTGAATTTGATTCAACCATCCTGATCGAGGAGTTTATTTCAGGTAAAGAGTTTCGCTTTTTCGTGATAGGTGATGAGGTGGTGGGTATTTTGCACCGTGTTCCGGCCAATGTAACCGGAGATGGTACGAAAACGATCCGCGAGCTTGTCGAACTCAAAAATCAGGATCCGCTGCGGGGGAAAGGGTATCGCACGCCGCTCGAAAAAATCAGGCTGGAAGAAGCTGAAGCGATGTTTCTGAAACAGCAAGTCAAAGATTTTGATACGATTCCCGCTTCCGGAGAAATCGTTTACCTGCGCGAAAATTCGAACATCAGTACTGGCGGCGACAGCATCGATTTTACCGACGATATTCCCGATTCGTACAAGCAAATTGCTGTGCAGGCTACCAAGGCACTGAATGTGGTGATTACCGGCCTGGACATGATTATTCCGGAAGTTTCAGACGAAGCCACAGTCGATAATTATGCCATCATCGAACTTAATTTCAACCCTGCCATTCATATTCATTGCCACCCGTTTAAAGGCAAAAATCGCAGATTGAATGAGAAACTGATGGATGCGCTGGGGTATTGAGATTTGAAAATTCGGGGATTTGAAAATTTGAAAATGAAACGAGATTGGGATTTACTCTTCAGGATACTTTAGAGACACTGCGGAGTATGAAAAGAAAGTCAACCAACCATTTCATCAAACAATGTATTGAATGTTTTTTCCAAATCGTTGCTTAGGCCGACATGGGGCCGTGAGGTTTGTATCGACGCACTGCGCACCGCGCTGAGCCACCGAAAGCGTTCGGCCTGATCCATTGATGCAATCAGTCCGCCACCTTTTTCTCCCTCAGCAATGATGCGGAATGCCTCCAGGTTTTTGCGGATTTCCTCAATCTCAGCATCAGGTTTCAGTATCAGTATCTTATCCGGAGAAAGTTGGTACTTCATCCGGATGAATTTTTCCTTTTTACAGAACAAGATCACCCCGGCATTGACGAACTCTTCACGTTCAACTACCGGAACAACCCGTACAATGGCATACTCATATTGATGTTTCGGTTGCATCCTGAACGGTTTGAATAAACTGGTTTGAATAATTCAGACGGTTAATTAAGAAAGTGTAATATACGGTTCTTAATTGCTCTGGCGTTTCGTCCTGTAGTTCCCATTGAAGCCATTCATCGGGAATCAATTGAACGATCTCCCGGATTTTGTTTTCAGTAATCAGTTCCCTGCAAATCTGGTCTGCCTCTTCCATTTGGGTTGCCTGTGGAAGTAAAACATGATCTTTTATATACAGAAATGGACTTACCGCTTTCTTCTCCCAACCCTCCCAGTTGTATTGAAAATACAGGCTGGACCCATGATCGATCAGCCACAATTCATTGTGCCAGACAAGCATATTGGTATTGCGGAACGACCGGTCCACATTGGTAATCAAACTATCGAGCCATACGATTTTGGAGGCCAGAAGCGGATCTATTTTAGTCACTACCGGATCGTAGGTGAAAGCGCCTGATAAAAAGTGCAACCCCAGGTTTAATCCTTGACTTGCCTTTAAAAGATCCTGAATCTCCTCATCTCCCTCCGAACGGCCAAAGCATTCGTCCAACTCTGCAAAAACGAGCTCAGGAACTTTTAAACCCAGTGCCCGGGCTATCTCGCCGCCGATTAATTCAGCAATGAGCGTTTTTACCCCATGTCCTCCGCCTTTGAACTTGATCACATACTTGAAGTCATCATCGGCTTCGGCCAATGCAGGTAGTGAACCACCTTCCCTGAGGGGTTGCATGTATCGGGTGACTGTAACTGTTCGAAGTGTATCCATTATGAAGGGTAAAAGTAATTAAATGGTGGCAAAATACCTTCGTTTAAACCAGAAAGCCATATTTACCAATCCGATCATCACCGGAACTTCAACCAGCGGACCAATGACTCCGGCAAAAGCTTCTCCTGAATTGATTCCGAAAATGGCGATGGCCACAGCAATGGCCAGTTCAAAGTTATTGCTGGCAGCGGTGAACGCCAAAGTAGTTGATTGCTCGTAGTTGGCTCCGATTTTTTTGCTCATAAAAAATGAGCTGAAGAACATGACTACGAAGTAGATCAGCAATGGAACGGCTATAAGCACGACATCCATCGGAATTTTCACAATGTATTCACCTTTTAGCGAGAACATCACGACAATGGTGAACAGCAATGCGATCAGTGTTAAGGGACTAATCTTGGGTACAAATCTGGTTTCGTACCAAAGTTTGCTTTTCACACGAGTCAGGATAAACCGGGTTAAAAAGCCTGCAATCATTGGTATTCCAAGATAAACGAATACGCTTTTGGCGATGGCGCCCATCGTAATCTGCGAAACCGTTTCGTTAACAGGAACACCGAACCAACCCGGAAGAACTGCGATAAAAACATAGGCATAAACCGAAAACAGAAGCACTTGAAAAACAGAGTTAAAAGCAACTAGTCCGGCTGCATACTGCGTGTCGCCTTTGGCCAGATCGTTCCAAACAATCACCATCGCGATACAACGAGCCAGACCAATCAGGATAATTCCGTACATGTATGGCAGGTTGGCATTGTTTTCGCCGGGGAACAGTTTGAAAAAGGTAATGGCCAAAGCAAACATTAATACGGGGCCCACTATCCAGTTTTGAAACAGAGATAGTCCGAGGATTTTTGTATTACGGAATACATCACCTAATTCTTCGTACTTTACTTTGGCCAGCGGCGGATACATCATGACAATTAGGCCAATGGCAATGGGAATATTGGTGGTTCCGGATGACATGCTGTTCCAGAATTCGGCTAACCCGGGGCTTATCCAACCCATTAGAACACCCACAGCCATTGCTGTAAAGATCCAAAGGGTCAAATAACGGTCTAAAAATTTCAAACGTTTTTGTGATGGCATGAGGTCACTCTTTTATGTTTTCGAGGTAAAATTTCCAGAACCCTTCCTTAATCTCATCTCTCACCCGGATAAATTCGCTCCAGATGAATTCATCAGTTCCGACGGCGTGGCTCGGATCGTCGAACCCAATATGGATGCGATGTTTCACTTTCCCGATGAACGCCGGGCAGCTTTCGTTGGCGCCACCACAAACGGTAATCACATAGTCCCATTCGTCATTCAGGTATTTGTCAACCGAATCAGAAGTGTGGTGACTGATATCGATGCCAGCTTCTTTCATGGCAGCAACTGCTTTGAGGTTTAGTTTTCCGGATGCTTCAGTGCCAGCTGAGCAAACGGTAATATTCGGGTCGAATGATTGTAAAAACCCATGAGCCATTTGGCTGCGGCAACTATTTCCGGTGCAAAGAATTAAGACTTTCATATATTTTGAATTTGAAGATTTGAGAATGTGATAATTTGAAGATATTCTTACTGGCAGGTAAAATCATCAGGAAGTTGGATTTCTTCCAGAAACGAGGTTAAAAGGCTTTTCATTTCTTTCACCTTTTCGCCATCGAGGCAGTATTTCATTTTTACTCCCTCAACATGTCCTTTTATCAGCCCAGCTTCTTTTAGTTCAGTCAAATGTTGATTAACTGTGGTGCGGCTTAGTGGGAGTTCTTCCGAAATATCCCCGGAAATGCAGTTTTTCGATTTTGCCAAAAATTGCAAAATCTGAAGGCGGGCAGGATGGGCGAGGGCCTTAAATAAGTTGGCCTGCTCCTGAAGCGCTTCGTCGAATAGTTCGTGTTTTGCTGTGACCATTGTGCGTGTTTTAATTATGACGTAAATATACGTCATAATTAAATACGACGTATATTTACGTCATTAAATTTTGATTAAAGTTTTAAGGAGCTTAATGTGTAATCAGGAGGAATCGATGCGCAAAAATGAGGAGAGAAAATTTTGTAGGTGCGCATTCCAAAAAAGCAAAAAGTAATCCAATTCTTTGCTCAAACATTTTCGTTCGAGCAAAGAATTAAGATTCTAAAAGGTTTATTGTTTGGCGGTAACAGTGCCTTTGATAATTAAAACCAATGGCGAATTTACGGCATTCGAATTAACAGTAATTGATTTGGTGAATGCACCAATATTATTGGTGTTGTAGGTTACTTTAATAGAACCTTTCTCACCTGGAGCAACAGGCGTTCTGGTCCATTCCGGAACAGTACATCCGCACGAAGCTTTTACATCATTCAGCACAATCGGAGCTTTTCCTTTATTCGTGAAAGCAAAAACACAACTACCATCACTAGCCTGAACAATAGTTCCGTAATCGTGAGTTGTGGCTGCAAAAACAATTGAATCATGAGGAGTCGCTGGTTTATCCTGTGCCTGGATGGTCATTGCAGCGAGGAACATCATGACCATAATTGCGATAGTTTTTTTCATCTTTTGAGGTTTTTTTATGTATTAAAATATTGTTATAGAGGTAATTATGAAATGTAATTGTCAATATTTATTAGAGCTGTATTCGCTATCTTTTCGAAAAACTCTTCAAACATATCAATAATGATTGTATGTCAGGCCAAACAAATTGAAAATCTAATCCGATGTAAAGCTAAATCAATAAATTTTGATACTATCAATAGTTTTCTTAATGTTAGTTAACAAAGTCCTAGAAATCAAATTGAATGACTAAATTTGATATTCAATCTTCAGTTTAACCCAAATAAATAGTTTTCAATAACCTAGTAGCCAAAAAAGATGAATACAAATTTTCGCTTTTTACTCCCTGCATTGCTTCTTTTTACTGTTTTGAACAGCACCGGTCAAGATATTTCACAGTGGCGTGGCCCAAATCGTGATGGAATTTATCCGGATAAGAATCTTCTGAACTTATGGCCTGAAGCTGGCCCTAAACTCCTTTGGCTGACTGAAGAGCTTGGCAATGGATACAGTTCTCCGGTTATTTCTGACGGAAAACTATATATCAACGGCGAAATTGACAGTATCAGTCATGTGTTTGCATTCGATCAGAATGGAAAGCTTTTGTGGAAAACGCCCAATGGCCGCGAATTTTTTGGCGAAGGATATTCTGCCAGTTTCCCCGGAGCAAGGTCGGCTCCAACGGTATATGATAATTTAATCTATGTGACTTCCGGACTTGGACGAATTGCCTGTTTGGATGCCGCTTCAGGAAAAGAAAAATGGGCTGTGGATATGGTGAAAGATCTGGGTGGAAAACTCAATTACTTTGGATATTCTGAATCACTTTTGGTCGATGATAAATGGGTGTATTGTTATCCTGGCGGCGATGAAACGAATTTTGTGGCGCTCGATAAATTGACCGGGAAAATGGTTTGGAAGTCAAAAGCAATGGGTGACCCTGTTTCATTTTGTTCGCCAATAATGATCCGACTTCCGGAGCGGAATATTCTGGCAACTGTATCACATAATTACCTGATGGGATTGGATGCCCGGAATGGCGAATTATTGTGGTCGTATCACGAAGATTCAGTAAAACTGGAAGGCGATTATTGCAATACGCCTATCTATTCCGACGGTTTTATTTACAATGTATCAGGAATTGAAAAAGGGACAGGAGCTTACAAACTTCAATTGTCGCCCGATGGCAAATCGATTAAGGAAATCTGGCGAAATAGCCGACTTAAAAATGCAATGGGTGGAATGGTAAAAATTGGAGATCGTCTCTATAGTACATCGGACGACAAGAAGTTAAAATGTCTCGATCTTAAATCGGGAATGGTCGTCGATTCGCTTTCAAATATGCGTGGAACCCTGATTAGTGCCGACAATCATTTGTATTGTTATACCGATAATGGCCGCGTTAATCTGATTCAACTTAACGGAACCAAAATGGAAGTGGTTGGTCAGTTTAAGATCGAAAAAGGAACCAAAGAGCATTTCTCGCATCCGGTTATTGCCAATGGAGTTTTGTATGTCAGGCATGGGAATGCGCTGATGGCGTATCAGATAAAGTAGATTATTCAGGGATTCCATCGCATTCTTATGACGGAATCCCTGATCAGAAGTTTTATGGTTTAATTTTCTGATAAAGTCCTGTCAATTTTTCCTGATAAATTTCTTTGATCTGATCTTCATTTTCACCGATTGGTTTGACCGGAATCAGGTTCATTACTTCTTCGGGTTTCATTCCGGCGTGGTACATGGTGTTGAGTGAGGCATTCAAAGTTTCGTAAATGCTTTCGCGGCATTCAGCTTCTGAAAGTCCCATTTGTGCGCCGATCTTTTCCAGTTCGTGCCACTGAAACCAAAAGTAGGTGGGTAACATGGCCGACAACAGGGCGTAAGCTTCCAGTTTCTCTTCAGCAGCCTCGAAGGTGTACCCCAATAAGTTCAGCATTTCAAGAATATACCATTTCTGGATTTCAGACATTTCAGGCGCAAAACTTACCGGATTGTATCCGTGGTTGATGACCGAAGTTGCATTGGGTATCAACCTTACAATCTGATTGCTTGGTAATACAGCGGCCATTTTTGCAATAGTGATTTTAGGCGCCAGCGAAATAAATAAGGTTTGGTCTGTTATTTCAGCCTTGATTTTCTCCAGCATTTCCATAATAACGGGAGGATGCAGAGCCAGAAAAACAACGTCTTTCTTAGCAGCATCCGGCGCAGAGGCAAGAACTTGGATGAATGGGAACTTTTGTTTCAGCTCTTGAAGTGTTTCTGGATTGGAATCGAAAACTGAGATTGATTCGAAGATCGCTTTTTTATTTACAAAGGCTTGCAGAAAAATCCTTGTAATTCTGCCTCCGCCAATAAAACCGAGAGATTTTGTCTTCATTTTGGTTGATTTTTGTTCTTATAAATTTAATGGATAATAATCAGATTACGATACAATTACTATCCTAAAGTACAGCAATTCATCTATTTCTTCTCATCGCCTGAAATAGGGTTTTATTTGATTGTTCGGTAATTTACGAACAAAGGAAAATTAATTTTTCCAATCCACCAATTAATTCCTGAAATTATAGATTGAATGGCCCGTACGGTATAATAAATGACTAATTTTGGGTACTGAACTTAACGAAACCGAATAGTTATGAACGTGAAAGAAACCAACTCTCGTAGAAATTTTCTGAAAGCCGCCGGTAGCGCATCGCTTGGTATAGCCGGAATAACAGCAATTGGAAATACTTTGCCTATTGAAATTCAGGATAAGAAACAATCAGGACTTATTTTTTTGAAAGACATTTCAGGACTAAAAGATCGTATTGAGCGCGTGAAGATTGCAACTCTTGGAATGCAGCGGTACGATTGGGAACAGGGCACTGTTGCTCAGGCTTTTCTCGAAATGGGAGAGCTGGATTTGGCAATTTCGTTTGCAAGAGGAGCAATTCTCAGGCAAGAAAAGGGTAGGTTCTCTGTTTTGAAAGGAAATGGGCCCATTAACGATTGTTCGAGTGTAGGCGAAGTGGTACTTTTTGCTGCAAAACAAACAGACGATCCGATCTTTCAAAAGGGTGCCGATGAAATGTTGAATGTGATAAAAACCACCAATCATAAGTCTTCCGACGGAATTATTTACCATACACAAGAGCCGCAAAAAGGAATCTGGTCGGATGCCACTTACATGTTGCCACCATTTTTGGCTGCTGCAGGAGAATTTCAGGAAGCCATGAAACAAATTGAAGGTTACCGTAAATACCTCTACAACGAGCATGATAAATTGTATTCGCACATGTGGGACGATGAGAAAAAGCGACTAAACCGCACAGATTACTGGGGTGTTGGCAATGGATGGTCTGCCGCCGGAATGACGCGCGTACTTAAATTGTTGCCCGATTCGATGGCCGCAGAAAAGAAATTACTGATCGGATATATTCGTGATGTGATTGATGGTTGCCTGAAATATCTCAGGCCAGATGGTGCATTTCACGATGTAGTGAATCGTCCGGATACTTTTGTAGAAGTAAATCTGAGCCAAATGCTTTGCTATTCTATTTTCAGGGGTGTGGCTGCCGGATATCTGGATCATTCCTATCTCAAACCAACCGAAATTATGCGGAAAGCCGCCAATGATAAGGTGGACAAACTTGGCTATGTGCAGGATGTGTGTGGTGTCCCAAGTTTCGATCGACCTTATTTTGCTCCTGAAGGACAGGCTTTTTACCTTTAATGGAAACTGCTGCAGCCGATTTGGCAAAGAACAAAAGTTAGGAGCAGTCGGTGAATCATTATCTTGAAATCATATAACGAATAGGCCGCCACAATTTTGTATTGTGACGACCTCATTTCTTCTCCAGGTTGGCTTGAATTAATCTGAAACTCCTTGCGGATTACCGCCTGAGTCTTTCCATTGGAAAGAGTGCGGCCATTTGGCTGTCTCCGTTGTAATTGAAGTATGACAGGTATGACACGCAATTTTTATACGCGGAGAAGTTCCTGCATGCTTTTCGGCAAAATCTTGAATCGTTGCATCGCCGCCTCTGGAGCTTTTGTGGCAGATTCCACAGCTACCAATCGATTTAACCGGGCGGTTTGAACCCTGATATTGTAATTCCTGGTAATTGTCCTTGGCATTCAGCGAAGGAACCATGGCATGTGGACTACCATGACAGGCTGAGCAGAATAGATTTCCGTGACCATGTGCATTTTTGTAGAGTGTAGTTCCTGTATCTATACCGGCTACGCCTTTATGACAGCTAACGCAGTTTGGTTCACCAACCCACGGAACCCTTCCTGCAACGATAGTCGAAGCTACATTGGCCATACTACCATGACAAGTCGTACAATTTCCATCGGCGGCAGTGTGACGCGCGCTACGGCTGCATTTTGTGGTTGCACCCGGATGACAGTCGTAACAGGAAGCTCCTTTGGTTGCATGGTAGCCATGTATTGCTTGCGACAGGTATTTGCCTGAACTACCAGGCCCAGTTGTTCCCAAGGCGGGTGAACCATGACATCCGGCACATAGAACTGGCTTGCTACCCATCAGCTTTGTTCCGTGAGCCTTGTCGTGTTTAGTCAGAATATCGTTAAAAGCATCTGCTCCGTGACATTTGGCACAATTAATCTCATCCGAGGTTGGTATCACTGTTTTTGTGGTGGCCACAATTTTGCCTGTGGCATCTTTTACTGTTATAGTTGCTTGTTGATAAGGATCTTTGACACCTGAGTCATAGACAGGTACCACTGGGATACCTTCAGCGCTAAAAAATCCGGTTTCGGCTTTCATCTTTCCTGAAAGACCATTTCCGGTCAATCCAATGTTTGGGGCTAGTGTTACATTGAAAAGCTGCTTTGCATAGGTCCAAAATTGACCATAATCTTGTTTTCCGGCTGAAAACGTGTTTTTGTCGATTGAATAAGATACAGTTAGACCGGTTGTTACAACCGTTGGTACCTTTCCTCTTTTAACTACCTGTACTTTTAGATTGTTGTAAGGAGGTAGAATCACCATTTTGTCATATGTGGGATTCAGACAGTGCATGCCTAAATCATTCCATGCAAAAACAACATAGGTGTTAGTTCCACCAAATACTACATTACTCGTTGCTGCGGCTTTTTCAGTAGGAATATCTGATATCCCTGTCTGATCTTCCACTGTTTGTTTCGAACAACCCCATGTAATCAATGAAACAAGCAGCACCACTTTCCATCCTGAATTTAATTTTTCCATCTGCTTAATTTTTTAGTTTGTTCATATTTATTGCTTGTATGTTACTGATATAAAGCAATTATAAGTGAAATGTACATTTTATATTTTTCATTATAACGTGACGTTGACAAACATCAGTATGTTGAAAAATATTTAACATATTTACAATACATATATGAATCTATATATTTACTAATATATAAAGGTGGTGTAGTTGTTCATTGAATAATATTGATATAGTTTTTGGCTATCTAATTTATAATCAGTATAAATAAATATTGGAGATTTTTCAACTATTTGGATCTATCAGTATCGGATTTTGAGCAATGCAAATGGAATTGCTAAGTCATACAATCAAAAATTTCAAGTATTTGATTGTATTAATATATCTGGACGACCGTGCGTAGGTCGACTGCCATAATGAGAAAAAGCTTGCAGATTATCTCTACAAGCTTTTTCTGTTATTTCTAATGACTTTTACCAAGTCTAAACAATCCCTCTTTGTTTCTTGATTACTTCCCAGGCTTCGTTTACACTCTGGAATTTCTCATTGGCGCCTTTCTGAACATCTTCTCCCAGATAATGAACTTTATCAGGGTGATATTTCAGGGCCATTTTGCGGTAGGCCTTTTTCAGTTCATCGTCGGTAGCTGTTGGTTCTGTTTCCAGAATTTTGTAAGCGGCATCGGTATCAGCCACAAACATGGCTTCGATAGACTGGTAATCTTTTTCGCTGATTCCCATTTGTTGGGCAATATGCTTAATCAGTTGATGCTCTGATTCGTGAACAATACCATCAGCAGCAGCTATTCCGAAGAGAAAATGTACCAGTTGTAAGCGCGACGGGTGATCCATATTTTTGCGGATCTGCTGGCTTACCTCGGTAACCGGAATATTTTGCTGAAGCAGATCGCGCAATATTTTGATGGCTTCGCCCGCTGCTGCAGGGCCAAAAGACCGTACAAAAAATTCTTTGGTATAATCGAGTTCCGATTTCAGAACCTTTCCATCAGCTTTCATCACGGCAGCAACCAAAACCAGCAGACTCATAATATAACCACCTTTCGTGGTTGGTTGTCCGGGTTGATATTCCTGACGTCCGGTTATTACTTCAGTGTTGTCGAACATTGAACCGACTACAAAACCTAAAATCCCTCCAATTGGTCCGAAAATAGCCCATCCCAGACCACCTGTAATCCATTTTCCTACTTTAGCCATTTGCTTTTATCTTTTTGTCAATTTCTATGATTTGTGGAATGATGAGTTGATCATCGTTATTGCCGATTACAAAATCGGCTAATTTCATGCGTTCTTCATCGCTCCACTGATTCTTTATTCGTTCTTTAACCAATTCTATGGTTATTCCATCGCGTTTCATTACCCGGTGTATTCGTTCATCTTCGTTGGTTACAACGGTAATGGTTTTGTCCATCATTTTATAAAAGCCACTTTCGAATAAAATAGCGGCTTCGTGAATGATATAAGGTGATTTTTGCCTTTCGCACCAATCGAAAAATGTTTTTCGCACCACCGGATGAACGATCTCATTTAATTTTGCCAGCAAAGATGGATCTTTAAATACAATTCCGGCCAGATATTTTCGGTTGACAGTCTGATCGGGCAGGTAAACTGCTGCTCCGAACAAACGAACAAGCTTTTCGTGTATTTCCTCATCAGTATCCATGAGTTTCCTGGCAACCTTGTCGGCTTCAAAAACCGGAATGCCCATTACAGAGAAAACCCTGCAAACAGTACTCTTTCCACTTCCAATTCCTCCGGTAATTCCAATTTTTAACATACGGTTAGTTTTCAATCAGATATTCAATCTCGTCCGGAGTAATTTTTACATCGTAGAGAAAGGCTGGTGCTGTAACCATTTTAATCCGAAGGCGCTGTATTCCTTCTTCAATGTCGGAATACGATACTGCCAGTTTAAAATCTTCAGGATGAATTTCGGTAAATCGGCTCAATCCGACCAGGAAGGAGACTTTTACTTTCGCCGGAAATAACTTTATTTTCACATTGCCGGGCTCGTTGGTCAACATTACCGGAACCGATTGCTGAGCTTCTGTATATTCGTCAACCGGAATTGCCAATTCAACGGATTGAGGATCAAAAAAAAGGTCTTTTACAGGACTAATTTGAGCTTTAATACGAATGGGTAAATCAACTGCGTGAAATACAAGCGCTTTGGTGTAAACAAACTGAAGAGTATCCAGTGTGGCCTTTGGACCATTAACCAGAATTGTTTTGGGCTCAGTAGTTATTTCACCTGAAATAAGGAATTGTTTTTTCAGATTAACATTCACTACAGGTTTAACCCGAACATGCTTTTGAGTCATTTTCCCGAAACTAAAAAACAAAGTATCGGGATTCATATTTAAGATCTCAATGTCGTTCGATAATTGGTACGATAACTCGGTTAGAAATTGACGTGTTGGAAAAGCGAAGCTGGTTTTCTTGTTTTCCATCATCCGGTTATTGGTCATTTCGTTTACATTGAACGAAAGGGGACTCAGTAAGAAACTAAACTCGTGCCTCAGAATAGTGAACCCGTGTGCCCTTACAGTTAGTTCAACCTTCTCGGGCAGATTACCGGTAAACGTTTTATTGTTCGGAAAGTTGTAATACTCAACAGGTGCAATAATTTCTACGGTATAAGTTTTGCTCAGGGCATTCAGAAACCAGAACCCAGTGGCAATAGTAACACAAACCAGATAGGCCGCCACCCGTTTGTCGTTTCTGAAATATACCTTTTTCAGGTATTTTACTAATTTATATACCCAGTTTGTCTTCACGGCATCAAATATAAAAAAATGGGTCGATCCCGAGTACTCGGGACGACCCATTTCTATTTCAGATTAAACTTTTATTTCGTCTGAACGTCAGTCATATCTCTAACCAGGGCAGACTTATCAACCCTGATTTTTACGTTGTCGTCAACCTGAAGAAGCACGTAATTGTCCTTCAATTCAAGAATTTTTCCGTAAATACCACCAGTGGTAACCACTTTATCGCCTTTTTGGAGGCTGTTACGGAACGCTGCAACTTCTTTTTGTTTCTTCATCTGAGGTCTGATCATGAAAAAATAAAATACTGCAATAATCAGAATCATCGGAAGGAATGTCATAATTGGATTTGGCTGAGCGCCATCGGCAGCCGGTTGAGCCATTAATAAATAATTCATCATTTGTATGTTTTTAATTTAACTGTTTAATTCAATTATCTCGTTGGTAACATTTGCTTTTATATAGAGCTGTTTCTGAGCTGTTTCGGCGTTCGAAAACAAGGTGATTGTTTTTAACTGCCGTCCTACTTCGCCCGCCGAGTTGTAAATTACCTCAATTCTTCCTTCCTGTCCCGGAGCAATATTTTTATTCTCTATCTTCACTTCGGTACATCCACAACCAGAATCAACTTCTGTGATGCTTAAAGTTTTTGTTCCTTCGTTTCTGAAAATAAAGGTGAAAGATACGATCTCTCCGGCGTTAAGCGAACCAAAATTATGGATTTCTTCGGAAAAGACAAATTTAGCGACTCCTGATTCATCCGATTTAGTCTTTGGTGTTGCTTTTTGTGTTCCTGAATGACAGGAAGCGAGTATCAAACCAAATAGAATTAAGCACCAGGTTTGAAGACCGAAGACCGAAGACCGAAGACCGGATGGCCGCTCCCTGAGCGCGAAGCTGTTGAAGGGAGCATTCAGCGCAGTAAAGGCCGAAATCCAAAGCTCCATGCTCCATGCTCCAAGCTCTTTTTTATTCTGACTTCTGGCTTCTGACTTCTGACTTATTTTCATTCCTCTTCTTCGCCAATTAAGCCACGACCCGCTTTGAGGATTTTGTCCGCTTTCTTCAAGTCTTTCAGGGCTTTATCGAGTATTCCGTTAATGAAATTACGGCTTTTCTCGGTGCTGTAGTACTTAGAAAGTTCGATGTATTCGTTCATGGAAACCTTGGTCGGGATGGATGGGAAATACAAAAATTCGCTTAACGCAAGTTCCAGAATCAGGTTGTCGATAAAGGCAATGCGCTCGATGTCCCAGTTTACGGTATGCTGTTTAATCAATACCACATTTTCGGTGTGATTCAACACTACTTTCCGGTAAAGGTCTTTGGCAAACTGGCGGTCTTCCTCGTCTTTGTACATCGGCAATAAAGCCTGATTGTCGTCGCTGAATTCCTTGAATTTCTTGAAAGTCTTCAGGATCATACTCACCACAAAATCCAGGTCGTCATTCCAATAAATACTCTGTTCTTCGAGCAACGATTCAATATCTTCATTGTCAAGAATCAGGTATTTAAAAATATCTTCAACCAGTTTGCGGTCGTCGGCATAGCTGTTTTGTTCGGCAGCCATGTATTCCTTGTAAAAATCTTGTTCGGTCAGCGAAAAGTACAACTTGCGGATAAGTTCCTCTTCGTTAACCCAGCTCAATTTGGCCGTTTCGAGGTATTTGGCAAGTGAAGTATTGGTTTTTAACTGATGGATGAGCAGATTATTTACAAAACGGGTGTTGGGTGTAAGATCTGCGGTTGTTGGGCGGTGTTTCTTTAGTCCCAGATCGATACGGTCTTCTGCAAACTTTTCGATCTCAATAACGAGAGCCATCAGATAATGGTACAGATCGTATGTTTTTTGCAAACTGAAAAAGAGTTCTTTTTCGGTGTTGTTGATCGATGTTTCAGGTGATGTAAAGAACGCGTACAATATTTGTAATACCTTGATTCGAATTATTCTTCTGCTAATCATTGTCTTAGAACCTGGTTAAATATGGGGTGGCAAAGTTATGATTTTTTCTCATATCAACCATCAGGAAAAGTTAATAGTCATTTGGAAATAGGAAAAAGTGGACAGTCGCAGTGTTCAGCTGCAGTGTTCAGGAATATTTTTCAGTGCCACTGTAACTGAACATTGCTAACTTTTTCCCTTTTCTACTGTGTCCCACGTGTCTACGTGGTTCTGGGTTCCCGGGTCTTCTTCAGGAGTTATTTCTTCGTTAAATTCTTCAAATTCCGAATCATCATCTTCCTCCTCCGGCTCATTCTCCCAACTCGAAACCGGACGAACCGGTCCCTGATGCCGGTAATAAAAGGCCAGTAAAAATCCGCTGGCCGATCCCCACAAATGACTTTCCCACGAAATTCCTGGTTTGAGCGGGAATATTCCCCAAAACATACTTCCATACAGAAAAACCACAATGATGCCGATTGTTAGCAAATTAGCATCTTTACGGAATACTCCGCTGGAAAACAAAAAAGCTGCAAGCCCGTAGACAATGCCACTGGCGCCAATGTGGTACGAATCGCGTCCACCTAACCAGACGCAGATTCCAGACAGAATATAAATCAGGAAAAGAATGCGGTAGGACAGGTTTCTGTAAAAATAAAACAGCGCAAACGAAAGGATTAGAAATGGAATGGAATTAGACAGCAAATGGTCGTAATTGCTGTGAATAAAGGGCGAAAATATAATTCCCCGCAACCCTTCAATTTGCAGCGGCAAAATTCCATATTCAGTTAAATCCAGATTGTATAGATTTTCGATCAATTTCACCAACCAGAAAATGCCCACAATGATTACCGAAAATAAAAGACTGTATCTGAAAATCTTCTTTTCCATTTCCTTGTCGGTGGGCTCCTGATTTCTGGGGTGATAATCGAATATTGGCATAGATTGAAAAATATTAGGAGATAGGAAAATGGGAAAAGGAGACGGAAGTCCGGAGTCCGGAGACAAAAGTCCAAAGGCTAACCCGCAACCCGAATCACCGTTTCCCGTTAACCCGGCATCAGCGATTTTATCAGTGCTGCAAATTGAATGATGTCTTCTTCTTCAGTGTCAAACGAAGTCATCCACCGAACTTCAGAGCGGTGTTCGTCCCACATGTAAAAGAAATATTTTTCCTGAAGCTGTGGGATAATTTCCGGAGGAACAATTGCGAAAACGCCGTTGGCATCTACCTCTTGCGTGAGTTGTATGGCAGGGATTTTTTTCACTTCCTGTTCCAGAAGTTGCGCCATCCGGTTGGAATGTGTTGCATTCCGTTTCCAGAGGTCGTTTTCGAAATATGCCAGAAACTGAGCACTCACAAATCGCATTTTCGAATACAATTGCATGCTTTGTTTGCGGATGTATTTGGTGAGTTTGGTCAATTCAGGGTTGAAAAACAGGACTGCTTCGCCCATCATCATGCCGTTTTTGGTGCCGCCAAACGAAAGTACATCGACTCCGGCATCAACCGTAAACGCACTGAATGGCAAATCGAGAGCCACGGCTGCATTGGCTAAACGGGCGCCATCCATATGTACAAGCAGCCCGTATTCGTGCGCAAGGGCGGTGATTGCCTTAATTTCTTCGAGTGAATAAACAGTACCGAGTTCAGTGACCTGTGAAATGGAAATTACTTTGGGTTGCGAATGATGTTCAAAATCAAATCCGTGCAAATATTTTATAATTCCGGCTGGCGTAATTTTCCCTTTGAAGGTTTCAACCGGAAGCAGTTTGCAGCCGGTGAGTTTTTCGGGAGCGCCGCACTCGTCGGTTTGGATGTGGGCTGTATCGGCGCATATCACAGCATTAAATGAGTGTGTCAGCGTTGAAAGACTCAGTACATTGGCGCCAGTTCCGTTAAATACAAAATAGACATCGGTTTGCTCACCAAATTCTTGTTTGAACCGTTTGATGGCCTTTTCGGTAATCTCGTCGCCGCCGTATCCAACTGCATGTCCTTCATTGGCAGCAGAAATAGCATTTAAAATTTCAGGATGAATACCTGAATTATTGTCGCTTGCAAAACCTCGTTTCATGGTTTAAAGTTGTAATTTAGCATAGATTGTTATTGGGTATAAATGAACTCAAAAAATCAAATCAAACAAAATGGATAGGTCATTAAAACTGAGCGAAAAATTGTTTTGTCTGGCTGTCAATCCGATAAGGGGAGGTATTCTGCTGAATTCTTCTGCAACGTTGGCTATAACTTTGACGGGTTCTGTTTTTGTCGAATTGATGAATAAAGGACTTGTTTCGATTGAGAAGGGAATTGTTCATCTGGAGGATCCAACTTTTCAGAACGATGAAGTTTATGAGTTTTTCCTGAATCGGATTCGGCTTCGGGGAAAAGATCGAAAGCTGAGAACGTGGATTTCGTATTTTAATGTCCGGGGACGTAAAATCCAGAAGCACTTTATTCGAAGTCTGGTGCATAAAAATGTGCTTCGAACCGAGGAAAGACGGATTCTGTTTATTCCATACGAAAAGGTTTTTCTGAGGGATCGCGATTTGGTTGAAAGCATCCTGAAAGAAGTTGAAACGTCTTTGCAGGGTAGGGGAGAACAAAGTGACGAATCGATTGTATTAGCCATGATGGTTGCTAAAACTAATTTACTACGGCGGGTTTTTCCTGAACGGGCACAACGAAAAGAAGCGTCCAGATTCCTGAAAAATTTACCGGAAACTACGGTTTCAAAAGCCGTTCAGGATGCTATTCAAATGATGCATGCAGCTGTTTTTGTTGCTGCAGGCACTTAATTATTTTAAGTAAAATTCGATCAGGGATGGAAAAAGTAAACATATTTTGGTTTAGGCGCGATTTGCGGATTGACGACAATCATGGTTTGTTTCAGGCATTGAATGCCGGCTTGCCGGTTGTTCCCGTATTTATCTTCGATCCGGCAATTCTGGCCCAGTTCCCCGATCCAAACGATGCCCGGCTAACTTTTATTCACCGTTGCCTGACTGATCTTGATTGCGAATTCCGCAAATTCAATAGTAGTTTGCAGGTTTATGTTTCCTCTCCGGAAGTAGTTTTCGGACAACTGGCCTCCAAATATCCAATTCATAGTGTTTTTACCAATACAGATTACGAACCAGCTTCCATTCTGCGTGATCAGAAAGTAGCCCAAATTCTTCTAAATAAAGGAATTGGATTTCATAGTTTTAAAGACCAAATCATTTTCCATCAGAATGAAGTCGTAAAAGCCGATGGCTCGCCATACACAGTTTTTACGCCATACAGCAAAAAATGGAAGGAAAAACTGGCATCACATCCAATTCCGGTTTACGAAAGCGAAAAACATCTGTATAGCCTTAAACACCTGTCGTCAGACTATTTCCCGGAACTGACTGAAATTGGATACCAACTTCAGGATCGATCATTTCCTGAAAAGAAATTCGACTCAATTTTGGTTGAAAATTATGCGAAAACCCGCGATTTTCCGGCTGAAAATGGCACCAGTAAACTCGGGGTTCATCTTCGGTTTGGTACAATCTCGATCCGCAAACTCACACAATTTGCTCAAATGCATTCCGAAGTTTTCCTCAATGAATTGATTTGGCGAAACTTTTACATGGATATTTTGTGGCATTTCCCTCATGTAGTAGAAAAATCGTTTAAAACAGCTTACGATTTTATTCCATGGCTCAACAATGAAAGTGAATTTGAGCGGTGGTGCACCGGACAAACCGGTTATCCGCTGGTCGATGCCGGGATGCGCGAACTGAACGAAACCGGATATATGCACAATCGGGTTCGTATGGTAGTAGCAAGTTTTCTGACTAAACATCTGCTCATCGACTGGCGATGGGGCGAAGCCTATTTTGCATCCAAATTGCTCGATTATGAGTTGGCTTCAAATAATGGAGGGTGGCAGTGGGCAAGTGGTTCGGGCTGCGATGCTGCTCCGTATTTCAGGGTTTTTAGTCCCGATTTGCAAACCAAAAAGTTCGATCACGATTTCAAATACATCCGAAAATGGGTGCCTGAATATGGAACATCGAGCTATCCAAAACCCATGGTCGACCATGCTTTTGCCCGAAACCGCGCCATAGAAACTTACCGGAAAGCCTTGAAATGAAATCAGAACAAAATTGGCTTGTCACTCAGACCTTCCTGCCCGCTCGCTTGTCAGGCGGGGTTTCAGGGTCTCATCACTGAAGGGATGCTGAAACAAGCCTTCGACGTGAGCTCAGTCGAACGTTCAGCATGACATTGTAATCAAAGTGGGAACAAATCATGCCAAGTGATGTTAGATTCAAATCAGGAAAAATGCTAATTTGCAAGCCTTGCCATTGATTAATGGCTAATCATTTTCTGTTGAAAACAATTCTGCAATGGACTTTAAAATTGTTTCTGAATATCAACCAACTGGCGATCAGCCAGAAGCGATTCGTCAACTGACGGAAGGTTTACGCAACGGCACCACGTTTCAAACGCTTCTTGGTGTAACCGGATCGGGGAAAACGTTTACCATGGCCAATGTGATTGAACAGGTGAAACGTCCCGCACTGCTATTAAGCCACAACAAAACGCTGGCTGCCCAATTGTACAGCGAGATGAAGCAGTTTTTCCCGGAGAATGCGGTTGAATATTTTGTCTCCTATTACGATTATTACCAGCCCGAAGCTTACCTTCCAGTCAGTAATACATACATTGAAAAGGACCTTTCGATTAACAAGGACATCGAAAAGCTCCGGTTGAGCACAACTTCGTCATTACTCTCCGGAAGGCGCGATGTGATTGTTGTTTCATCGGTTTCGTGTTTGTACGGTATTGGGAATCCGGCCGATTTTCATGCCAATGTAACCAATGTTCACAAAGGCGAAACCATTAGTCGAAATGTTTTTCTCCGGAAGTTGGTCGATGCGCTTTATTCACGCAACGAAATCGAATTTAACCGTGGAAATTTCAGGGTAAAAGGCGACAGTGTAGATATTTTTCCTGCATATGCCGACATTGCTTACCGCATTGTTTTCTGGGGCGACGATATTGAAGAAATATATTCATTCGATCCGGTTGGTGGTGGAACCATCGAAGAATTGGACATGGCCGTTATTTATCCGGCCAACATGTTCGTTACCACCAAAGAACGCATGCAGCTAGCCATTCGTCAGATTCAGGATGATTTGATGAAGCAGGTCGATTTTTTCAAAGAAATTGGCAAGCCACTGGAAGCCAAACGGATTCTGGAACGGGTTGAGTATGATCTGGAAATGATGCGGGAACTGGGCTATTGTCCCGGAGTTGAAAACTATTCGCGGTATTTTGATGGACGCGTAGCCGGATCACGGCCCTTCTGCCTGCTCGATTATTTTCCTGACGATTTTGTGACCATTATTGATGAAAGTCACGTGACTTTGCCTCAAATCAGGGCAATGTTTGGTGGCGACCGTTCGCGAAAAATCAATCTGGTCGATTATGGTTGGCGTCTTCCGGCAGCCATAGATAACCGGCCACTTACATTCGATGAATTTGAAACGGTGGTTGATCAAACTGTTTTTGTGAGTGCCACACCTGCAGATTACGAACTGGCGAAATCGGAAGGAATTGTGGTGGAACAAGTGATCCGTCCAACCGGGCTGCTCGATCCGATTATTGATGTTCGTCCAAGCATCAACCAGATTGATAACCTGATGCACGAGATTCATTTGAGGATCGAACGCAACGAACGGGTATTGGTAACCACGCTGACCAAGCGCATGGCCGAAGAATTGAGCAGTTATCTGTCAAATATGGGCGTTAAAACCCGCTACATCCATTCCGATGTTGATACACTCGAACGGATTGAAATCTTGGAACAATTACGTAAAGGTGAATTTGATGTATTGGTCGGAATCAATTTGTTGCGCGAAGGTTTGGATTTGCCTGAAGTTTCGCTGGTTGCCATTTTGGATGCCGACAAGGAAGGTTTCCTTCGCTCCGAACGTTCGCTGACACAGACAGCAGGTAGGGCAGCCCGAAACCTCAATGGAATGGTGATTATGTATGCCGATAAAATAACCAACTCGATGCAGCGAACCATCGATTCGACCAACTACCGGCGCGAGAAACAAATGAAATACAACATCGAAAACGATATAACTCCAACTCAAATCATCAAAGCCAGTCGGGAGATTGCAGGTTATTCAAGCATTGGCATGAAAGTAAAAGTGAAAGGATACAGTGGCGACGAAACAACGAATCTGGCTGCCGATCCTGTTGTTCAGTACATGAGTGTTCCGGCTCTGGAGAAAGCAATTGCCAAAATCAAAAAGGAAATGGAAGCCGCGGCCAAAGAGCTCGACTTTTACGAAGCCGCCCGCCTGCGCGACGAAATGTTTAAATATCAGGAAATTTTGAAAGGAAAAGGGTAGATTATCTGATGATTGAGGGCTTCACTCCAAGTGAAACCCTCAATAAAGTCCGCTTCAATCATTATTTTCCCACCATTTTAGCCATGCTTTCGGGGTAACGCGGCCCCGTGTTTGGGTATTTTACCAATAGGTTTTCAATATCCTGAAGGTCTGCATTAGTCAGATTTACATCTACAGCACCTGCATTGTCAACGAGGTATTTTCGGCGCTTGGTTCCCGGAATAGGAATGATGTTTTCGCCCTGAGCCAGAACCCAGGCCAAAGCCAATTGTGCCGGAGAGCAATGTTTAGCAGTCGCCAATTCAGCAAAGGCCACAGCCAGTTTGGTGTTGTTTTCCCAGTATTTATCTTCGAAACGGGGCAATGTCTTACGAAAATCTTTATCGCCCAACGATTTTTTGTCAACCGTGTTGGTAACCAATCCTCTCGAAAGCGGACTGAATGGTACAAAGGTTATTCCCAGTTCCCGGCACAACGGAATAATTTCGGCTTCAACCTCGCGGGTAAGCAACGAATATTCGCTTTGGAGAGCGGAAATTGGATGAACAGCATGGGCTTTCCTTATCGATTCTGCTGAAGCTTCCGAAAGTCCCAAATAACGAACTTTTCCTTCTTTGACCAGCTCGCTCATGGCGCCAACCATTTCTTCCACCGGAACATTTGGGTCGATGCGATGCGCATAATACAAATCGATGGTCTCAATTTTCAGGCGGCGGAGGCTGGCTTCAATCGCTTTGCGCATATAAGCAGGCGAACCGTCGAAGGCCATTTTGTAATCCGGCGTGGATTGGAAGCCAAACTTCGTAGCAATGAATATCTTGTCGCGGTTGGGCGCCAAAACCTGCGAAATCAGTTCTTCATTGGTCCCGTTTCCGTATACATCGGCAGTATCCCAGAAGTTAATGCCTAAATCTAGTGCTTTGTGCAATGTTTCTATCGATTCAGGATCATTCTTCTCGCCATAGGCATGGCTCATTCCCATGCAGCCCAGTCCAATGGCTGAAAGCTGGATTTCGGTATTTCCTAATTTTCGGTATTTCATTTTTACGTTTTTATTTGCTCAACCTAACTACCGGTTTCAAAAAACTGTTAGGTTTGATGAATGAAAATTTACTTTTTGCGGTCAGCGCCTTGCCGATCAATCATCCAACCTGGATATTCAGGAGCAAGTTTGCTAACTGCATCAAGTTTAGCTAATTCTTCAGCGGTTAATTTTACTTCAGCAGCCTTCAGGTTATCGAGCAATTGTTCCTGTTTTTTTGCCCCGATAATAACCGTTGTTACCACCGGCTGGTGAAGCAACCAGGCCAAGGCAATCTGGGCCACGGTTACGCCTTTTGCTGAAGCAATTTCCTGCATCACATCAATAATGTCGAACGATTTGTCTTTATTAACCGGAGGAAAATCGAAATTCACACGACGGCCTTCTTCGGTCGACGCGTTGCGGCTGTATTTCCCGCTCAGGAAACCGCCAGCCAGAGGGCTCCAAACCATCAACCCGATTTTTTGGTCGAGCAACATTGGCACTAATTCACGTTCCAGGTCGCGACCAGCAATGGTGTAATAAGCCTGAAGTGATACGAATTTGGCGAGGTGTTGCTGTGCCGAAATTCCCAGCGCTTTCATGATGTGCCACGCGGCTAAATTCGAGCAACCGATATAGCGCACTTTTCCGCTTTTTACGAGCGAGTCGAGGGCATCCAATGTTTCTTCCAGCGGAGTAATCGGGTCGAAGCCATGAATCTGGTACAAATCGATGTAATCCATGTTCAGGCGCTTCAGGCTCTCGTCGGCTTGTTGCAAAATATGCTTCCGGCTTAATCCTGAATGGTTTGGGCCAGAACCCATTGCGCCGCGTACTTTGGTGGCCACTACCAAATCATCGCGGTTTAATCCGAGGTCGCGGATGGCCTGACCGGTCATTTTTTCGCTTAACCCTTCACTGTAAATGTTGGCTGTGTCAATGAAATTAATCCCGGCATCAACCGAAGTTTTAACCAGTTGATTTACTTCATCCTGAGGCATTGTCCCAATGGCAGTCCACATACCGCGTCCGCCAAATGTCATGGTTCCGAGGCAAAGCTCCGAAACTTTTAATCCGGTGTTTCCTAATAAATTGTACTTCATGTTTTCCTGTTTTTAGAAGCCCCTCCCTAACCCTCCCCGAAAGGGAGGGAATTAGCAGGCGCAATGATTTTACTTTAGTTTCTGTAGATAACCATCTAGTAATTAAAGCTTGAAGTTACTATTTGGTTTTCATCTTTAAATTCTCAAATTTTCTAATCTTCAAATTTGGATTTTATCTGATAAAATTGGTCATCACTTTTTGAACTGGCTTTGGCGCTGGTAACGATTTTTTGGTTTGCTCGCGCATTTGCATCAGCCAGGCCATGTTGTTGCCCAAAACCTGCATAATCTGCATGCCTTCCGCATCCTGCAAAACTTCCCCCTCAATGCGGCCATGAATAACGTTCCAGTAGTTGGAGGTAGCCAAAAGCATTTCGGTATAGGTTAAATAATGGTATAAGCCATCCAATGTGGAAGAGCCGCCTGTTCGGCGCACAGCTACCACGGCAGCGCCCACTTTGTGCCGAAACAGGTTGCCGTTGCTTCCGGCCACGTAGAAGGCGCGATCTAGAAAGCTTTTCATTGTTCCGGGTATTCCGGAGTAATGAACGGGCGCTCCCAGAATAATGCCGTCGGCACTTTTCATCTCCTGAATCACTTCGTTGACCACATCGGTTTTGATGCTGCACTTTTCGTCCTGATTTTTACGGCACAATCCACAGGCGGTGCAGCCGCGAATGACTTTATTCCCGATATGGATAATCTCAAAGTCGATTCCGTTTTCCTTTAGTGCCGAACCAACCGTTTCAAGAGCTAAGTGCGTGTTTCCCTTTTTGTTTGGACTTCCGTTAATGGCTACTACTTTCATGTTGTATTTAAATTTTTAAGTTTCTAAGTTACAAAGTTCCTGATTTCCTGAGCAAATAATAGTTATGCTTTGGCGATTTCTACAACTTCAATGTTTGCCAGCCTTTTTCGTTTTTCTTTCAGTAAAAGAACCGAGATAACTAGTGCGAAAAGCAGCATTTGCAGGTTTACGCCAAGCCATCCGCCGTATTTCCAGCAATAGATACCGATGAGCGTTCCTAACGCACCGCCAGTGAAAAACGATGTCATGTAAATGGTATTGATTCGACTGTGCGACGATTCGTCGAGCGTGTAAATCATGGCCACATTGGTAACCTGAATAGCCTGGGCGCCCATATCAAGCAGGAAAACAGCCAATACCAGCGCCGGAATGGAGGTTGGTAATGAAATCATCAGCAAAATACTGACAACAATTAATCCGAGTGCGATGAACCGAACTTTTTTGCTTCCACCTTTATCTGCCCGTTTACCGAAAACTGGCGCCAGCAAAGCTCCGGCAATGGCCACCAAACCGAACAGACCAATAATGTTGCTCGAAAAGTTGAAAGGTTCGCCACTTAGATAGAAGGTCAATGTGGTCCAAAATGAGCAGAACAATCCAAACTGAAGGATGCCAACCAGCGAAACTTCGCGAAGCAATGGAAAACGCTTGATTTGTTGCAGTGCTGAGCCGAGCAACTGAGGATAACTTCCGGAGAAACGGGTGGGTACATTGGGCAATTTGATTTGCAGCATAACCGTGGCCAGTGCTACAGCGCCAGCCGAAATGAGGTAAACATATCGCCAGCCCAGCCATTCGGCAATGCTTCCGCTAAACACACGGGCTGCCAGAATCCCGATCAGCACACCGGTAAAAATGGTTCCCACGTTTTTGCCGCGGTTTTCACTGTCCATTCCGGCAGCCATGGGCATAATCACCTGAACCGATACCGAAAACATACTGATCAGCAAGCTCAGCGCCCAAAGCTGAAAAATACTGTGTGTGAAAGTGACCAGCAAAAGAGCTGCTATTAACAAAATCTGAAGGCTGATAATCAGTTTTTTCTTGTTGATTTTGTCGCCAAGCGGGGTCAGGAAAAACAATCCGAGCCCGTACCCAATCTGCGAAAGCATGGAAACCATTCCGGCTTGAGACTCTGTAGAGCCTAAGTCGGCTGCAATTTCTTTCAGGATGGGCTGGTTGTAATAAATGTTTGCAACGGTTATCCCAGCAGAAACGGCCATCAGTCCGATTAAGAAGCGTGATACCGGTTGTTTGGATGTTATATGATCTGAATTTGTCATGTCAATATGGAAATTTGAATACTGAAGTTTGATTGGTTCGCGAAACTGATTCCGCATTCAGTAAATTTATACGACAAAAATAGATCAGCAATTGTTTTCTTCAGATATAAAAATCAAACGAAAAACTGCATAAATCAAACATTGGTTTCGTTTCGGAAAATTTTAGGTGTTTGATTAAAGTTCTTCTTGAAAAAGTTGATGAAGTGAGGCAATTCTTCAAACCCAAGCGAATAAGCAATTTCAGAAATGTTCCAGTTTGTCTGTTTTAGCAAGGCGCGGGCTTCCTGCGAAACGCGTTCGGCAATTAATTGCGAAGTGGTTTTTCCGGTTACTTCCTTTAGGCTGCGGTTCAGGTGATTGACATGGATGGAGAGATGCGCTGCAAAATCGTTGGGCGTGCGTAGTTTCATGCGTTGCACGACCGATTCAATGGGGAACTGACGTTCCAACAATTCCGCAAACAGCGAAGCAATGCGTGCAGTTCCGTTTGATGGAGATAAACGGGTGGCTTCGGTTAACTGCATTTTCAATGCAGTGTGAATCAGGTTAAAAACCAAGCCACGGAGTACATCGTATTTGTATAAATAGTCCGAAGCAATTTCATCAAACATTTTCTGATAGATCGCTTCGATTTCGGCCAACTGGCTATTGTCTAGCAAATAAACCAGATTGCTGCCGGGCCTGTAAATGGGATAATCTTTAATAGCGCCGTACTGGCTGAAAAATTCCTCGGTGAAAATGCAAAATACTCCGGATTGGTTGTCTTCGAGCGGTTCCCAGTTGTACGGAATCATTGGATTCGAGAACATCAGCGCATTGTGTTCGCTCAGCACTGTTTTGTCGGCGTAGTGAATTTTATTGGCGCCTTTCAGAAGCGTAATTTTGTAGTAATCTTTCCGGCTGTAGGGAACAGGCTTGTTGGCACAACAGAAATCTTCGCGGTGAAATATGTTGAAGTGCCCGATCTCTTTTTTCAGGCTTTCCGGAATGCAATTAAACTGATTCTGGTAAAATTCTTCGATGGATTGCGCTTTTGTCATGCCGCAAAGTTGCAAAAATCAAACGAAAGATCAAAAAGACGAATAAAAATATTAGCTGTAATCTTCAAAAAGTAAAAACCCCGAAAACCATCACTGATTTTCGGGGTTTTTGTTTCTGACTTCTGTCGCAGGTCTCCCTTCGACTGCTTCGCGCTCAGGGAGCGGCTTTCCATCTTCCGACTTTTTTACATCCTTTCCGGAACATCGATGCCCAACAGTTTCATGCCGGTTTTAATGGTTTTGCCAACGTTTTCGGCAATGACCAGCCGAAGGTTGCGGACATCTGCATTTTCTTCGATGATGATCGGGAATTCGTGGTAGAACTGGTTGAATTCTTTGACCAGTTCGTAAATATAATTGGCAATCAAAGCCGGGCTGTAATTGTCGCCAGCTTCTTTCACGGCCACCGGAAATTGAGCAATGGCTTTGATTAATTCCAGCTCTTTTTTGCCAATCTGCAATTTGCTGTCAATGGTTTGATTAATCGCAATGCCTCTGTCGGCTGCTTTGCGCAATACCGAACGGATTCGTGCATAAGTATATTGAATGAACGGGCCGGTGTTGCCATTAAAATCGATGGATTCTTCCGGATTGAAGAGCATGCTTTTCTTTGGATCGACTTTCAGGATAAAATATTTGAGTGCGCCCAAAGCAATCATTTTATACGTTTCGGCAGCCTGTTCGGGAGTGTAACCTTCGAGTTTACCCAATTCTTCAGATGTTTTGCGCGAAACTTCAATCATTCCGGCTACCAGGTCATCGGCGTCAACTACGGTTCCTTCGCGCGATTTCATTTTTCCCTGCGGAAGTTCAACCATTCCATAAGAGAAATGGTGCAAGCCTTTGCCAAACTCAAACCCTAATTTGTCGAGCAAAATTGATAAAACCTGAAAGTGGTAATTTTGCTCGTTACCAACCACATACACCATTTTGTCAATGGGGTAGTCCTGAAAACGTTCTTTGGCCGTGCCAATATCCTGGGTCATGTAAACCGAAGTGCCATCGCTGCGGAGCAAAATCTTTTGATCCAAGCCTTCGGCGGTCAGGTCGGCCCAAACCGACGAGTCTTCTTTCTGGTAGAAAACGCCCTCAGCCAATCCTCGTAAAACCTCATCTTTCCCGTACAGATAAGTTTCCGACTCGTAATATATTTTGTCGAAATCAACTCCAAGTTCTTTGTAGGTCACGTCGAAACCAGCGTAAACCCATTTGTTCATGGTTTCCCAAAGCTGGATGGTTTCAGGGTCTTTGGCTTCCCATTTCAGGAGCATTTCGCGTGCGCCAACCATTGCAGGAGCATTTTGTTCGGCTTCTTCCTTGGTTTGCCCTTGTTCAATCAGTACCACTATTTCTTTTTTGTATTCCTGATCGAATTTCACGTAGTAGTTACCTACCAAATGGTCGCCTTTGATGCCGGTATTTTCTGGAGTTTCGCCATTGCCCCACATTTTCCAGGCATACATCGATTTGCAGATGTGGATTCCGCGGTCATTTACAATATTGGTTTTCACCACTTTGTTTCCGTTGGCTTTCAGGATTTCGCTAAGCGAAAAACCAAGCAAATTGTTGCGGATGTGGCCTAAATGTAAAGGTTTATTGGTGTTTGGCGAGGAATATTCTACCATAACCAGCTTCGACGAATCGGTTGGTTCGGTAATTCCGTAGTTATCTGTTGAACCAACCGAATTAAGCACCGAAACCCAATATTCTGACGAAATTACCAGATTCAGGAAGCCTTTAACAACATTGTATTTCTCAACTTCAGTAACGTTTTGCTGAAGGTAATCGCCAATTTCGGCGGCTGTTAGCTCCGGCGACTTTTTCGACATCCGTACAAACGGAAATACCACCAGCGTGATATCACCTTCAAACTCTTTCCGGGTATTTTGTAGCTGAACGAGGCTTGAATCTATTTGTTGCTGGTAGCATTTTTCAATGGCTTCAACAATCTGGTCACGTATAATCAGTTCGATCGACATTTTTTGTACTTTGAAATTTGAGCGACAAAGATATTTATTTTCTCTGGTTTTGATTTCTGAATGTAAAATTCAGGCTTTATAAATGAGTTCTGGTTAACAAAAAAGCCCCATCTAAAGAAATAGACAGGGCTTTCGAATTATTTTAAACAATAGTTTTGCTATTTCATTTTGAAAATTTCGAATTCAACCCGACGGTTTTGCAAACGACCTTCTTCGGTATTATTGCTTGCGATTGGTTTTGCTTTGCCCAATGCTTTTTGATGAATAATCCGATCGGCTGAAATTCCCTTGGAAATTAAATATTTAATCACTGAATCAATTCGGTCTTGTGATAGTTTGATGTTGTAATTGTCAGATCCCTGACTATCGGTGTAACCATACATGTTCACATTAAAACCTTTGTCTGAATTCAATGTTTTAATCAGTTTTTCCAGAACACTTTTTGAATAATCAGTCAAATAGCTCTTGTCGGATACAAAATGTACCGGAGTTATTTTGACGTTTTGCATGATCACCTGTTCAGGAGTTAGCTCCTTTTTTGCTTCTACCTCTTTTGCCGGGCAACCATTATTATCTTTTTGCCCTGCAACAGTTGGGCATTTGTCAAGGTAATCCGGAATACCATCGCCATCGGAATCTACAGGACATCCTTTTTCGTCAACTTTTGCCCCTTTAGGTGTATCAGGACATTTGTCCAAATTATCGGTGATGCCATCACCATCCGAATCAAGCGGACATCCTTTTGCATCTACTTTTACGCCTTTGGGAGTGTCGGCACATTTGTCGTTTTTGTCAGCAACCCCGTCACCATCCGCATCCGGACAACCTTTTAGTGAAGTCAATCCAGCAACAGTTGGGCAATCGTCGAGGTAATCAGCAACACCGTCACCATCTGAGTCAATAGGGCATCCATTGGCATCAACAGCAACACCTGTTGGCGTGTTAGGACATTTATCTTTTTTATCTGAAACTCCGTCCATGTCAGCATCAGGAGTTTTGCCAAAATCGAATTCCATACCAACAGTTGCTTTCCAGAAGTTGTCTGTATTGGTTTTGCCGGCAGTGGTTGTTTCTATTCCATTGATATAACCAGCTTCCAGATAAAAAGCAGTGGCTGGGCCTACATAGTATTTTGCCCCAATACCTAAGTCGAAATTTAATCCTGATTCTGAATTGTCAGCGATAAAGCCCGGACCGGCAAAAATATAAGGACGAAAACTTTTGCTTTCACCAGAAAGCTTAAGTCTAAGGTTAATAAATGCAGTTGCCATGTCAAGGTCGCTTGAGAGTTTGGAGTTAAACATACCAAGATCACCTTTAAGCATCAAATCAAACCGAGTACTGACATATCTACTTAAGTACAGTTCGGGATTGAGACCTATTCCTGAGTTGTTAGTTGTTCCATATGCACCTGCTCCTATTCCAAAACCCCATTTCTTGTCGACAGTTTGAGCCTGAGCCAGGGTAGTGAAAGCAAAAAATAATGAAAGTAAAAGTACTTTTTTCATGTTCATTTGTTTTGGTGAATATTTGGTTTTTGAGTCTTTTTTGTTTCTAAAGATAAAAACTATTAAACAGTTATATTACAAATGTACATAAAAAAATCCTTATCAGTTCTGATAAGGATTTTTTCTTAAAATCAAGAGTACTTTATTTTTTAGTTACTTCAAATTCAACTCTGCGGTTCAATGCGCGTCCTTCCGGAGTGTCATTTGTTGCAGCTGGATTAGCTTCCCCAAGACCTTTCTGTAATTCAATACGATTCTTTTTAAGTTTATTTTTACTCGAAAGAATTGATTTAACAACAGCACTTACACGGTTTTTCGAAAGATTCAAATTGTAAGCGTCTGCTCCAAGAGCATCTGCATAACCTGTAACTTTTACATTATAGTTGCTGTTTTCTTGCAATAAAGTTACAAGTTTGTCAACCTTTGCTTTTTCCTGAGCACTAAAAGTTGCTTTATTTGAATCGAAATAAACAGGTTCAACTTTCATTTTTTCAGCTTCAATTTCTTCAGCAGTCTTTTCTTTTGGACAGCCATTGTTGTCTTTTACTCCTGGTACTGTTGGACATTTATCCAAGTAATCTGGAACGCCATCACCGTCTGAGTCAACCGGGCATCCTTTTGCATCAACTTTTGCTCCTTTAGGCGTATCTGGACATTTGTCATCTTTATCGGCAACGCCATCACCATCGGTGTCAGGACATCCTTTTAAGCTAACTAATCCAGCAACATCAGGACATGCATCATCTTTATCAGCAACGCCGTCTTTATCAGAATCAGGACAACCTTTCAGCGAAGTTAATCCGGCAACTGTTGGACAATCGTCAATATAATCAGCAACGCCATCACCATCGGTATCAATTGGGCAACCATTGGCATCAACTGCAACACCAGCCGGAGTATTTGGACATTTATCCTTGTTGTCCGAAACGCCGTCCATGTCAGAATCCGGAGTTTTTCCGAAGTCAAACTCTACGCCAACAGTAGCTTTCCAAAAGTTATCTCTGGTTTTTTTGCCAGCTACTGTAGATTCTATTCCATTCACATAACCAACTTCCATATATAACGCGGTAGCAGGGCTAACGTAATATTTGTCACCGGCACCGATGTTAAAGTTTAATCCGGATTCGCCGTTGTCGGCTAATATTCCTGGTCCAGCAAATAAATATGGACGGAATTTTTTGTCTTCGTTGTTTAATTTTAATCTCAGATCAAGAAATCCATTTGCCATGTCCAAATCGTTTGTTAATTTGGAATTAAATAATCCGAGGTCACCTCTAAGCATCAAGTCGAGGCGAGGGCTAAGATACCGGCTTAAATACAATTCTGGCATGAAGCCAACTCCCGATTTGTTGAGAGTTCCATAGGCACCAATTCCAGCGCCAATTCCCCATTTTTTATCAACTGTCTGAGCATTTGTTATAGCTACAAATGCTATTAGCAATGATAGTAGTAGAGTTTTTTTCATGATTAATGATTTTTGTTTTTAAAATAATATTTGAAAAATTCTGTTATTTATTCGATTTAAAACAAAAAAAATATACTATTGTTGAATAGCGTTCTTGATTATAATATAAAAGTAATAAATCGGATTTGATTTATAACAATGTCATTTCAAAAAATTAGGTTTTGTACGCAATAATTGATATAGAAACAACAGGACAGTCTGCTGCCAAAGGAAAAATCACGGAGATTGCAATTTATATCCATAACGGATTTGAAATAACCGATTCGTTTTCAAGTTTGATTAATCCGGAATGTTATATACCGGGATTTATCACCAGCCTCACTGGTATTGATAATGAAATGGTCAGGGATGCACCTAAGTTTTATGAAGTTGCAAGGAAAATCGTTGAAATGACTCACGAAAAGATTTTCGTTGCCCACAATGTGAGTTTCGACTATAAATTTATTCAGGAAGAGTTTAAACGTTTGGGATACGATTATCAACGAAAGACTATGTGTACCGTTCGAATGGGACGTAAATTTATACCTGGACATAAGTCGTATTCACTCGGGAAAATATGCGACGAATTGGGTATTTCAATACATGGAAGACACCGTGCTGCCGGAGATGCGTTGGCTACTACGAAACTCCTTGAGATTATACTTGAACGGAAAGCTCAAAAGGAAAATAAACAGCCTCCCGGTCAATTGAGGTTATTTTAAAAACAAAGAAACCGCATGTTCGATGCGGTTTCTTTGTTTTATTCTTCAGATTTTATTTCTTCCGTTTATTCTTCTTCTTTCGTTTCTGTCAGCAGGTTCTGATCGCTTAGTAGTTGATACCACTGTATGATCTTCTTCATGTCCGAAACATAAACCCGATCTTTGTCATATTCTGGTAATACTTCTCCAAAAAATGCTTTTATCTCATTGGCTGATGCTTTTGGTGAAATCGTCTTTTCACTCTTCTGAATTCGAAGAAACAATTCTGTCAGCAAAATCTCACCCGTTTCAGTAAAGATGGAAATGTCAGAAAGAGTGCTGATTTTAGATGTTGAATAAGCCGGAATTCGTTTGCCGGTTAGCAGAGATTCAACAATAATACTGTTTTTTGTTTCGGTCACCAATCTAAATAATCCGGGTTGACCACTGATCGATAATATTCCTTTTAACATACGTTTTTAAGTTTTTTCAGTGTGCGAAGTTAATATTTTCCCGG
This sequence comes from Aquipluma nitroreducens, assembly GCF_009689585.1. GTDB lineage: Bacteria > Bacteroidota > Bacteroidia > Bacteroidales > Prolixibacteraceae > Aquipluma > Aquipluma nitroreducens. The sequence continues at coordinate 1,062,406 of NZ_AP018694.1, read as the reverse complement.
AAGAAAAAACAACTCCCGGATTTCCCGGGAGTCAGTTTTATTTAAAGTTGATTTGATGGCTGATGCCGAAACTAATCCATCGTCCCGGTTGCTCAACAGTTCCTAAATCGTAATAATTGGTGTCGAAAAGATTCGATGCCATTGCATATATTTCGGTGGATGGAGTTTTCCACATGACACGCAGGTTGACCAACCAGAATGGTTCGTAGGACTCGGACTGGGTTCGTATGCCATTTCGATCCTGATAACTGAAACGCCATGAACCTTTTAATTTGCTCCAGATTTTGTGATTGATCTCAATATCAAGTTTATGTTTCAGGTTATCGAGCACATAGTTTGAGAAAAAGTTGTTTCCTCCTTTATCTAATTTGCTGTACGAATAATTAAGTCCTAATTTGGTAATGAAAATACTTTCCTTCCAGATTTTTTCAGGAAAGAAATTTCCACTAAGTTCAAATCCGGTGGAGTTAATCCGGGTCAGATTTTTTGTTTGCCACTTGTCTGCTTCATTTTCGCGAACCCAGTCAATCAGATCCTTTCCTCTTCTGTGATATACATCAACATGTCCGGAAAAACCGATAGAAGTGAGCTTTATTCCACCCTCATAGGTTACTGATTTTTCTGGTTTAAGATCGGGATTGCCAATGTTGGTTGGCCCATTGTAGAATAAATCGGTAAACGTTGGCATCCGTAGCGTTGAATTGGCCGATCCATATATTTTGAAATGATTGGTCAATGAATAGGAAGCATCAATTCCGGGATAAATATTCCAGCCAAAACCGAGATCCGAAATCCAGTTTGTCATTGCACCGGCAGAAATGGAAAAATCTTCGAGATAGACGGAGTGTTCGGCAAAATAGGAGATGGTTGTCCGGGAATAGGACTTGGTAAAAAACTGATCTGATTCTCCTGGAACTGCAATTGGAGTCGTCAATGGCTTACCCAAAACATTACTCCAAACATTTTCTGTCCTGATTTCGGCTCCGAAAGCAGTTTTACCCAATTGTGAATTAAACCAGGCATTTAGATTACTACCGAAAACATCGGTCAAGTGGTAATTGTGTCCCGCATACCAGGTAGCGGGATTATCCCGGAACAACTCAAACCGATCCTGATGCCGACGCCAATAAACTGACGGAATGAGATGAATTTTCGTGCCAGTTTCAAATTTTACCGAAGCAAAAGTTGTTTTGGTCGCTTCAAACTGATTGGGGTAAGTTGCAGTGTAAAAGCTGTTTGCCCCAAAGTCTTTGTCGGTGTGTCCAATTTGAAAATCAAGCGTGCCGGGTTTGGTATTCAGCTTGGCTTGGTAAAAGGCATTCCATGTTTTAAAATCGGTGTTGTCGATGTACCCGTCGGAAGACATGTGGTTGAATGCAATAAATTGATTCCAGTTGCCGGTACTGAGATTTCCGGAAAGGTTAATATCGGCCAGTTTGTGTTGACCAACAGATACATCTGCTTTTAGATTAGTGTGACCCTCTGAATTGGTAATAATATTAATAACTCCCGAAAATGCATTGGGGCCAAAAACACGGGCTGCCGAGCCTTCAAGAATTTCAATACGCTGGATGTTTTTTAAACTGACCGGAAGGTCGAGGGCATGATGGCCTGTCTGGGGGTCTGAAATGTTGACGCCATTTAAAAGGATAAGGGTTTGGTCGAACGAACCTCCTCTGACCGAAATGTCGGCCTGAACTCCATGAACACCGCGCTGTCGGACATCAACACTCAGCGCGTATTCGAGCAGTTCCTGAATACTTTGGACGGGAGCCGCCTCAATTTCTTCTCTTCCGATCACGGATACAATCCGTGCCACCTGCGAGAAAACAACAGGTGCTCTTTGGGCAGAAACCTCAACTTCGTCAAGGTTATACTCCATGCTCACTTTCGAACTGTCGGTTTGGGCAAAGGTAAATTCGGGTTCTGTAACAGTGGTATAAACAGCCAGAAGTACACCAATGCGGACTGGCTTTTTCATAACACTGAACAACGAATACGCTTTTCGTCCCCAACGTTTGAATGTGAACATTTCAGCCCTGTTAACAGATCTGATTGTTCTTTTCATTTTAATAATTAGTGAAAAATTTGAGCCGGCTAAAGTAATAATTATTTAGAATGAGGAATTGGTGTTGTGTTTAGCTTCAAATATTCATCGTTATGCTGAATGTATTTCAGCTTAACGTTTAATATCAGTAGATTCAGAAATTGGTCTTCGACGTGAGCTCAGTCGGACGTTTGGAATGACTTTCAGTCATTAAGTATTAAACAACACGAATATCTCTCGAGCGCTTTTGTAATATAAGAAAATAACTTGTTATTTCAAATTTGTTTCTGCGACGAAATGTTTGTTTAATAACATGTTGTAATTTGAAAACAAAATTATGTAAATACTCGTAGAGAACAAAGTTGGTTGTTTAATCATACCGATATAAATATTCTTTATAAGCAATAAAAAATATCGAAGAATAAAAGACTTTAAAATCCTTTATTTGAAATTTTGAATCTATATATTTGTCCTAACATTAACAATTAAAAAACGAACGCCATGACACAGCTTCAATTTAACACCGCACTTTTAGGATTACAGGACAAGTTGTTGTATTATGCATTGAGTCTGACTTCAGATCAGGAAAAAGCTCAGGATTTGCTTCAGGAAACTTTTCTGAAGGCGCTAACATACAGGGATAAATTTACCCAAAATACAAATTTCAAAGCGTGGATTTACACGATTATGAAAAATACATTCATTAACAACTATCGTCGAAATGTAAAAACAAAAAATACGTTTGATGGTGCAAATAATGATTTTCATTTGAAGTTTCAAAAAGATAAAAGCTATCCATCCCCTGAATCAATTTATAGCTCTAAAGAAATTATCAAATGTATCAATGCATTGGAGGATGAATATAAGGTTCCGTTCAATATGTTTTTAGATGGGTTTAAATACAAGGAAATAGCTGAGGATCTTAATTTGCCTCTAGGTACTGTTAAAAGTCGCATTTTCTTTACCCGGAAAAAATTGGAAAAGTCGTTAAAAGATTACGCTTCTTAATTTATAGTTTGTTGTTCGTAAAATAGTTATAAGTGGTTATAATGGTTTAAGTGATCTGAAGTTAGCAGATCACTTTTTTTTTGCTTTAAATTGCTTTAATTTTGAGAGAAAATCTGAATACCATGAAGAGAAAAATTGCAGTTCATTTGGCTGATGGGTTTGAAGAAATTGAGGCTGTCAGTATTATTGATGTCCTTCGCAGAGCTGACCTAGATGTTCTTGTTGTTTCGGTTACCGGGAAAATCGAAGTGTTGGGGGCTCACCAAATTGTTGTGATAGCCGATACTCTATTTGAAAAAGTGAATTACGACAAAATTTATATGATTGTATTACCCGGAGGAATGCCCGGGGCCGCAAATTTAGATGCTCATACCGGACTAAAGCATCAAATCATGAATTTTGTTGCTGAAAAGAAACAGCTTGCGGCAATTTGTGCTGCTCCTCTTGTTTTTGGGAATTTAGGTATTCTGGAAGGGGAGAAGGCTGTTTGTTATCCTGGATTTGAAGGTTATTTAAAAGATGCTGAAGTGCTTAAAATTCCAGTTGTTGAATCTGGAAACATTATTACCGGAAGAGGACCTGGTGTGGCTATTCTATTTGCCCTGAAAATAGTTGAGAAAACAGTATCGGCAGAAAAAGCAGAATTGCTTGCCAGACAGATGCTTGTTTAGAAGAAGAAAAAGTCATTGGTCATTAGAAAATTGTTTTTCGGGTGACCAATGACTTTTTTTCGGTTAGTTATGTGAAAAGTGCCTGAATTCAGCCAGCCATTACTCCTCAAATCTTTTTCAAATGACTATTGACTTTTTTCCATCCTGGCCGGAACAGTGAAAAAGAATGAGCTTCCTTCGCCAAGAGAACTGTTTACCCAAATCGTTCCGTTGTTCTTATCCACAAATTCTTTACACAAGATCAATCCGAGACCAGAGCCGTCTTCGTTGTTGGTTCCTTTGCGTTTTACTGTCGAAGCAATCTGGAACAGATTCCGTGCGTCTTCTTCAGAAATACCCACTCCGGAGTCTTTAACACAAATGCTGATGTGATCATCGATTTGATGGGCAGTTATTTCAATCGTTCCATCTTCTGGGGTAAATTTGATGGCATTGTTGACCAGGTTTCTCAATACCGTTTCGATCATCTGCGGGTCTGCAAACAGGTTCAGAGCTTCGTCGTAGTCAAATTTAACAACTATATTTTTCTGGTCAGCCAACGAACGCAATACACTCACCGAATTGTCAATGATCCGTTTTAATTCAATTTCCCGCGGATTATACATTAATCTTCCGGTTTGCGATCTCGACCATTCGAGCAGGTTTTGCAGTAACCTAAAAATGTTGTTGGTCGAATGGTGAATATCGGATGCAAATTTTCGTCGTTCTTCTTCAGTAAACCGTTCATAATCTTTGCTAAGAAGGTAAGAATACCCCATTACCGTATGAAATGGATTTTTTAAATCGTGGGCTATTATAGAGAAAAACTTGTTCTTCGCCGCATTTAAAACTCTAAGTTCACTCTCGCTCTGTTCGATCTTTTTGTTTTTGTCTTCAAGCAATTGGTTCAGCTTAATTTTGTCGAAGTATCGGATAAGAACAAAAAATACGAAAATGAGCAGTAAACTTGCTGTAACAAATCCTAATATCTTTAATTGCTTGTTTTTCTGTAGTTGCACATCCATTAGCTCTTGCCTCGATTGTAGCCTGATGATTTCATTTTGCTTCTTCTCTGTTTCGTACTGTTTTTCAAGGCTAATGATCTGTTCGTATTTTTCCTTCTGAACCATGCTGTCGTTGTACTGGGTATATAAAACATAGTTTTGAAACGCCTTTTTATAATCCCCCATTTTTTCATACACACCAGCCAAACCTTCGTAATTTACTTTCTTTAGTGAAAAACCTCGGTTGAATTGGTCAGTTAATCGCAGACTTTCATTGTATGCAACAATAGCTTCTTTATATTTTCCCTGTTTGTTATAAATTGAAGCTATTCCTTGCCTGATGTCAGCTTCGTAATGATTCCAACCTAATTTCTGAAAACTATCCCAGGCTTGATTGAAATAATCGAGAGCTTTATTCAGGCTGTCGGGATAATTTGTATAAACAGAAGCTAGATTAGATACAACAATTGCCTGACGGTCGACCGCTTTGATTTTTTTGAAGTAGTAATAAGATTTGAGGAAGTTCACAAGAGCAGAATCTGGCATGTAGGACCAAGAAAATGTATCACCTAGTCCGTTGTAATTAACGGCAATGCTTGCTGTATCATGGATAGATAAGTTTATTCGTAATGACTTTCGGTAATTATCAATGGCGTCTTTATAGTTGTTCATTCTTGAGTGAACCATCCCAATGTTTGAGTATAAATTTGCCGTTCGCTCAGGATCTTTTTCGCAATACTTTAATGCAGTTATAAATCGGGCTATTGCTTTTTCGCCTTGAAACATGTAATGGTAGCATAAGCCAATCGAGTTTTGGCAATCATAAATATTAGATGAGTCTTTAATTTGTTCATATAAAGGAATTGCCTTTTGATAATAAGTAATAGCTTCAGCGTAGTTCCTTTTGTAATAGGTAGTTTCACCTAAATAATTGAATGATTTGGCCTGTTCCGGAATTTGCTTGTTTTGAACAGCCAGTTGATTGGCCATGCGGCTATATTGATTGCTTTTTGCTGAATCGGATCTGGTATTGAATGAAAGCTCAAGAAATAATTCTGTTTTCTCTTTTTCTGTTGCTTTATTACATAGCTGCAATAAGCTGTCAACTTTTGATTGTGATGAAACAACCAGATTAACAATTAAAAATAAAACGACGAGTAAAAAAAGCTTTTTCATCGCAAGGTTTGTGATGTGCAAATATGTTTATTTTTAATTGTAAATCACACAGGAAGCTTCCTTTTGATTCACTTTTACAAGTCTTTGTTAAACGTTTCTTAAACAACAAGCAGGTTATCAATAGATATGATTGATTCTCCTTTATATCTCAGTATCAGATTTGCCAAAGCCAGAGTGTCTTTTTCGCAATAACGAATAATACGGTCGAGGTCACCTTCCTGATAATATGTCTGGGCTACCTGGCTGCCATCAATATCATCTTTGGGGGTCGGAATATCGAAAACAGCGCAAAGCAAATCAAGAGAAGTGTAGTTTTTATAGTCGCCAAATTTCCACATTTGCAGCGTGTCCAGCAATCGGTCCTTTATTTCCCAGGGTTTGGCTCCTGAAATGTCTAAAATCCGTGGCAGACGAAGTCCGTTGATTAAAGTCCGGCGGGCAATGTAAGGATAGTCGAACTCAATCCCGTTGTGGGCGCAAAGTTTTTTCCCGGGATTTGATGTGAATTTCTCGAGCATATCGTTAAACGCCAGCAATAGTTTTTTTTCGTCAGTGTCATGAAACGACTTCACCCGATAAAAGCGCTCTCCATTTTTCTGAATAATTACACCCGCCGAAATGCAAATAATTCTGCCAAATTCAGCATAAATTCCAGCCCTTTCATAAACATCAGACGCAGCCTGAGTTTCATCTCTGAAATAGACAGATTTCTTATCCCAAAGCTTTTGAAAATGCTCAGGAAGTTCAGTAAAATCAGCTTTTTGCGGTACTGTTTCAATGTCGATGAACAGAATATCCTCGGAAGAAATCGCTTCGAGCATGTTATTTTAGATTTTGTTGGATGTAATTGGTTAAGATATTAATTGCCACCAGGTTATTGCCGCCTTCAGGCACAATAATGTCAGCAAATTGCTTGGTGGGTTCAATAAACTGGATATGACTTGGTCGTACCGTTTTTGCATATCGGTCTAATACCATTTGCACGTCGCGTCCGCGTTCAATAATGTCGCGCTGAATTACACGCGATAATCGAACGTCCGAGTCGCAATCGACAAACACCTTGATACCCATTTGTTCGCGCAAAATAGCTGGGAAAAGCACCAGGATTCCTTCAATAATCACAACTGATTTCGGCTGAATTTCACGGGTTTCATCCGATCGGGTGCACGAGAGGTACGAATATATCGGTTCCTGAACCGACTGTCCGGCTTTCAGTTTAATAATATGTTCAACTAAAAGTTCAAATTCGATGGATGCCGGGTGGTCGAAATTGATTTTTTGCCTTTCTTCGAGTGGTAAATGACTATTGTCTTTGTAGTACGAATCCTGCGATATAACAGCAACTTCGCCAGCGGGCAGATTCTCTATAATTTTTTTTACAACTGTCGTTTTTCCGGAACCGGTTCCACCGGCAATACCAATTACTAACATAGAAATATATTTTTTTCAAAGATAATGAAGAGTACCGCTTTTCAGCAAGCAAAATCGTACGTTGTGGAACAGAGGACAGAAAATGTTAACTTCGCACTACAAAATAAAAAAAAATAGCTTGTTATGATTAATCACGTTGTGTTGTTTAAACTGAAAAAATACGATTCTGAAAGCGAAAAACAGAATGTGATCAGTTCAATTGAAGATGCTTTACTCAGTCTTTCAGGTAAGATTAATGAATTGAAACACATTGAAATTGGCGTTAATTACGAATTGGCATCTAAATCATACGATATTTGCCTGATTTCTCATTTCGAAACAGTTGAGCAACTTGATGCCTATCGCATACATCCTGAACACCTCAAAGTTGGTGAACTAATCGGTCAACATGCTGTTGAAAGAGCTGCAGTTGATTTCGAATTCTAAACGGATTCATCATTTTTAAATTCCTGATTTTCAAATTTAATTATTCCTTAACGCATGGAAGGATTATATCCCCTGAAATTTACCCCCATTTATAAAGATAAAATCTGGGGTGGAAATAAGATTAAAACGTTACTGAACAAGAATTTTGGTGATTTGCCTAATTGTGGCGAAAGCTGGGAACTTTCAGGAGTGTCTGGCAATATTTCTGTTGTTTCGAATGGCTATTTGGCCGGAAACAGTTTAGAAGAACTCATTGAAGTTTATATGGGCGATTTGGTTGGTGATCAGATTTTTGAAACTTTTGGCCATGAGTTTCCACTTCTGATTAAATTTATTGATGCTAACGACGATCTATCCATTCAGGTTCATCCTGATGATGAAATGGCGGCGGAGCGACACAATTCATACGGTAAAACCGAGATGTGGTATGTGATGCAGGCCGATAAAGGCTCTAAGCTTCAGTCTGGTTTTAACCAACAGGTTGATCAGGAAAAATACCTTGAAAAATTAGAAAAAGTTGAATTGACTGATATTCTGAATTTCGAGGAAGTTACCGCTGGTGACGTTTTTTTTATACCTGCTGGACGTGTTCATGCCATTGGCAAAGGGATTTTATTGGCTGAAATTCAGCAAACTTCGGATATAACTTACCGCATTTACGATTACGATCGCCGCGATGATCAGGGAAATCTACGTGAGTTGCATACCGATCAGGCGTTGGATGCAATTGATTACACGTTATTTCCTGAATACAAAACCAATTACGAACCGATACCTAACGAGTCGGTAGAATTGGCCAGTTGTCAGTATTTTACAACTAATGTGCTTGAAGTTACCCAGGTTGTAGAGAAAGACTTTAATAAACTCGATTCGTTTGTCATTTATATTTGCCTGGATGGTGAACTGGTCATCGAAACCGAATCGGGTTCCGAATCAGTTCAAAAGGGCGAAACCATTCTTTTGCCTGCGTCTATCGAAAATGTACTTTTGAAACCAGTCACTGCATCAGCAAAATTGCTGGAAGTGTACGTTGGATAAAAAGAAAAAAGTCAATAGTCATTCGGATCGGAAAAAGTCAATAGTCATTAGGAAATTGTTTGAAAATCGACTTCTCGAATGACTGATGATTGGTTTCCCGTTCATTGCAGAGGAAAAGATAAGCGATATAAAAGATAACAACTAACAACTTCTTTTTTCCGTATTTCTTTTTCCTATTTTTCTAATGACAAATGACTATTTTCAAATGACTAATTCCTGACTCAATGATCAAACAAGCCCGTTTTTTAATCAGTAATACCGATGTCAAAAAGTGCCCGGCGCCCGATCGGCCCGAATATGCTTTCATCGGTCGGTCGAATGTTGGCAAATCGTCTTTGATCAATATGCTTGTCGGACAGAATGGCCTGGCTAAAGTTTCTGTAAGGCCCGGAAAGACGCAGTTGATCAATCATTTTATCATTGACGAAAGTTGGTATCTGGTTGATTTGCCTGGATATGGATATGCTAAAATTTCGATTTCGGTTAAAGAGAAATTTCAGAAACTTATCAGCAATTACATTCTGAATCGTGAAAATTTATATTGCCTGTTCGTCTTGATCGATGTTCGCCATGCTCCTCAGCAAATCGATGTTGAATTTATTACCTGGCTTGGCGAAAATCAGGTTCCATTCGCCATTATTTTCACCAAGGCCGATAAACTGGGTAAAGTATCTCTGGCAAAAAATGTGGGAGCTTATACGCAGGAACTTAAAAAGTTATGGGAAGAATTACCTTCGATATTGGTTAGTTCATCGCTTGATGGAACCGGACGGGATGAGATTATTTCGTTTATCGAAAATGTAAATAAATCCTAATTATATATCTTATATTCAATTTGTTACCCTGTTGTTCTGTTTGTGCTTTCTTGTAATAAAAGTTTAATTTATTGCGCAAATAGAAACGGATATGATTAAGTTTTGTTTACCTTTGCCGCAATTCCAGAAACACAAATTTAAAAAGGAATACATGTCTAGAAAGGCTCCTCTAAAGATTTTTCCGTGTACAAAAAGTATGGATTTAACCAAGCGGATCTGTGATAGTTTGGGTGTTGAAGTGGGGAAAACTTCTTGTCCGGTTTTTTCGGATGGCGAATTTGAACCCTGTTACGAAGAAACGATTCGCGGTTCGCATGTGTTTATTATCCAATCAACTCCTCCCCCGGCCGATAACCTGATGGAATTGCTCCTGATGATTGACGCAGCCAAAAGAGCATCAGCGTATAAGATCATTGCGGTTATTCCATATTTTGGATATGCGCGTCAGGATAGAAAGGATAAACCCAGAGTTTCAATTGGCGCCAAATTAATTGCCGATTTGCTTTCTACCGCCGGTGCCGATCGCATTATCACCATGGATCTTCATGCCGATCAAATCCAGGGATTTTTTAATGTTCCGGTCGACCATCTTTATGCATCATCACTTTTCATTCCGTTTATTGGTAAAATGGGATTGAAGGACCTGGTTGTAGCTTCGCCTGATGTTGGTGGAACCAAGCGTGCAAATACTTATGCAAAGATGCTTGGTACCGATATGGTAATTTGTCATAAATCGAGGGCAAAAGCCAATGTGGTTGATAGTATGACTCTAATTGGCGAGGTGAAAGGCAAAGATGTTATATTGGTAGATGATTTAATTGATACTGCCGGAACGATTGCCAAGGCTGCTGATATCATGATGGATAAAGGAGCAAACAGTGTTCGTGCTTTTGCTGCCCATGGTGTTTTATCCGGACCAGCTTACGAACGGATTGAAAAATCAGCGTTGGCTGAAGTGTATTTTACGGATTCCATTTCGGGGAAACAAGAATCATCAAAAATAAAGTATATACCAATTGCCGGCGCATTGGCCGAAGCAATTGAAAGAGTTTATAAAAATCAGTCAATTAGTTCAATGTATTACGGTTAATTGTATATATTTGCACCGCTTTTTCCATAAGCACATGTTATGCATGCTGTTTGCCCTTTCACCGTAGAGGGAGGACTGAGTACCATAATTTAAATATTAAAAAAAGTAAAATGAAATCAATTTCGATTAAGGCCACAAAAAGGCCAGTTGTTGGTAAAAAAGAAGCCAAAAGACTTCGTTTAGAAGGTTTAGTTCCCGGAGTTCTTTATGGTGGTGAAGAACCAATCCATTTTCAGGCTCCTGAAAAAGAATTCAAATCATTGATTTACACTCCAAACGTTTATCTGGTAAATCTGGATATTGATGGTACTGTTTATCAGTCAATCATTCAGGATGCACAGTTTCACCCAGTTGAAGAGCAGTTGATGCATGTTGACTTCCTTCAGACAAGCGACGATAAAATGGTGAAAGTTGAGATTCCTGTAAAAACAGAAGGTTTCGCAAAAGGTATCCGTAAAGGGGGTAAATTAAAATTGAACCTTCGTACGTTGAAAGTAAAGGCATTGGTAAAACACCTTCCTGATACAATCAATATTAATGTTGATGATTTGGATTTGGGTCAGAGTTACAAAGTTGGTTCACTTCAGAGAGAAAATCTTGAATTCCTCAATGCAAAAGCTGTTCCTGTTGTAACCATCATGATTACAAGAGCTGCAAGAGCTGCAAAAGTTGGTAAAGGTTAATCAAACTAAAACCATATTGTCTTGAAATATTTAATTGCAGGACTTGGAAATCCGGGGAAAGAATACGAAAATACCCGGCATAATATAGGATTTAAAATATTGGACGCTCTCGCAGAGGCGTCCAATATTGTTTTTAGCGATGAGCGTCACGGTTGGGTTACCGAATATAAATTCAAAGGCCGTACGTTTATTTTGCTGAAGCCAACTACTTACATGAATTTGAGTGGAAAGGCTGTTAATTATTGGATGCAAAAAGAAAGTATCACTCCTGAAAATCTGCTGGTGGTAGTTGATGATCTGGCTTTACCGTTGGGTTCTGTACGTCTTCGTGCCAAAGGAAGCGATGCCGGTCACAACGGACTCAAAAACATTGCACAAGTACTGGGAAATGAGAATTATGCACGTCTTCGGGTTGGAATTGGCGATGATTTCAAAAAGGGACAGCAAATTGACTATGTGTTGGGTGAATGGGATAAGCAGGAAAAGCTTGAGCTTCCGGCAATGATCGATACTTCAATCGAAATTATTAAAAGTTTCGGAACCATTGGTGTTGCTCAAACCATGACCTTTTTTAATAAGCGGAAATAATTATGGCCGAAGGTACCCGAATCGACAAATATCTTTTTGCTGTGCGTCTGTATAAAACGCGCAGTCTGGCTTCCGAAGAATGCCGAAAAGGGAAAGTTACCATTGGCGGAATGAACGTTAAGCCATCGCGCGAATTAAAAGTAGGAGAAACCATTCAGTTGCGCCGGCCTCCGATTACCCGAAGCTACAAGGTTTTAGCTCTCACCGAAAACCGGATGGCTGCTAAAATGGTTCCTGAATTTTTGTTGGAAACGACTCCGGCTTCAGAATTGGAAATTCTGGAAGTTCAGAAGAATATGAGTGTGTATAATCGTGAACGGGGAACCGGACGGCCAACCAAAAAAGAACGCCGCGATCTCGACGACTTCTTCAATGTTTAGTCAGGTGACGGGATTTAAATAATTTAATGTTACTGCTTTTTACCTTTTATCTTGTTTCCTGATGATTATAGCCCGCGAATTACGAAAAACAAATATTGCTGAATACATTCTGTACATGTGGCAGGTTGAAGACTTGTTGCGAGCCTGTTCATTCGATCCTGAAAAAATAGAGCAGCAACTCGTCAAACGATACAATGCTGATGAGGTTGCAGGTAAAGAAATTGCTGACTGGTATCGTAATCTGTCGGTTATGATGGAAAAAGAACATGTTCAGGAAAAAGGACATTTGCAGGTCATTGTTAATCTAATCAACGATTTAAATGAGTTTCATCTCAAAATGCTGGCGGTTCAAATCGATCCGGAATACGTGATGCTTCATCAGAGAAACCAGGAAGCGATAACCGAAGTCATGCAAAAGACATCAAACGATGTTGACAACGAAGTGGGAGCTTGCCTGAATGCCTTGTATGGTTTTATGATGCTCAAATTGAAGAGTTCCGAGATTTCAACACAAACCCAACAGACTATCGAAAAGTTGGCGCATCAAATTGGCCATTTATCTGCCCGGTACATTCAGTTCGAAAACGATGATTTTGAATTTTAGATGAACCTTTCTTTTTCTTCCCCGGAAGGTAAATAACATGAGTCGCGCTTCCCAAACCAACGGAACCGGTTTCGTGCAACCCAAACGTACAGTGAATATCGCCATTTTTGAGGTAAAATCCTGAAAATGACTATAAAACTATAAGCTCCTCCCAACTCTTTCCCGATTTTTAAAATTGCATCAAAGTATTCGTATGTCGACTGCTTGTCGGTTACTATAATTGTTTCGAAGTCTTTATCTTCTCCGGAATTTTGAAGTGCCTGAAACAGGAATATCTTTTTCTTATCGGCTTTCAGGATAAATCGAACTGCTTCGCTGCATAAGATGCACATGCCATCAAACTGGACAAGAATTTTCCCTTCAGGAATGACCGGAATCATTTGATGCTCTTTTTGAAGTCATCAATCAATCCGTCGCGTAACCAATTGGCTACCGCCTGGCGGTTGTCGGGATTAATGAATCGTTGTTGGTCGCGGGTGTGATTAATGTTGCCGAGTTCGATAAAAACGGCAGGTGAAACAGCGTTTTTTATGACATAGAGGTTTCGGTCCGACACACTTCCGGAGTAGCCCCGGTTGGGCTGGTGTTCGGCATATTTTTTCTCGAAAGTTTCCTTGAGCGTATTGGCCATCCGTTTCCCAGTGTTGCTTCCTTTGTCATGATAAAAGAAAACATCGATATTCTCTTTCTCGCTTCTTGAATCAACATGAATAACCACCAGTCGTTGAAATTTCTTTTTATTAAGTGCATGCAGACTATTAACCGCGGCAGTACTCTGCTTTAAACGAGCCAACTGGCTCAATGGAATCTCGTTGTCAGGATAGCAGACTTCGTCTTTATCGGGAGCCAGGTATTGTTCATCGCGGATTCCATCGTTTGGATCGCGAATGATCAGGTAAACTGTTGCTCCACGTTCAATCAGGTTTCGTGCCAATCGGAGAGTTACATCGTAGGCATATTCATCCTCACAAAGGATGTGTCCGTTCAAGTTACCTATTGCCCCCGGATCAGGGCCACCATGTCCGCTTTCGAGGTAATAGATAGCGCCTGCAAGCTCTTTACTTTTTATGGTGATTTCACGGTATTTCTTTCCGAATATTTCGTAAACAGTTTTTTCAGGAAGAGCTTCAATTTTCGCCTGAATTTTTTGAACTTCAGCAATCGTGTCTGTTTTTAGAGGTAATCGATATACTTTGCCAATAATAAGGGCATTTTCTTTTCCAAGTTTGGATTTGTTCAATTCGATGAATTGATTTAAAGATTCGGTATAAGAGTACCCATTTTGTTTTAGTACCGAATAAATGCCATCTCCTTTTTTCGCTTTATAGGTTTGGTATTCCTGTGCCGACAGTTGAAAACAAAAGAATATCAGTATTCCGGAAACAATTATTTGGTAAGGATAATGCGCTTTAATATATGGTGGATTTAGTATCTTGAGCATCAGAAATGAATTTTTCTATCAAACGGATTTTAATTGATTTTGTTTTTATCTTTAGGCTTAGAGTTTCTTAAAAAAACTTCAATTATTACAATTTTAAATATAATTCAATGCGTCGTTTATTCCTCAGCATTTGTGCTGTTTTTATCTTATTTTCTTGTTCCCGATATTTAACAGTAAGTCAGGTTAATACAAAGAACACTTCGGTTGAATTTCAAAATTCCAGTATTGATTCTCTCGCAGAATCCATGGTAAAACCCTATCGTGACAGCATTAAACAAGATATGTCAAAAATAGTTGGTGTTACAGCAACAGCTCTTGTAAAAGGCAAACCTGATAGTAAACTCACTAATTTGGTTTCCGATATTCTCCTGAAATGCGCCAATGATTATTGCGCTGAAAAGCATTTGAATATTAGTCCGGATATTGCATATGTAAATTATGGCGGACTGAGGGCTTCGCTTCCACAGGGAGAAATTACGGTAGGTCATATTTTTGAGTTGATGCCTTTTGAAAATGAGATTGTTTTGGTTAAAATCTCGGGCGAATCGATCCTGAAAATGGCCGAACGCATTGCTGGTAGAGGAGGGGAAGGGGTTTCGGGTCTTAAACTTGGAATCCGGAATGAAAAGGTTGGTACTCTAACGATTGGTGGTAAGCCTGTCGATCCGGCAGCCTCCTATTGGGTGGTAACCAATGATTACATTGCCAATGGAGGCGATCAGATGAGTATGTTTATTACTCCGTTGGATAAAATTGAAACAAAGATAAAAATAAGGGATATCTTAATTCGTTCGTTGAATGAGATGTTCCGAAGAGATGGAGTTATTGATGTAAAAGAGGATGGGAGGATTTATAATGAGCAATAGACGAACTTTTTTAAAGCAAACGATATTGGGTGGAGGCGCATTGACGCTTGGATTGATTCCAAAAGAGCTTTTTGCTTCGGGCGAACTGGTTCGGTTAACGGTAATGCACACCAACGATATGCACTGTCATCTCGACCCTTTTCCTGCCGATCATGCTGAATATCCCGGGAAAGGCGGGTTGGTGCGAATCGCATCGATGGTGAATCAATGCAGAAAGGAAAATCCAAATCTGCTGCTACTCGATGCAGGCGATATGTTTCAGGGAACTCCGTATTTTAATTATTTTAAAGGCGACCTGATTGTAAAGGTGATGAGCAAAATGGGCTACGATGCCGGAACCATTGGAAATCACGAGTTCGATAATGGAATGGGCGATATTTTATCGGCGATTAATAATGCTAACTTTCCTTTAATATCCAGTAATTATGATTTTTCGGATACCCTCTTGAACGGCCACGTGAAAACTCAGCTAATTCTGGAAAAGGGTGGAGTAAAAGTTGGTATTTATGGCTTGGGAATTGAATTGAATGGGTTGGTCGGAACCTTGAATTACGGAAAAACCCGCTATCTAGATCCGTTGACAACAGCCCTTAAGATGGAATCCGTTTTGAAAAATGATCATAAGTGCGATCTGGTCATTTGTCTTTCGCACCTCGGATTGTCGTACGAACACAACAAAATCAGTGACGTAACTTTAGCTCCGCAAACCAAATATACCGATCTGATTGTAGGTGGTCATACGCATTCTTTCCTGGAGAAACCGTTGGTTTTGAAAAATGCTGATGGAAACCCAATTGTGGTTAATCAGGCGGGATGGGCTGCATTGGAAACCGGACGAATCGAATTTTTATTTGATCGGGTAAGTAAAAGGAAACATCCGGTTGAAATTATCAATAATTTATCCTGATCCCGGGTGTTTTGGACATAAATTTATGCTGAACGAGACTTCCTGATGAGAAGAGTCCAACTGCTTTTTCTTTCTGCTATTTCAGGAATATTACTGAGCTTCCCCTGGATATTTCCCGGACTCGATTGGGTTTTGTTATTTGCATTTGTTCCCTTGCTTCTGGTTGATAGCTTGCAGTTTAAGCAAAGAAAGTCTGAAAATTTATCGTCCTCATTTTTGTTTGGTTTTGTTGCATTCCTGATCTGGAATATTTTTTCGACCTGGTGGATTTCGTATGTTTCTCTTCTGGGGATGTTATTTATAACTTCACTCAATTCTTTATTCATGTCCAGCGTTTGGTGGCTCAAGAATAAAGTTCACCAGAAATTTGGCGCTACTTCAGGTTATTTTTCACTGATCGTTTTCTGGATTGCCTTCGAGTTCCTGAATCATCATGGTTTGCTTCCATGGCCTTGGCTGACTCTTGGTAATGGGTTTGCCAATACCGTGAAAATAATTCAATGGTATGAGTTTACTGGTGTTTTGGGTGGTTCGGTTTGGATCTTGCTATCCAATATTTTGATTTTTATTGCAGTTCGAAATCTGTTGGATCAGGCGCACCGGAAATTTGTCAGGTCGATTGGATTAGCCCTTTCTGCTATT
Source organism: Aquipluma nitroreducens (assembly GCF_009689585.1). Classification (GTDB taxonomy): domain Bacteria; phylum Bacteroidota; class Bacteroidia; order Bacteroidales; family Prolixibacteraceae; genus Aquipluma; species Aquipluma nitroreducens. Next base: position 1,045,610 of record NZ_AP018694.1, on the reverse strand, counting down.
ATTTCCCCTATTGCCTTGTCGTCGTACTCGTATTTCAATTATTCTGAAAAAGGCGTCATGCAGAACGTGGTTGCTTTGCAGCCTAATATTGATCCATATACTCAGAAATTTGTAGGAATGAGTACCGATGATCAAATTAGTAAACTCATCTCCTTAGCCGAATCGAAGATTACTGATTCAACCGATTTAATACTGGCTCCCGAAACCAGTTGGCCGCCTTTGCTGGAAGATTCTCTTGCTCATCAAAGTCCTTCACTTCTTCCGCTCACTGAGATTATGAAACGATTCCCGGATGTTAGTTTTATAGTTGGAGCAATTACTCAAAGGAAGTTCAGAAATGGCGAGCAAATTTCAAATACGGCCAGGCAATCTGATGATGGTAAATACTTCTTCGATGTTTTCAATTCCGCAGTAATGATTGATCGGACCTGTAGGGTTCAATTCAATCACAAAAATATTTTGGTTGCTGGTGTCGAAAAAGATCCATTTCGGGAATACTTTTCTTTTCTTCCTGATTATATGCTTGATTTAGGGGGCATAAATGGTAGTTTGGCCTCGGGGAAGGAACCAAAAGTTTTTGATTTGTCAGGTACGGGAAAGATTGGCTCGGTGATCTGCTTCGAATCGGTTTTTGGTGAACATGTGCGCCAATTGGTGATGAATGGTGCCAATTACATTGCCGTACTAACAAATGATGGTTGGTGGAAGGATTTCCCGGGTGTTTGGCAGCATTTTGGCTATTCCAAAATTCGGGCAATTGAAACGCGTAGGAGTGTTGTAAGGAGCGCAAATACTGGTATTTCCGGATGCATTAATCAGCGTGGAGATGTGCTTGTCCAAACAAAAATTGACGTTTGTGATGGGGTAAGTTCAAGAATCGGGATGAACAATTCTATTACCTTTTATGTCAGGCATGGCGATTATCTGGGCTGGATAAGCTTGTTTCTTTCAGGAATGATCGGCATTTATTTTGGTTTGCCGAAGGTGGGAAAAGGGCAAAAAAAATCCGCATTAATTCGATTGTAAAAATCCCAGATAAATAGGATTTGAGTGCCTGACTGATCAAACTTCCAACGGTAACTAATGTTACTCGCGCTTTCGCGTTACTAGGCCTGTTTTAGCAGTCAAAAGCTTACTCGGGTCAATTGTAAATGTTGAATTTTCCAAACGTAGAATTAATGCGGACAATATCTTTTGACGTATGTGATAGAACGTTTTGTTGATTCAAATATAGTAGGCTTTGACCTATTATCCAAGCAAAACATGGGTTTTAATAACATGTTGGTAATATCTGGCTGATTACCAGAATGCTTAACAGTCCTGTTTTTTGTGTCTATAACTTTTTAATCATTCCCCCCGTAAAATAAGGCTGATTCGTTAGGCTTTCCCTTTTCCTTTCTAATTTAACAGCCCAAAAAAACATTAAAAAATAACCTGATTTTTTGTTGCAATTGTTTTGCTAAAGAAAAAAGTAGTTCTATATTTGCACGCACATTCGCAAAGGCTGAATGGGGGTCAAAAACGAAAGAATTTGGCCTGATAAATGAAAGATTGGAATCGAATTTATTTCGTTACAATACCAAGGAGAGATGGGTGAGTGGCTGAAACCACCGGTTTGCTAAACCGACGTACGGGTCATTCTGTACCGGGGGTTCGAATCCCCCTCTCTCCGCATTTTTTTATTGAAGTTTAGTTATCGGGGTGTAGTACAGTTGGTAGTATGCCTGGTTTGGGACCAGGAGGTCGTCAGTTCGAGTCTGGCCACCCCGACAAAAATCAAAAAGGTTAAACTGGATTGATCAGTTTGTCCTTTTTTTGTTTTATAATGCAGATTGAAGTATTGAATAATTAATCGGGGTGTAGTACAGTTGGTAGTATGCCTGGTTTGGGACCAGGAGGTCGTCAGTTCGAGTCTGGCCACCCCGACAAAATAAAAGGGTTAAACTGAATTTAAACAGTTTGATCCTTTTTATTTTTGAATTTAGTTGATTACTTGCCGCATTTATTTATTTGAACCGAGACTTGTATAAATTACTATCTCCATTTTGGTTCAACAGGAAGTCTTTTGCCATCAGCAGTAGAGTATTCCTCCAACGAATTTTCTTTTGATTGTATGACCATATAAATCATCGTCTCATCCGATTCATTCCGAATGCCCCTTTTCCCTTTTGGTGCAACACGAATAACACTTCCTTCTTTTATTTCGAAGCAATCCTCATCAACCTGGTAAAATCCAAAACCTTTTAAAATAATGTAAGTTTCTTCGTTTTTCCGGTGAATATGGAAATAAGGCTGCTCGGTGCGGGGTGGTAACATGTTAAATGAAATTTCTGTCCCTGTTGCATCGGTTGCATCTTTCAGGAATACTTTGCCCTCAATCAAAGTCTTCCTCACCGGATGAATCAAACTATAATCCATTAACCCATCCAAACTACCAAGGTTGACTGCGGTGTAGTTTTCGTTTTCTGATAATTTTTCAATCTGTTTCATGGTTATAAAAATTTGTTGTTCTACAAAACTCATTAAAAATTCAATATAAAACAAAAGCGGAAGTCCCCTTTCGAAATCTTCCGCTTTAATATTGTGTTTTTCCGGTATCCGGTCTCCCTTTTCCGGTCTTCAGTTCTTTACTGGTAAATTACTTTTGCTTTTTCTACTGGTTTTTCTCCTGGACGTAAAGGGCAAATCCGGAAGGAATAGTTGTAGTTTTTTTCTTTTAGACGGTATTCATCGTGAGTCCAGGCACCCCAGCTATCGTCGCCTCCCACACCCATTTGTTTGTAATCGATGTTGATCGAAGTCAGGTCGCGTGGTTTAACATCGTTGATGTGACGGCGAATCATTTTTTGTCCTTCTTTTACACGTCCATCGGTACGGTCGGGTGATTCAAAATCTTCCATAATCTGGTGGTGTGCGCTGGCCGACATCAAAGGCATTCCGATAAATTGAAATCCTATACCTTCTTTGTTTGCTATAGTCATCCAGCGAACATCAACTTTGTTACCGTTTTCTTGCGGACGTACATAAGGGAAATACTGGTCGGCAACTGAACCTGAATACAAACCAACCAAAGCGCTTGTGTAGCGGTCTGCATATGATTCGTGAGGTCCACGGCCTAACCAGCTGATCTGATCGAATTCGCGTGGCATAACCAGATTCACTCCAAAACGAACGATCTCGGGCAATGAGTCGCGCATCATTTTGAAACTGTTGTGAACAATCACTTCTCCTGATCCTAAAACGGTATAGATAGAATTGTAATTGGCAATCACCTGCTTTTTATCGTTATTCAGATCGAAGTTAAAGTTAACCACTGCACCATTACCAACCACTTTAATAGATGAGGCTTTAATCTGAATTGTTTTTTGAGCGTCAGATATGTCGAGCGGTTCTTCTTTGCTAATTTCCCTGACTGAAGCCAGTTTTACTGTTTTCTGTTCACCAGCTTTTCTCCAAACACGGCTTCGTTTATCCAGTTGGTTACCAAAGTCATTGTCGATAGGTGCACGCCAGAAATTCGGTACAGGTCCGGCCAATAACATTTCTTTGCCGTCCAAAACATAGCTTTTCATTGTTGCGTCATCCTTACTGAAGCTGATTTTGAAGCCAGTACCTTCAACAACAATCATATTGCCTTCTTCTTTCGAAGTTACAGCAGGTAAAGTGCTGATGGAAGTTAAAACTGCTTTCTTTGTGAACGGAAGCTCAATTTGCTCATACGCTACTTTTGTTCCGGCGGATAAGATACCTTTCTGGTTTTTTAGGAATGCTGAAATATTCAGGAAATACTCAGTAGCAGGTTTTGCATCAACAGCTAAATCCAATTTAATTTTTTTACTGGTGTTTGGGGCTAAGTTCAGATCTTTAATATCACCTGATTTCAGAACCTGACCATCAGCAACCACTTCCCATTTGAATGTAAATTCAGATAGATTGGTAAACGAATGTTTGTTAATGATTTCGATTTCGCCCGAATTCAGATTAGAAGCTTTGAAGCCGATGTTTTGATAAACTTTACCAACTTCGTACAACGCAGGTTTGGGAGTACGGTCTGGATTGATAATTCCGTTGCAACAGAAATTGCCATCGGTTGGCAAGGTATCGCCACCCAAATCGCCACCATAAGCCCAGAATTTATTGCCTTGAGCATCTTTGGTCAGGAGACCCTGTTCAACCCAGTCCCAGATAAAACCACCCTGAAGAACCGGATATTTTTCGATCACATCCCAGTAATCCTGAAGGTTTCCGGTACTGTTACCCATAGAGTGGGCATATTCGCACTGAATGTATGGTTTTGTAGGTTTGCCTTTGGCATATTCTTCCATATTTTTAATTCGGGCATACATCGGACACATAATGTCTGTATTGGCACCGCCATGGGCTTGTTCGTACTGAACCGGACGGCTTGAATCAACCGATTTCAAATAGGCATAAGTGGCTTCGAAATTTACACCGTTTCCTGCTTCATTTCCAAGCGACCAAATAATTACTGATGGTTGGTTTTTATCACGTTCGAACATATTTTTAGTTCTGAACAAGTGAGAATCTTTCCAGGTTGGATCTTTTGCAAGCGATTTTGCTCCGTAGCCCATTCCATGCGATTCAACGTTGGCTTCATCAACAAGAAAAATACCATATTCGTTACATAGTTCATACCAACGTTCGGGTTCAGGATAATGCGAGCAGCGAACTGCATTGATGTTGTATGTCTTCATCAAAGTGATATCTTTTAGCATGGTTGCTTCGTCCTGATAGTGACCAGTAATTTCATTGTGCTCGTGCATATCGGTACCTTTCACATAAATGGCAACACCATTTATAAGCAACTGTGCATTTTTTATTTCCACGGTGCGGAAACCAACTTCCTGATGAAGGACTTCAATGATCTTTCCTGACTCATCTTTTAAGGTGATAAACAAGTGATAAAGGTTTGGATTTTCAGATGACCATGGTTTTGCTGAAGGGATATTTGCAGCAAGATTGACAGCCACCGGTTGCGCGGTAGTTTGTACTGTCTGGTTCATCTCAGCAACTTTGGTTTCTCCATCCATTAAGACCGCATCAAGTGTCAATTTAGGGGTATTGGCTGCCGAATTGACAACTTCAACGGCTAATTTAAATTCTCCGTCTTTGTAATCGTTTACCATCGGAGACGAAACCCTAAAATCGCGAATATGCTGTGGGTTACGAGCCATCAGGAATACATCGCGGGTCATTCCACTCATTCGCCAGAAATCCTGATCTTCCAGGTAACTTCCGTCGCACCAGCGATAAACTTCAACTGCCAACGAGTTTTCGCCTTGTTTTAAGTATTTGGTAATGTTGAATTCGGCTGGTGTTTTGCTGTCTTCGCTGTAACCAACCTGCTGTTCGTTTACCCAAACATACATGGCCGATGACACGGCGCCAAAATGAAGGATAATTTCTTGTCCCTTCCATTCTTCAGGAATGGTAAATGTGCGTTTGTATGAACCAACCGGATTATAATCTTTAGGAGGTAGTGGGGGAGTTGGTTTAAACGGATACTGTACATTGACATAAATCGGAACATCATATCCCTGAAGCTCCCAGTTACCAGGAACGGTGATTGTTTTCCAGTCTTTAGTGTCGTAATCATCTTGAAAAAAGTAAAATGGACGAACGTCTGGAGTGTGCGCCAGGTTAAATTGCCATGTTCCGTTTAATGTCTGGATGAAAGGTGATTCCCAGATGTCATACTGGCTGGCTTGCTCCACAGAAGCATAGGGAATAAAATAAGCACGGACTGGTTCCCGATTGACTTCATTTACCGCAGGGTTTTCCCAGTCGCGTGGAGATTTTTCCGGAAATGGTACGTTTTTGTACTTGCTTTTGCACGAACTGGTTGCAACTGTCGCGATAAAAGCCAATAATAACAGATACTTCATAAGATTGGATTTAAGTTAGCAAAATGGCAATAGATATTCCCTACCGGTAGGAACTGGTAGGCATGCAAAATTGAGAATTTTTCTTTGTATTGACAAATGAAAGTGTATCAAATTTAGGTTCTTGAATGACTTGTTATACCGTAATTTATACTTTTAAAGATATTTTCGAGAAGCGTGAATCTGTCCAGGTTAATTTAAAATGAAACATTCGGCTAATTGTGATGCGGAAAATCAAATTTACGAACAGGCTCAAAAGTTTGCTATTTTTGCCTCCTTAAAATTTGAAATACATGGAACTTAAAATACATCCAAATGCAAAGGCACTGATTTTTGATCTGGACGGAACTCTTTCGGATTCGTTGCCAGTGCATATTGCCAGCTGGAATGCCGTTTGCGAAAAGCTGAACTGTACGTTTGATGAACGTATTCTTGTTGAAATGACTGGTGCGCCAACACTTAGCTTTGCCGAACGAATTAAGCGCGAACAGAATCTGGAAATTACGGCCGAAGAATTAGTTGTTCTTAAACAACAGGAATTCTGGAAGAATATCAATCAGATCAAACCACACGATGCGGTAATTGATTTGATGAAAAGCGCGCATGGAAAGATTCCCATGGCTGTTGGAACCGGAGCTAGCCGTACAAGTGCCATGTTGCAAATGAAGGAATTAGGGATTTATCAATTGTTTGATTTTATTGTAACAGCTGATGATGTTGATCGTCACAAACCTGAGCCCGATACTTTTTTGAAATGTGCCGAATTGATGGGCATTGAACCAAAATATTGTCAGGTATTTGAAGATGGAGAACTTGGAATGCAGGCCGCACAAACCGCTGGTATGTTTCTGACTGATGTTCGCCCGTTTGTAACCGATCCGTTTGCTGATTCAGAAAATTAATATGATAGTATAGGCACACGTTGTGCATTTCCAGCAAAATACTTATGTCACAATTTTTCCCCGCATTTCAGGCTATAGCTCCTTTGTTTCTGGTTATTTTTGCCGGAGTTATTGTGAGCCGTAATAAGTCAGTCACTCATCAATGGCTTGAGATTTTAAATAATTATGCCTTGTGGCTTGGTTTTCCGGCACTTATTTTAGTTGCATTATCGCGCTTACAATGGGATTTTGAGTTGTACGGTAGCCTCATTATTGCCAATTCGATACGTATTGTTCTTTCAATTTTTTTGATCCTGCCTTTTGCTGCGTTATTTAAATTAGAAAACAAACTGCGTCGGACGCTTTTTCTGGCTGTTTCGTTTGGAAATGTAGCTTATCTTGGAATTCCTGTTTTACGAAGTGCATGGGGCGATCAGATTCTTCCGGAAGCTACAATGATTTCTTCAGTATATCTTTTCTGGCTTTTTACACTTGGGATTTTTATGGTTGAATTTTATGGCGACAAGAAGGTGGATTTTCGTATCCTGTTTTTTCGGCTTCTAAAAAATCCGATGCTAATAGCTGTTTTTATAGGTCTTTTTGTTGCAATCAATCATATTCAGATGCCAAAAATCCTGGTGTCGGGTCTCGATCTCGTGGCCGGCTCTGTAACTGGTGTTGTGCTTTTTTCGCTGGGCTTGTTTGTCGGTAAACAACCGATCGGAAAATTTAGGGATTGGATTCCGGTTTCGATATTCAGTCTGGTAATCCTTTTGGTGTTGCCTTTCCTGTTTTTACTTATTTCAGGAAATTTTGTTGATCTAAAAGTAAGCCGGTCGTGGGTTCTTGAATCAGCAATGCCGTTGGGACTGACACCTTACGCACTTTGTGTCAAATACGATCTGGATGCGGAGTTTGCATCAAGAGTAGCTGTTTTGAGCACTTTAATGGCTTTGATAAGCCTGCCTTTGTGGCTAGTTTTCCTGAAGTAAATATTGCTGAAACATTTTCTCAATCTCGAATTTACTGATCCCCTTCCCAATAAATACAATCACATTTTCGAGCGGTTCGTACGGGTTCGCTACCGAACCTTCCGAAATATTAGTCATTCCGCCTACCGATTGGACGATTCCTGTCAGTGGGTTGTTCTCGAAGTTTACCATTCCTTTTATCCTGAAAATCTGCTTCCGGTAGATGGAAGCAAAATATTTGAACCATTCCCGAAACCTCGGTTCGTTGATGTATCCACTAAACCGAATGGTAAAGCTATGGAAGTCAGAGTGCTCCGGCTCGCTGTAAAATGGCCTGCGAAGTTTTTTTATAAACTCATCCTGTATCTGTGGTTGAAGCATATACAAATGAGCTGAATCCAGGAATGCAAAATTCGTTTCTACCAGTTGTGCCGTCCGGTTAAGGGCTGAAATCTTCTTTCTGACATACGCGAGTTTAGTTTCATCAGCATCACCTACTTTATTCAAAATAATCAGGTCGCTAAGCATAATTTGCTTTTGCTGTTCAAAATTTCCAATCTCTTCCTGAAAGTTAACCGAATCAACCAGGCAGATTGTTCCGCTTAATTCAAATAACCGTTCAAGATCAGGATCCTGAAAGAAAGGTTCAATGATTGGCCCGGGATCAGCAATTCCTGTGGTTTCAATGATCAGTTGTTCCAGATGGTCATTTTTTTTAACCAGCTCCTGAAGAGCGAGCGAAAATTCATTGAAAATACTACAGCAGATACACCCGTTATTTAATTCTATAATATTTTCAGGCTGGTAGTTGGCAATTAATTTAGAGTCAATAGAAACCTCTCCGAACTCATTTTCGATCAACCCGATTTTAACATCATAATTCTGCAACAACAGGTTATTGATGAAGGTTGTCTTTCCCGATCCAAGGAAACCGGTAACAATAGTAACTGGTATTTTAGGTTTTACTGGCACAGCGATTATTTTTTAAGCAAGTAAACTAAGTAGGCCTTTAAATGTTTTCGACTAAAGTTAATTTATTTCTTTCAATTAATTTTTACTGAAACATGTAGTTATTCATATTCTAAAACAACTATATAACTGATTATTTTATGTTGTGTTTTCAATAGAAATGATTAACTTGTAGCGAATTGTAATAATTTAAGTGTTCAGAAAAACTATTTATAAACTAAAAACACGCTTTATGAACAGGTTATTTATTGTTGTTTTAGCGGTTCTTGCTTTTGCAGCATGCAAGCCGTCAGTTGAAAAAGCTCCAAAGATTGCTATGGAAGATTTCTTTCGCAATCCGGAGAAAACTGCTTTCAGGCTATCGCCTAACGGCGAGTATTTTTCGTATTTGGCGCCTTACGAAAAGCGCCTTAATATTTTTGTACAAAAGGTTGGCGCCGATTCGGCTGTCCGTGTAACTTCCGAAACAGCCCGCGACATTGCTGGTTATCTTTGGAAAGGGAATAATCGGATCCTGTTTTTGAAGGATACCGGAGGTGACGAAAACTTTCAGTTATATGGTGTAAATACGGATGGATCTGAACTGAAGGGACTGACCGTATTCGATAAAGTACGTACCGAATTAATTGATGACCTGAAAGATGTAGATGGCGAAATCATCGTTGGCTTAAATAAACGCAATCCCCAGGTTTTTGATCCTTTTCGGTTAAATGTAAGCACTGGCGAAATGACCCAGCTGGCTGAAAATCCTGGAAATATTGTTGGCTGGATGACTGACCATGATGGTAAACTTCGTTTGGCTACGACTTCAGATGGAGTGAATACTACCATTCTATATCGTGAAAATGAGCAGGAGAAGTTCAAGCCCATTCTTACGACCAGTTTTAAAGAAACCATGTCGCCCTATTTGTTTACGTTCGATAATAAAATGCTGATCTCAGGTTCAAATCTTGGTCGTGACAAAACCGCTCTGGTAACATTCGATCCTGCCACCGGCAAAGAAAAGGAGGTTTTATTTGAAACACAGGAAGCCGATATTGAAGGCGTTGATTATTCCAGAAAAGATAAAAAATTATTATCGGTTACCTGGACAACAGATATGGAAAAGGAACATTTTTTTGATGCTGATGCTGAAGCCATGAAGAAAAAGCTTCAGGATAAATTACCCGGATACCAAATTTCAATTGGAAGCAACAATAAAGCTGAAGACAAATTTATGATTCGGACGTACAGCGATAAAAGTCGTGGCGCTTATTATTTATACGATAAAACTTCAGGCGAATTGACCAAGTTGGCCGAATTGACACCATGGCTTAAAGAGAATGATCTTTGCGATATGAAACCAATTTCATACAAATCGCGCGATGGGCTTACCATTCAGGGCTATCTGACTTTGCCTAAAGGCTACGAGGCTAAAAATCTTCCAGTGGTTATTAATCCACATGGCGGTCCATGGGCTCGCGATTATTGGGGATTCAATTCCGAAGTACAGTTTTTGGCCAACAATGGCTATGCCGTTTTACAAATGAATTACCGTGGTTCAACCGGATTTGGTAAGGCTTTTTGGGAGTCGTCGTTTAAACAGTGGGGTAGAACCATGCAGGATGACATCTCGGACGGTGTAAAATGGCTGGTTGATCAGGGAATTGCCGATCCGAAGCGAGTTGGAATTTATGGCGGAAGTTATGGCGGGTATGCTACGCTTGCCGGGTTAACTTTAACTCCTGATTTGTATGCTGCCGGTGTTGATTATGTTGGCGTTTCGAATATGTTTACTTTTATGAAAACCATTCCACCATATTGGAAACCTATGCTCGACATGTTTTACGAGATGGTGGGCAACCCTAAATCAGATAGCTTAATGTTAGCCGAAGTATCGCCTGTATTTTTAGTCGATAAGATTAAAGCTCCACTTTTTGTAGCACAGGGCAAAAACGATCCACGCGTAAATGTTGACGAATCGGATCAGATTGTTAAGGCATTGAAAGATAAAGGTATTGCTGTGGAATATATGGTGAAAGATAATGAAGGACATGGATTTCATAACGAAGAAAATCGTTTCGATTTTTATCGTTCGATGTTGGCTTTCCTTGACCAACACCTGAAACCTCAGGAAAAATAAAATACTGTAGAATTTTGTAATCAGAAATCAGGGTTTCGTTCGACGCGAAACCCTGATTTGTTTTGCAGAACTAAGGAATAAATTTCACTTGCATAAAATTAATTCGGATCAGATCATTATCAACAGGTATATTCAACTGAATATAGGAAGCATTCGGAGAAACCGGAATCAATACTTTCCCATGTATGGCAAAACCTTTTTCCAAAGTTGTTTTTCGTAAAGTGGTCGACTTCCAGGTATCACGAAGTTCATTCAGATCAAGAGCTTCGAATTTGTTGTCAGCCCCTGAGGCAATAGCAAGTGGCAGTAGATCTGTTCGTAGATTATCATTTTTGGGATTGTCATCGCTCATAACCGCTATTCCGGTAGCGATGTCGATACCCGCGGCCAGAAGACTCAATCCAAGGGCATTCTTTTGATTCGATGAATTGACGGACAGGCTTCTGTCGAGTTCCATGATTTTCGCTTCAGGATTCACTGCAAAGATTGTATCACCGGTTAAGGGTTCGTTTTTCCCGTTCATAGGCACCATGAAAATTTGTGCAGGATCTACCAGATAGTCCATGTTCGATCGATTTGTGATTTCGACATCGAACTTATACCAGGGTTGATCTACTTCATCAAAGGCTACTTTGGCAATAATACCAAATACAGAGTCGCCCGTAAATTCCTGGCCGTAAAACCAGCTTGTTTTTTCAGATTGAGGTTTTAGCCTTATTATATTTTTTGGTGCCGAACAATTGGTAAGTACAATAGTACTAAGACAAAGCAGTATTATGGAGATTTGTTTCATGGCTGAAAATTTCGACTTTGTTTTCAAATATTATGCCAACAACTAAAATATAAGCTTGTCGTTTACGTCTCCATTAGTAAAAGAAATAAATTTGAACTGGAAGCAATGAATAGACTAAAAGTCGTTATAACAGGCGCCACCGGAATGATTGGTGAAGGTGTTCTTCATGAATGCCTGAATCATCCTGAAGTGGAAAAGGTTTTGGTGATAACCCGCAAATCATGTGGTTATTCTAATCCAAAGCTAACTGAAATTATTCACGATAACTTTCTGGATTTTACATCAATCAACGATAGATTAAAAGGCTACAATGCTTGTTACTTCTGTCTTGGAGTAACATCAGTTGGTAAAAGTGAAACAGAATACACGAAGCTGACTTATACCTTGACCTTGGGTTTTGCTAAGATACTTGCATCGCTCAATCCCGATATGACTTTTTGTTATATTTCGGGAGCAAACACCGATAGCACAGAGAAGGGGCGATCGATGTGGGCACGAGTAAAAGGCAAAACCGAAAACGATTTAATGAAGTTGCCTTTCAAACAAGTATATAATTTTCGTCCGGGCGGAATCGAACCGTTTTTATCCTTAAAACCAACGCAAACTTATTACAAAACTTACAGGTATCTGGGTTGGTTGTTCTCTATGATGAAAGCAATCGCTCCCGGTTATGTAATAAAATTAAAGGATTTGGCTGCAGCAATGATCAACGCCTCATTGATCGGATATTCAAAAATATTCTGGAAATGAAAGATATGAAGCTGTTGGCAAAAGCAAAGTAAAAAAATGAAAAAAGCTATGTATATACTATTATTCATTGTGGTTCTGGTGTCGATAACCACTATTCTAATTATGAATCAGGCTCAATTTGGAAAAGCTCCGTCGGGTGAACGTTTGAAGCGTATTGAGCATTCATCTAACTTCCGCAATGGACAATTTCAGAACTTGAATTTTACGCCAACTTTTGCCGAAGATGTCTCTAAATTTGAAATGATCAGAGACGGGATTTTCAAGATCAGTAAACGAAAAGCGCCATCGGTGAGTTTGCCATCGGTAAAAACCAATTTGTTCGATCTTGATCCGCAAAAGGATTTATTGGTGTGGTTCGGTCACTCGTCCTATTTCATGCAGATTGATGGCAAAAAGATATTGGTCGATCCGGTTTTCTCCGGAAGCGCTTCACCTTTTTCGTTTATGGTGAAAAGCTTTAAGGGCAGCGATGTTTATTCGCCGGAAGAAATTCCACCGATTGATTATTTGATTATTACGCACGACCACTGGGATCATCTCGACTATAAAACAGTGGTGGAACTGAAGCCAAAGGTTGGCAAAATTATTACCGGATTGGGTACCGCCGCTCATTTTGAACATTGGGGCTTCGATCCAAAATCAATCGTTGAATTGGACTGGAATGAATCATCCATTCTGGAATCAGGATTTAAAATAACCGCAACCCCCGGGCGACATTTTACCGGACGAACTTTCAAGCGAAATCAGACCATTTGGTGCTCTTTTGTTTTTCAATCGCCCTCGAAAAAGATTTTCATTGGTGGTGATTCGGGTTACGATACTCATTTTGAAAAGATTGGCGCAGAGCATGGACCATTTGATCTGGCATTGCTCGAATGCGGGCAGTACAACAAATCTTGGAAATACATACACATGATGCCCGAGCAAACCGTTCAGGCGGCAATCGATTTAAAGGCAAAGACAATGATGCCGGTTCATTGGGCGAAGTTTGCCTTGTCGCTCCATGCGTGGGACGAACCAATCCAACGGGTTACTAAAGAAGCTCACCGTCTGGATGTTCCGATTATTCATCCGATGATTGGCGAGTTGGTTGATTTGAGTAATTTCGGTACTCAAACTGAATGGTGGAAAGGTATAAATTGATCGGTTTTAAGTACAGGCAAAACAGCCGAAAATAATCACCAATATTCCTTGCAACAAAAGGGTTCCGTCCAGTATACCATAGTGATAAAACAGCATCCTTTTGAAATAATCCATTTTCAGGAAGAAATACGTTGTTATTCCTGAAAGGCACATGGCCCAAAGGATCATCCATTCCTTTTCAGGAGCATAGTGAAATGCTGAGCCAAGAAGAAAAACGAAAAGAAAGAAATAAGAAAGTTTTAGCGAATTCTTTTCGCCCAAAAGCATGGGAATGGTTTTCAATTCCTGTTGCTGGTCGGCTTCCAGGTCGCGAATGTCGAACGGAATGGTGATCGCCAGAATGAAGAAAAACCGCTCGGACAGCATTGCGAAAATGTGCGTTTGGCTGAAAGTTTCAGAAGATTGTACAATGGGTAAAAGAATCGTTGAAGCCGACCATATTGCAGCAATCATGAATATTTTCAGATAGGGTATTTCGCGCAGTCTCAACAGATGCTTCGGATTTGCAGAAACGGGGATGGAATAGAGAACCGTAATTAATGCGATGGGGGCAAAAGTAACCAAAACCTCTTTTTTCGCCAACAAAGCCACCACTCCAAAACCTATTACAGAAATAAAAACCAACAGGTAAAAGGCTTTCATGTTTTCGTTTACCCAGCGGTGCTTTTCCGATTTTAGCGCTTCCTTGTTGGTAAGCACCGTAATCAGCCGGTGAAGGTTGTATTCGAACAGTGTTGCGAAGAAAATGATAAAAAGGTACGGATGCCATTGAGGACGCATTCCAAGTTGCACCTGTGTGCCCACTGTCAGTGCAACTGCGGCCAGGGAAATATAAATGTTCGACTGAATGAGGGCAGCTATTATTCTCAATGCGGATAAAATTTATACAACCAATTTAAATCTGCTTTGGTATTCGAAGAATGGTTGCGCTGTTAAAGATAGTAATTTTTAAAAATGACGTTGAAGTTGCTAATTTGGATGTTCGAAAGAGATAAATTGATAGATTTGGGTCTGAATTTTCAAATCGAAGTCGATGCTAACGATATCCAACATTACGATTCGCCCGATTCAACCCAGCGATAATCCAGCTCTGGCGCTGATTGTCAGGAATACCTTGGCAGAGTTTGGTGCCGCCAATCCGGGAACCGTATTTTTTGATCCGACAACCGATGCTTTGTTCGAACTGTTTCAAATGCCAAAGTCTGTTTATTTTGTTGCTGAGGCAGATGGTCGGATTTTGGGCGGTGGCGGAATATTTCCAACGGAAGGATTACCCGAAGGAACTTGCGAATTGGTGAAAATGTATTTGTTACCTGAAGCTCGCGGAATTGGCTTGGGGCGTACTTTAATCGAAAAATGCCTTGTAACTGCGAAGGAAATTGGATTTCAGCAGGTTTACCTCGAAACTTTAGACGAACTGCATCTGGCTTTGAAAATCTATGCCAAATTTGGCTTCGAATATCTAAAGGCTCCAATGGGCAACACCAAACACTTTGGTTGTGGTTTGTGGATGCTGAAAAAGTTATAAGTTATGAGTTTAGGTAATGTACTGAAAAATAGTTGGTGATTTTTAGAATAATAATTTGTAAACTCCCGCCATTAATCTGAAGAGGAAACAGGCTCTGGTGGAGATCAACTTGTCAGCAATAAGATTAATGCATTTACAGTAATACAAGGGCAGTCAGTTTGGCTGCCTTTTTGTATTACTGGGATGCTACATGGCTAAAAAAACTCATTTTTCGTTTGTAAAATAGATGTACCATTTGATGAAGTTGATCCGATGTTTTACCGTTAATCCACGATGGATATCCAGGTGATTTTTCAGATGACTGAAATAGCCTTCTATCCCATTTGTGGTCTTTGGAATAGCAGGGTTTGACAGGTAATGAAACATGTTTGGCAAAGCCCGTTTGATGGTTATATAAGAACGCCTGAGTAGTTTATGGGTATACCAATACCTCCCGGTTTCTGTATTATAGGTTCGTTCATTCAGGTAATCTTTGTGAAATTCATGCCAACTTAGAAATTCTCTGGTCCAGTAAATACGGTCATTTTCAGTTTCGATTTTAAGAATCTGTAGCACCAATCTGCGTAACTGTTGTCCTGCTGGGTGCCTGGGATAACGGGTCAGCCATATCAGGCACATGCGTTGAATATGAACCAGGCAACGCTGCACAATGGCATCAGGAACTGACTTCCGGATGGCTTTCAGAGCACTTTTATGACCATCGCTTGTGATACTTTCAATCTGTATCCCCAGCTTGAGCAAATTAGCAAGATCTTCCCTGATCTCTTCATAATGCTCCCCATCAGTAAAACGCAATAACTGAGTATAGCCGTCATAGTCGTCCTGATAACATACCACACAAAACTTTGCAAAATAGGTAGCATCTATTCGAAAATGAACACCCTCTCGCTTGATTATTTTTATCCGAGGGGCTTGCTCTAATAACTGGTAGAATGTCCGTTGAAGTGTATCCCTGCACAAACCGCTGTCTCTGCTTAATGTCTGATATGTCTGACGTTCCAGAACCCATTTCCGAAACCAAACGAACCTGTTTTGGACACGCTGCTCTGGTCGATTATCGGTTAGAAAAATATCACACCTTTTGCACTTAAAACGTTGTTTCCCGTTTTGTTTTCCCCAACGAATTACATCAGTATAACCACATGCCCAACAGCGTTTTTTTTGATTTTTTCATAAACATAAAAAGTTTGATGAAACCAATTTCATCAAACTTCCTGTAATATCAATAGCAATGAGCTCTACAGAGCTTTTTACCAACTATTTTTCAGTAATATGCCTGAGTTTACAAGTTGAAAATCTGACAACCTGAAAAAATACCAACAAATTGCATTTTTACTCCTGATGGGTATGCAACCCGCATTCCTTTTTTGAGTTGTTTTCCCACCACCACCGACCAGCCCTGAAATCTTCTCCGGGCTGGATGGCGCGGGTACAAGGAGCACATCCAATACTAACAAAACCACGGTCGTGGAGCACGTTATACGGAACATTGTTTTCCTTCACATACTTCTGGCAATCTTCGAGCGACCAGTGTAACAGTGGATTAAATTTAACCAGTTGAAATCCGGCATCCCAAACAAAGAAATCGAGATCATGGCGATTTTCCGATTGAGAAGCACGCAACCCGGTAATCCAACATTCATTGCCTGCCAACGCCCTTTTAAGTGGTTCAACTTTCCGGATATTGCAACATTCTTTGCGGTTTTCGAGCGATAAATAAAAACTCAATGGCCCTTTTTCGGTCACCATCTTCTGAACAGCTTCGTGTTTAGGAAAATAAACCTCAACCATTTTCCCGTATTTGTCTACAGTGCGGTTAAACACCTTGTAAGTTTCTTCGAACAGGCGGCCTGTATCCAGAGTCACCACTTTGATGTCCAGGTTATTATTGAAAATCATATCGGTAATTACCTGATCTTCGATCCCAAAACTGGTTGTAAAAACAGCTTTCCCCTGAAATTGCTGAGCAATTTTCTCCAACATTCCCACCAAATTGGCTGCATCGGCCTGTTTGTTCAAGTCCGAAACGATATTCTGATCAACCATAGCTTATTTGTTTTTCTTACTCAATCCGTTTATCTTGCCGGCAAATATCACAAGAAAACTTAAAAAATCATCGAAAAGACATCCGAAATATTACCAATCGCGTTTCTTGATCGCATCCAGACTCAGTTTCCTGCTGATTTTGATCGCTTTATTCAATCCATCGATCAGGTTCCGGCCATTAGTTTGCGAACCAATCCGCGAAAATTCAATGTCCCAATTGCTTCGGAACGAATTCCGTGGTGCGACACAGGTATTTTCCTGAATGAGCGGCCTTCGTTTACATTAGACCCCATTTTTCATTCCGGAGCTTATTACGTTCAGGAGGCCAGTTCGATGTTCGTGGAGCAGGCCTTCAGGCAAATTGAACACAGCAAAAACCGAATTGTTCTGGATTTGTGCGCTGCACCCGGCGGAAAATCGACGCATTTACTTAGTTTGCTTGACAGCAGCGATTTGCTTGTTGCCAATGAAGTCATTCGCTCGCGCGTGTCAGTTTTGGATGAAAATATTCGGAAATGGGGACATCAAAATGTGGTGGTTTGCAGCAATGATCCGGCAGACTTCAGCGATCTGGATGGAATGTTCGATGTCATGCTGGTTGATGCGCCCTGCTCAGGCGAAGGACTTTTCCGTCGCGATGCTTCGGCCATTCAGCAATGGTCGGTGGATAATACAAACCTCTGTTCAACCCGTCAACGTCGCATTCTGGCCGATGTTTGGCCGGCATTAAAAAACGGTGGCTACCTGATTTACAGCACCTGTACATTCAATCCGGCTGAAAACGAGGAAAACCTGAAATGGCTGGCCGAAAACAACGAAGTTGAAAGCATCCGGATTCCTCTTCAGGAAAACTGGGGCGTTGAAGAAATTGAAACGGATGGAATGTTTGGTTACCGCTTCCTTCCGCACAAGGTAAAAGGCGAAGGCTTTTTCCTGACCTTGATCCGCAAAAAAGACGGAAGTGACTCCTATCCAATCTCGAAAAAAATGAAATCACGGTTCGAAAATATGCCAAAGCAATTTGCGGAAATACGAAACTGGCTGAGTACTTCTGATTCGGGGTTTTTTGCCAAAAGTGAATTTCTGATTGCCTTTCCTGAAAGCAAAATTCCGGTATTGAATGCACTTTCAGAGCAACTGCGGGTTATCAGCTTTGGTCTTCCGGTTGCCCAATTCAAGAAAAATGATTTGTTGCCCGAACATACTTTTGCACTTTCGGTAGATAGAAATCCGGATGTATTTGAATCCATCGAACTTGATTTGCGCGACGCTTTACTTTTTCAGAAAAAGGACGAAATACGGATCAGTTCAACCACAAAAGGCTGGCTGCTGGTAAAATATCAGGGCGTACCATTAGGTTTCGTTAAAAATCTCGGAAACCGCGCCAACAACTACTTTCCGAAGGAATGGCGCATCCGCATGACTTTGCCGGAATTGCCGGAGCCATGGTATAGATTGTAGAGACACAATGTTTTGTGTCTATATCCTTATTTCCCAATCCGGTACAAAAATTTATCTGTTCGGAAAATAATATTGTCGCGAACAATGGCCGGAGTTGCCTTAACTTGTCCATCCAACTGATTCTCTGCAACCAGTTGAAAAGTAAGGCCCGGTTTAATTACGTAGGTTTTCCCTTTTACGGGGAACAAATAAATATTTCCGGAGGCATACAAAACAGATGCATTAAATTGATCTTTCAACTTTTCTTTCCAAACAACAGCCCCGGTTTTAGCATTCAGGCAAGTTAACGTTCCGCGCTCGTGAACCATATACAGGAGACTATCCACAATTACAGGTGTCGAAATCTGCGGAACATCTACGTCAACTTCCCAGGGTACGCGTGTTTTGGTTACATCGCCGGTTCCGGTCGGATCGACTGCCAGCAAACGGGGATAAAACGGACTGCCATCTTTCGGAAGCATCCAACCCGAATTGACATAAACCATCCCGTTGTAACTTAAAGGCATGGCAACAGTTGAGTCTTCGCCGTAAAAAACCTGCCAAATTTCTTTGCCGGTTTCAGGTTCGTAGGCAATTGCCAACTGCGAACCATTGCTGATCAACTGATCTTTCCCATTGACTGTTATCACGATTGGCGTGCAGTAGGCTTTTCGGGAAACCGGTTCAATGTTGTCGTAAAATTCGCGCGGACGATCTGTTTTCCAAACCGTTTTTCCGGTTCGTTTATCCAAAGCTACCAGGTACTGAACATCAGTTCCTTCGATGTGCAAAATCAGTAAATTTTTATAAATGAAAGGTGAAGAAGCTGCGCCCTGCATGTGCTCACAATTTAAATCGGTGCGTGTCCAGATAATTTCGAATGTCCGGGTATTCACACAAGCTGTTCCGTAAGTACCAAAATGCACATAAACAAAACCATTCTCGATACAAGGCGTTGAAGTGGCATAACTGTTGGTTGGATGAATATGCTGAACCGAATCGGGCCTGAAAAGCATTAATTCTTTCAGAATCTTTCCGGAGTTAAAATCAGTACAAATGGCAAACAATTCCTTCCCGTCCTCGGTAGCTGAACTGGTCCAGATTTGGTCGCCAAAAACAACCGGCGATGACCAGGCAACCCCACGTATGGCGGTTTTCCATGCAATATTACTAGTTTCGCTCCAGCTTACCGGAGCATTTTGACTCACTGAATGTCCATCGAGGTTACTCCCGCGAAGGTGTGTCCAGTTTTCCTGAGCCTGAATAGATAATACTGAAGAAATTAAAATTACTAGGGAAAGAAGAGCGGATAATTTTCGGTTCATGGTTTTGGTTTTTGGTGTTGTGAAGATGCAAATTTTTACCAAAATACCGAAACGAAAAAGAGGAGGTAGCAAAAGTCATTGATCCCGTCATCCTGAACTTGTTTCAGGATCTCAGCTTAATTTATATTAGACCCCGAAATAAATTCGGGGTGACTGGGTTCGTGGATCAATGACTTTTGCTACAACTACTATCTGATATTTTCAAGCACTTCAACCAGCAATTTCCAGAATTTATCGACAGTTTCGATGCTGATGCGTTCATCGGGAGAATGTGCTCCGCGAATGGTCGGGCCAAATGAAACCATATCGAGTTCAGGATATTTTTCGAGGAATAATCCACATTCCAATCCGGCATGAATTGATTTTACGACCGGATCGTTGCCGAACAGTTTTTTGTACGAATCGGCAGCGATTTTGGCAACCACTGAATCAGGATTCGGGGTCCATCCCGGATAACCCTCTGAGTGTTCAATTGTGGCCCCACCCAAAAACATAACCGATGCAACCATCTCAGCAGCCATTAATTTTCGGCTGTCAATTTCACTGCGCTGACTGGTAACCAGCATGATTTCATTCTTTCCTGAAAATTTAACCGATGCCAGGTTCGTTGATGTTTCCACCATGCCTGCCATTCGGCTACTCATTTCCAGAACACCATGTGGGCAAGCTGCTATCAGGTGCAACAATCTGGTCTTCGTATCCGAATCAATCACAAATTCGGGTAATTCAACTGATTGATGGTGCATCATGAGTTTGGGTTCCGATCTTTCAAATTCAAATTCCATTTCCGAAGTGAAAACATTCCACTCCACGACTAAACTTTCTTTTTGAGACTGTGGCACCACAACAACAGCAAAAGCCTCACGGGCAATGGCATTTCTGAGGTTTCCACCTTTAAGATCGGCAAGATGCATATCAAATTTACGATCAGCATCCATCAAGAAACGGTTCAGGATTTTGATGGCATTTCCACGATTTTTGTTGATGTCGTCGCCAGAATGCCCACCCAAAAGACCTTTAATTTCCAGCTTCATTGCATATGACCCAACCGGCAAATCTTCAGGACTATATTTCAAAGTGCCAACGGTGTCAATTCCACCGGCACAGCCAATAAATAATTCGCCCTCATCTTCCGAATCGAGATTGAGTAAAACAGTGCCGCTTAAAAATCCGGGTTGAAGGGCAAATGCTCCCGAAAGCCCTGTTTCTTCATCAACTGTAAACAAACATTCAATTGGTCCATGTGATAAGTTTGTTGACGTTAAAACGGCCATCTGTGCTGCAATACCAATTCCGTCGTCAGATCCTAAAGTTGTGCCCTGCGCTCGAACCCAACCCTCATCGATGTAAGCTTTAATCGAATCAACCTCGAAATCATGTATAGTTTCGCTGTTTTTCTCGCAAACCATATCTAAATGCGATTGCAAAATAACCACTTGGTCATTTTCACGTCCAGCAGTTCCGGGTTTGCTGATTAACACATTACCAACATCATCCAATCGGGCTATTAAATTATTTTTAGCGGCAAAATCGAGCAAAAATCCGATGATTTTCTCTTCTTTTTTTGAAGGTCGCGGAATCTGACATATTTCCTCAAAATAGTTCCACAAAGGTTGTGGAGATAAATTTTTTAAACATTTCATGTGTCTAATTTTAATTGTTTAACGTTTACATGGAATCTGCACGATCATGAAAAATCATTTCGATTATTCATTCCAAGAATCACGATCGTTTCATTAATTTCTGTTTTATGTATTCTTTCCTGAATAAAGATAAATAAACCGGTATTGTTCATTAATCCGACCAATTTTATCCCATTTTTTTAGGATTACGAATTTGTTGAATATGAAACGTTCAAATCCTGACAAATGTTACCTTTATCCAAGAGTGACTAAAGTTAATTTGCAGCATAATTATCAAATATGGAATCGATCAGGGAAATATATAAAATAGGTCACGGACCTTCGAGTAGTCATACCATGGGGCCGGCTAAAGCAGCCAAACGTTTTTTTGATTCTATGCCGGAAGCTGTGCGTTTCCGGGTTTTTCTCTACGGAAGCCTGGCTGCTACAGGTAAAGGGCACTTAACCGATGTTGCCATTCAGGAAATTTTCAGTAATAAATCCATTGAAATTTGCTGGGAACCTGAAACTTTTTTGCCCAAACATCCTAATGCGCTTAAGTTTGAAGCTTTTAATGAAACGATGGAGCTTATTAAAAGCTGGACAGTTTACAGCGTGGGTGGTGGAGCCATTATCGACGATCTTTCGGAACTCGAAACACGCAACGTATATACCCTCAGTAAATTGGAAGATATTTTAAACTGGTGCCACGAAAACGGGAAACAACTCTGGGAATTTGTGGAAGATCACGAAGGCCCGGGAATTTGGGATTATCTGGCAGAAGTTTGGCGCGTGATGGATGCTGCCATTGCCCGCGGACTGAAAAAAGAAGGCACTTTGCCGGGCGGTTTAATGCTTCCGCGCAAATCGAGTTCGTTTAACCTGAAAGCTCAAAATTTCAGTGGCCCATTCAAAAAACGGTCGAAATTATTTGCTTATGCGCTGGCGGTTTCCGAAGAGAATGCTTCAGGTGGACTGGTTGTAACAGCCCCAACCTGCGGTGCATGTGGCGTGCTTCCGGCTGTGCTGAAACACTACCAGAAAGTATATGATGCAGATTTGCAGCAGATTTACAAAGCGTTGGCAACGGCAGGGTTAATTGGTTCACTCGTCAAACACAACGCATCCATATCGGGAGCTGAAGTGGGCTGCCAGGGCGAAGTTGGAACAGCCTGCGCCATGGCTTCGGCAGCGGCCAACCAAATGATGGGTGGCACGATCAACCAGATTGAATATGCGGCTGAAATGGGCATTGAACATCATTTAGGGCTAACCTGCGACCCGGTTGCCGGATTGGTTCAAATTCCGTGCATCGAACGAAATGCCTTTGCTGCCGAACGTGCGCTGGCGCACAATACGTATGCACTGATGTCGGATGGCCGACACCGGATTAGTTTCGATCAGGTGGTTGAAACGATGTATAAAACGGGGAAAAATCTTTCGAACGACTACAAAGAGACCAGCAAGGCAGGATTGGCGTTGTTTACAGCATTGCCAAAATGTTGATCATTATTCTGTAGAGACGTTGCATGCACGTCTCTACAATTAAGGTTGGTTGTATTTGTCTTTGCCCCAATTTCCCGGATTGTTCAAAATGTATTCCCTGATTTTCCAGAATTCACTTTCATCCCGAATAATACGATCGTGGAACCGGGTTTGCCAAACAAAATCGGCATGAATTGCCCGGCATTGTTTAGAAACTGACGATTTATATGAACGAATAACCGATGATAATGATCCTTGTTTGGGCGAAATGGAAGCCATTTCTTCGTTTTTGATTATTGGTTGATCCGTTTGTTTTTGTAGAGACGTTGCATTAATTGTATTGCCTGAAGTAATTGGTCAGTTTATCGGCCAATTGATTGAAAATAGGTTTGGTAAACAACACAAACATATCTTGCGCAGGTGGAGGCATAATCATTTTATTCTTCAGTATATTGCTGAGATCTTTATCAAGAACCTCATTGTCGCCGACAAAAATCCCATATTTATTCTGCCACATGTATTGTCCCGGAATTTTATCGGTAAATACAATTTTCTGCGACTGAAATTCGACTGTTTTCAACTCAAGCAAACCTCCGGAAGCCACCTGATCAGTCAATATTTTAATCTTTCCTTTCTTCGGAATCATTCGGGTACGGGTAACCGTTGAATCTTTCGATATTTTCACCGTGTATTTTTCCTCGATTTGTTTGTTCAGTTCCAACTGTTCTTCGGAATGCTGCGGACGGTCGATGAAAAAATCGTAGAACCCCATTTGCAAAACCATATCAGGGAACTTTAATTTGGCTTGTTCTGCTTGTTCAGGAGAAAAGAAATGCACGAAATCCTTTTCCTGAAATCGTTCGTTGAGCATCTGAAAAACATTATCGTAAAAGAACTGGGCAGAATATTCAAATTTCCCGTTCACTGGAATTTGTTCGACCACCACGTTCAAGGTGGCTATATTTTTTGCAAGCAACATCTTTTGCTGGGTATCTTTAAATCCGCGAACCAAAGCATCAGCATTTAGAAAATGAAAGTAAGCCTGCTTCGCAGCTTCGCGTGTTTTACGACTTAAGGCATCCAGGCCTGCATCGTAAAATTCTTGCGCCGCACGGTTTTGCACATCAGTCAATTCTGAAGTGTACATTTTGGGCGACGGAACTAATTTGCGGGCCGCCGGAACCCGACGTATTTCATCAGACATTTGGTTTACGGTTTGCATAATTTCAAGCGTCCGTTTCCACTTAAACGGATCATTGCTGGTCAAAATCTTGTCAATTTCTTCCTGATAATAGGTAACAGACAATGGATAACCTTCACTGATCACCTGCGAGGCTTTCCGATTGTCGGGGTCACTGCTCAAACGGCCAACCGCTTTCATTATAGCGTCGTAATAATTACCCTGTTCAAGCGATTTCTGTCCGGTTGAACATGAATTCAGGAGTAAAAATCCAGTCAGGAAAATGTAGATATATTTACGCATAAATCAATTTTAGTATGTTTTATAATCTTATGCAAAGCTATTTATTTCACTATTAATTACAAGGTATAAGCTAACCTTACTCCTTGAAAATTTCTGTTTCCAAAAGGAACAACTGTAAGTTTCGAATTTGAGGTGCGATGACTAACCAAATTTCCAACAAGTGTTCCAATAGTCGCACCGGCAACCACATCTGTCAACCAGTGCTTGTTATCGTAAATACGCGACAAACCGGCTAGTCCAGCGACCGTATAAGCTGTTACGGGAATCCATTTGCTGTCGCGAAATTGCGTGGCAATGACCGATGCAACAGCAAACGAAGCGGTAGTATGCCCTGAAGGGAAACTATTCCCATGAAACGGGCCATTAAAAGTGAATGGCCCATCGCCCTGCCAATTGTCAGGACGTTCCCGTCCAACTATGGTTTTCGGAATTCTTGTTACCAAACTTGCTAAAGCAAAACTTTCCAAAGCCAGCAATGCCGTACTCACATATTTTTTATCTTTCGCCAGCATTCCGTAGGTTAATATTCCTGACATCACAATAAAGCTGTGTTCAGCACCAAAGTGTTCAAGTATATTTCGTGAAACATAACTTTCAGAGTTGTTTTTGTGCGACTGAAAAAAATCCTTAACCGGCTGGTCAGCAAACGACAATCCACATTCAGCAACTACAAAAACACCGAGTTTAGTCCAATCTTTTGAATCCCATTTTGCTGGTGAAACAGCAATTGCTTTTGCGTCGGTCCAGTATTTTTTAAAGTAATATTTATTGAAACGAATGGTATCGATTTGTGCAAATAAAACATTTGAAAAAACAACGAGGGCAAATAAAACTGTCAGCTTACATTTCAGATTTGATTTCATTCGGGGTTGTTTATGCAGATTCTATTTTAAAGCCTTTCCAATCGTTTCGCTTCGTCCCAGATCACATCCATTTCGGCCAGGCTCATCTGTTTCAGGTCTATGCCCTTTTGCAATGTTTCGCTTTCGAGGTAATTAAATCGTTTCATAAATTTCAGGTTGGTTCGTTCAAGAGCCGTTTCAGGATCGATTCCGTATAACCTTGCAGCATTGACCATCGCAAAAAACAGATCGCCAAATTCGCCTTCAATTTTATCCTGATCTACCTGATCAATCTCCACACTCAGCTCATTGATTTCTTCTTTCACCTTATCCCAAACCTGCTCTTTGTATTCCCAGTCAAAACCGACCCCGCTCACTTTTTCCTGAATCCGGTTAGCTTTAATTAAAGCAGGCATCGCTGCCGGAACACCTTCCAGAACTCGCTTGTTTCCTCCTTTTTCTTTCAATTTCAGTGTTTCCCAATTTTGCTCCACTTCGCGCGAATTGGCCACATCAACATCGCCAAACACATGCGGATGACGGTAAATCAGCTTTTCGTTAATCGAATTCAATACATCGGCCATATCGAAAGCGTTCTTCTCTGACCCTATCTTGGCATAGAAAACAATGTGCAACATCAGGTCGCCCAGTTCTTTTTTAATCGAATTCAGGTCGTTATTCAGGATGGCATCAGCCAGTTCGTATGTTTCTTCGATGGTTAGTTTCCGGAGCGATTCAAACGTTTGCTCTTTGTCCCATGGACATTTTTCGCGAAGCTCGTCCATAATTTCCAACAGGCGGGTAAAAGCTTCTAATTTTTCTTTCATCTTATGGAATTATCATTGAAGTCCAAATTTAGAATCTTTATTTTTAAATGGACAATTTAGCCGATAAACATTCAATTAAAAACAAACAAAAAAGCCAAATCCCGAAGGAAATGACTTTTCTGTTTTGCCTGAATTAGTGGGAAGAATACCTCCTAAGTTTTTGTCAGGGTGAATTTTATGCGGGTATAATACAAGGTTGAAATGCCTTCGAAACCCGACCACGTGCCGACTATTGCCCACAATTTACCATCTTTATCGGTCACTGCCGTATTGGTATCCGATGATTTTTTTCGGGTAATTAGCTTGTAAACATACTGGTCGGAAGTGATTGCAACATCACCCAAATCGATATTCAACACCGATTCGGGAACAGCTTCCACTTTTTTAAGTACCAGTTGTATATTATCGCCTTCGGTTTTCCCCTTTTCAAGGGTGTAACCTTGGGTCGCAAACTTGGATACTAAATGCACTGCGTTTCCCGGTGATCCGCCAATACCAACACTTCCGCCTGGATACTTCGATGCCAGTTCAATTTCTGTCTCAATCGAATATTTCGATTCTGGAGACAAGCCGCTCAATTGTTTCACCAGCCACATTTGCAAAGCATCGCTGTGGTTATTCCCTGACAGCATGAATGCTTTTTTTGCCTGATCAAGAGGCTGCGGTAAATTTTTAATTCCTGAATTGAGTTCATAAAATTCATTTTTGCCATCCGGATATTCAGCAAATACCGCCGACCATCCATCGGGCGGATTGGAACTGGCAACTTTGTTAAAATCGGTTTCAAGAACTACTGTTTTAGACTCAATTGTTTCTTCGTCGTTGCACGAGGCAAAAGGCAGTACAAATGCCAACATCAAAATTAAATACAAGTTTCTGTTCATTGTTTAATTGTTTTCAATGGATAATCATATTTTGTTTCCTAATAGATGCAACAACTCAATTTTGGTTGCTTCGCCACATGAAAAAAGGCAGATTCTCCGAAGAAAATCTGCCTTAACCTATACTGTGGAACTTATTATTTGATCAGCTCAAAGCTGCGTTTAACGAATTTATCCAGATCTTCACCTTTCAACATCCCGTTGGCAAGCAGCGCAAGATCAACCAGTTGTTTGGCCAGCTTATTTTCTTTACCAAATGCAGTCAGTTTGGCTTTCTGCTCATCCTTCAAGGCATTGATTGCTCTTTCCAAATCTTCCGATTTTTCTTTCACTTCCGAAGGAATTTCTTCGTCTTTTTTATCTTTTTTCGCTTGATCTACTTCTTCCTTTTCAGCGGTTTTTGCCTGAAGGTTGCTTTTTATCGTTTCCAGTTCAGAGCCAATTGCAGCATCGCGGGCTTCAAAAATCTCTTTCACCAAAGGATGAGAAGTATTTACCACCAGATTCATGTTTTCAGGAAGATCACCATAGAAGCTCATTCCACCGCCCTGCATAGCGCTCATATCTTTCATGCGGCGCATAAATTCGTTGCGGGTAATCACCATTGGAAAGCTGTTTTCGCCCAAGTCTTTGAAATCGACAACAAAGCCATAATCCTTATTTTCAGGACAAACAGCTTTAAAAATAGGACTCAATTCGTTCTTTTCTTCCCAGCTTAATTCGTGCTTTGGTTCCTCTTTTGCGATCAGGTGCTCGGCCACATCCGAATCAACACGAACAAACCGTTTGCTGGTGTATTTTTGTTCCAGTTTGTTAATCAACGGTGTCGAAAGTACATTATTCATGACCAAAACATCGTATCCTTTGTTTTTGGCTGCCTGCACAAACGAGTACTGTTCTTCAGGATTATTGGTGTATAAATAAACCAGGTTGTTATCCTTATCAGTTTGTTCCGGTTTAATCAAGCTTTCGTATTCTTCCATTGTAAAAAACTTGTTGTCGGTATTTTTAAATAGGAAGAATTTCTCCGCTTTTTCATAGAATTTATCTTCGGTCAACATGCCATATTCGATAAACAGGCGCAAATCGTCCCATTTCGTTTCGAAGTCTTCACGTTTTTCGGCAAACAATTGAGCCAAACGGTCGCCCACTTTTTTAGTAATGTGGCTGCTGATTTTCTTTACATTCGAATCGCTTTGCAGGTACGAACGCGAAACATTCAGCGGAATATCAGGAGAATCGAGCACTCCATGAAGCAGTGTTAAAAATTCAGGAACAATTCCTTCAACCGAATCGGTTACAAATACCTGATTCGAATAAAGCTGAATTTTGTTTTTCTGAACTTCAACCGTATTTTTCAGTTTCGGGAAATATAAAATACCAGTCAAATTGAAGGGATAATCCACATTCAGGTGAATGTTGAACAGCGGATCTTCAGCCATTGGATACAGTTGGCGATAGAAATTATTGTAATCCTCTTCAGTCAGATCAACCGGTTTTTTTGTCCATGCCGGAGCCACATCGTTAATCTGGTTATCCTCCTCAGTATCTACTTCAGCGCCATCTTTCCAGGTTGTTTTTTTACCGAAAACCACCGGAACCTGAAGGAATTTGCAATACTTGTTCAGCATTTCACTAATCCGTGCTTTTTCCAGAAACTCTTCCGAATCGGCATTGATGTGCATCACAATATCGGTACCTACTTCAGCCCGTTCAGCGGCTTCGAGTGTATATTCCGGGCTTCCGTCGCATTCCCAGCGAATTGCAGTTGCGCCTTCGCGGTACGATTTGGAAATAATATCAACCTGATTTGAAACCATAAATGACGAATAAAAACCAAGTCCAAAATGACCAATGATGGCATTTGCATCGTCTTTATATTTATCCAGAAATTCTTCTGCTCCTGAAAAAGCGATCTGGTTAATGAATTTTTCTACTTCTTCGGAAGTCATCCCAATACCATTGTCAGACACTGTAATGGTTTTGGCATCTTTATCGATTTTTACAGAAACTTTCGCATTGGAAACATCTCCGGAATATTCTCCTTTTGAAGCCAAGGTGCGCAACTTCTGCGTGGCATCTACTGCATTCGATACGATTTCACGAAGGAAGATGTCGTGATCGGAATACAAAAACTTTTTAATAATCGGGAATAAATTGTCACTGCTTACGCCTATTTTTCCTTTTTGCATTGTTTTATATTTTTAGTTAAACTTCATTTTATGAGCGTTGAATTTTCAAAGACTATACCACGACTCAAAAATGACTTTTTGTCACCAAGATTGACAGATACACTATTTTTGAGGTGACAAAAACTGATATTATTCTCTTTTTATCTGACGGAAAGAGTTTATTTTGCAACGCATTTTGAATACACGAAAATCATGACAAACCTTGAATCGTATTTTGATTCGTTCCGGAAAGAAATTATTGGTATCGATCAATATTTCAAATCGCCCTTTGGTGAAAAAAAAATAATTTATGCCGACTGGATTGCCAGTGGGCGTCTTTACCGACCGATAGAAAAGCAAATCACCGAAGTTTTTGGTCCTTTTGTTGGAAATACACATTCCGAAACCAGCGAGACCGGAGCTTTAATGACTCATGCCTACCATCAGTCGCAGCAAATCATTAAAGCGCATGTGAATGCAGGGCCAAACGATATTATTATTACCGCAGGTTCAGGAATGACAGCAGTAATCAACAAATTTCAGCGCATGCTTGGTCTTAAATACTGCGGAAAGGTTAATCATACAGGGTGTCTGTCACAGCGCGAAAGACCTGTGGTTTTTATCACGCACATGGAACACCATTCGAATCACACCAGTTGGTACGAAACCAACGCCGATGTGGTTATTATTGATCCGGATAAAAACATGCAGGTATCTCCGGATAATCTTCGAAAAAAACTGGAAGAATATAAAGATCGCCCATTTAAAATTGGCTCGTTTACCGCATGCTCCAACGTTACAGGTATTCGCACTCCCTATTATGAAATGGCCAAAATTATGCACGAAAACGGCGGTGTGGCTTTTGTCGATTTCGCCGCCTCAGCGCCATACGATCAGATTGATATGCATCCGGAAGATCCATTGGAAAAACTGGATGCCGTCATGTTCTCGCCACACAAATTTCTGGGAGGCCCGGGTTCTTCCGGAGTTTTAGTTTTTGATCAATCGATGTATCACAACTCAGTACCTGATCAGCCTGGTGGCGGAACCGTTGATTGGACCAATCCGTGGGGTGACTATAAATACGTCGACAACATTGAAGTCCGCGAAGATGGCGGGACCCCGGGGTTTCTACAGAACATCAGAACCGCACTTTGCATCAGGCTGAAAGAGAAAATGGGCGTCGAAAACATTCATCAGCGCGAAAATGAATTGCTTAAAATTGCATTCGCCGGACTCGACAGCATTCCTGAAGTAAAGATCATGGATAGCGCCCATCGCGACCGTTTGGGGATTATCTCCTTTTACGTGGTAGCTATTCATTATAATTTACTGGTGAAATTGCTGAACGATTTGCACGGCATTCAGGTGCGTGGAGGTTGCGCCTGTGCCGGAACTTACGGCCATATTTTGCTTGAAGTGAGTCACGAATTATCAGATGAAATTACTTGCAGAATTAATCAGGGCGATTTATCCCTGAAGCCAGGCTGGGTGCGTTGGTCGTTGCATCCAACCACAACCAATCACGAAATTGAAATATTCATTCAGGCGCTTCGCGATATTGTTACCAATCATGAAAAATATGCTGCGGATTACACCTATTTCCCGAAGGAAAATATCTACAGGCATAAAAATGAAAATCAATACGCCGAAGTGGTGAAGGATTGGTTTAAATCGTAAGACGATTGTAGGTAAGAGGTTCCTGAACAATGTTCAGACACCATTGAATGCTGTTAAGTCGCTATTGCACGTCATTAAGATGCCTTCGAACGCCGTTAAGATGCCTTCGAACGATGTTAAGATGCTCTTGAATGCCTTTAAGATGCCTTCGAACGTCGTTAAGATTGTTTTGAACGGCATTAAGATGTCGTTGAATGCCTTCAAGATATTGTTGAACGGGTGCAAGATGTTATTGATCGCCGATCAGACGCTTGCGAACTTTATTAGGGGCTGGTAAACATCAATTCGACTCTATTTTCGCAATGACTAATGACTATTTCCTCTGTTAGTCATTCTCCATCGGCAAAAAGCCAAATTCTTTACTGTATCTCAACATTTGTGAAGTGTAATCTTCATCGTAATTGATTAGCACATCGTTTGGAGTACCGCAAGGCCAGGTTTTAAGCTCATAAACCGGATTTAAAAATCCAGCGTATGGAGCCAAATCAAGCTTTTTAAAACGCTCCAGTACTTCTTCATGTAATTGACGGTCAACTTTTACTCCAAAGTTCTCGACCAAATTACGGGCAGCTTCAAAATCGCCTTCCGATTTAATTCGCTGAATTTCTTTCAAAAGTTGACCAAATAAGCTCCGCAACTCTTGATAATCATTAATCCTGACAAAAGTTTTTCCTTTAGAATAAATAAATTCGACCACATTTTGCGCTTTCCCTGCTTCATAAGCCCAACGGGAAATTAATTGGCGGTTGCGCATGTGCGACTCTTCAATGTCTTTCCCAGGTTCTATGCGCGTCAGTTGGGTTAGCAGTCCATTACGCAAATAAGCATCAAATTCAGCCTTCGCGGCTTCGATGGAAGGAACCAACCCCAATTGCACTAATTTCTCATCCATGATGTAATGCAAGGCAAAAAGATCGGCTCTTGTCTCTTCAATGGTCGAATAATAATTCTTTAAAACATCGGTATTTACTCCTTCCAAAACTTTTCCTGAACCGTGTCCCAGGCATTCGTGCAGGTCGGTGTGCAGGTTTCCGGCCAGGTAACCGTATTGTTTAGCCCGTTCAATTTCTTCTGCGGAACCGGCAAATTCTTCGAGCATTCCATTGCCCATCGAATCGAGGAAATAAGCTTGAGTAATGTTTTCGATGGTCACAGATTTTGATCCATAAGTTTCACGAATCCATTCAGCATTGGGCAAATTGATTCCGATTGGCGTTGCCGGGTAGCAATCTCCCGCTAAAATTGCCACGTTGATCACTTTTGCACTAACGCCTTTCACTTCCGCCTTCTTAAATTCAGGTGAAACCGGCGAATGATCTTCAAACCACTGCGCATTTTCGCTTAAAATAGTGGCTCGCTTGGTGGCTTCCCGATCTTTGTAATTTACAATTGACTCCCAACTACCTTTGATGCCCAACGGATCGCCATAAACTTCAATAAACCCGTTTACGAAATCAACATGGCCAGCCTGTTCCAGCGCCCAGTCGATGCTGTATTCATCAAATTTTGCCAAATCCCCTGTGGTATAATATTCGATCAAAGAACCGATGTATTTTTTCTGAAGATCATTTTCGGCATAGTCTTTCCCTTTTTCCAACCAGAAAATGATCTGCTCAATGGCTTTCCCGTATTTGCCATTTAATTTCCAAACCTTTTCCTTCAATTGACCGTCTTCTTTTATCAATGTCGAATTCAGGCCAAAAGAAACCGGTTCCTGACCGGCAGTCAATTTCAAATCTGCATAGAACTTTTCGGCTTCGGCTTGTTTCACGTTCTGGTAATAGTTATTGCTTGAAGAAACAAGGAGATCCTTTTCTGAATCCAGATTCACCCGCTTTCTTTCTGTTTCCGGATCAAAAATGACCTTTTTAATTTCCGGAATGATCGCTTCGAAACTTTTTTCAGAAGGCGACTTAAAGCTAGCCCAATCGGATTGCACCACAAGTTTATTAAAATAAGCCTCAGAAAAACCAGCCGGTATTTTCTCGGTTGAATAATGATGATGGATTCCGCTTGAAAACCAAACCCTTTTCAGGTAAATCACGAATTGCTGAAATTCCGTGGTTTCACGATTGCCTTTGAAAGACTTGTAAATCGTTTCAACAACTTTACGAATAGCCAAATTGTGGCGATTATTCTGATCCCACAAGATATCGCGGCCACAAAGCGCTGCCTGCGAAAGATAATAGATGTATATCTTTTGGTTTAAAGTCAGTTTTTCGAACTCAGGAACCGAGTATCGCAATATCTTGATGTCGGCAAACTTTTCAGCAAATACGTCCATGTCTTCAGTTATTTATTCAATTCTTCAAATTTCGCTTCGAGTAAATCTACCCGTTTTATCGACGTGCGAAGCCAATTGAGTAGTATTTCTTGTTTTTCGATATCAGTCAAATGCCAATCAATGTCAGTGTGATTACGAAGTTGGTGGGTCAAATGATGTAAAGTTACCGCTACTGCAACCGAAACATTCAGGCTTTCGGTAAAGCCAACCATCGGGATTTTCATGTATTCGTCGGCCTCTTTCATGGCCCATTCGGTAAGTCCGGGACGTTCGCAACCAAAAACAATGGCGGCTTTTCCTTTTTCCAGATCAAAATTCTCCAAAGCAACATCATGATCGTGTGGAGTTGCAACAACTATCCGATAACCCTCACTTCGTAATTTCTGAAGTGCTTCCGGAGTATTCATCGCGGTACCATTGTGTTGGATTACCGAAACCCAATTGCTTGCACCACGCACCACATCGGGATTAACCTCAAAAGCGTGCTTATTTTCAATGACATGAACATTTTGAATGCCGAAACAATCGGCAGTGCGAACTACTGCACTGGTATTCTGAGTCTGGTACAAATCTTCAAGTACAACTGTCAGGTAATTCGTTCGCTGAGAGAGTATTTTATTAAATAAAGTAAGTCTTTCGGGAGTAATAAATCCTGAAAGAAACTGAATCAAGTCGGCATCCATGATATCTTTTTTGGGGAAGCAAAGATAAAAAAAAGGGGCGCACTATTGAAATGCGTCCCCTTTGTAAATTTTTCAGGAAAATACTAGATAGTATCAGCTAATTCAGCACCTGGTTTAAATTTAACAACTTTCTTTTCAGGGATTTCAATTGTTGCACCAGATTGTGGGTTTCTGCCGGTCCTTGCGCTGCGCGAAGCAACTGAGAAAGAGCCAAATCCAATAAGAGCTACACGA
The DNA here is from genome assembly GCF_009689585.1 of Aquipluma nitroreducens. GTDB lineage: Bacteria > Bacteroidota > Bacteroidia > Bacteroidales > Prolixibacteraceae > Aquipluma > Aquipluma nitroreducens. Next base: position 1,011,547 of record NZ_AP018694.1, on the reverse strand, counting down.
TCGCCATTTTTTAAGGCATCAGATGTGGCATCAACGAAAGCATCTAATGCTTTTTTAGCATCTGCTTTTGTTAAACCAGCTTTTTCAGCAATTGCATCGATTAATTGTGCTTTGTTCATAAGAAAACTTGTTTAAGGTTAAAAATATCTGAATTAAAATCATTCGAATTTATGAAATAAAGGCAACCTAAAAAAGCAATAACCTTAATAAAATCAATACTTTCAAATGGTTAATTTTAATATGATACTAAATTCCTAATTCTGATTCAAAAAAGCAACCCTTATCTAAAGTTTTTTTTAAAATTATTTCCTGACTTTTTTTAACAAATGTTTTTGTAGTCTAAAAAAATGTTCTACTTTTGCCACCGCGTTTGGAGAGATGGCAGAGTGGTCGAACGCGGCGGTCTTGAAAACCGTTGACCGTGTGAGCGGTCCGGGGGTTCGAATCCCTCTCTCTCCGCAAGTCTAAATGCCTGAATTTCATTGAAATTCAGGCATTTTTGTTTTGTATTTCCATTCGAAGTAACTTTACTAATCCAGATATCTTCACTGCATTCCTCTCTTTATTTATTCATCCAAATCGGTAAAGAAACCATAATTGATAAAATATTTAATACAACATCTGAGACGAAAAGTAAAACAAGGTTGCCTCAGAGGACGCACTTAGCTTAATAAAATTGAAATCTGGTTGAACTTATTACAAGAAAAAAGGGAGTAGATTTTAGTTCTCTACTCCCTTTTTTTTACACTTTTATGTCCATTCGTGCAAAAGGAACAGCATCCATTCCGATAAACTCACCTTTCAAATATTTGAAATGTCCGGTCATTGCAATCATGGCTGCATTGTCGGTGGTGAACGCAAATTTAGGGATGTGCATTTTCCAGCGACGTTTTGCCGCAGTCTCCATCAGTGCATTTCGTAATCCTGAATTGGCCGAAACACCGCCTGCAACAGTAATTTCGTTGATGCCGGTTTCTTTGGCCGCTTTAATCAGTTTATCGAGCAAAATATCGATAATCGTTTTTTGCAACGAAGCACACAAGTCGGCTTTTCGTTCTTCAATGAAGTTTTCGTTTTCTTTCAGTTGGTCGCGAAGGAAGTACAGAAAACTTGTTTTTAATCCGCTGAAACTATAATCGAAGTTCTGAATGCGTGGTTTTGAGAATTTAAAAGCATCCGGATTGCCCTCTTTAGCCAGCTTATCGACAAACGGACCTCCGGGGTAGGGAAGACCCATTACTTTGGCGCATTTGTCAAATGCCTCACCGGCAGCATCGTCAATGGTTTGGCCAATCACTTCCATGTCGAGGTAATCTTTCACCAAAATAATCTGCGAATTGCCACCCGAAACCAACAAACATAGGAATGGGAACTTTGGAGGATCGTATGGTGTGTCTTTTTCCTGAATAAAATGTGCCAGAACGTGTGCCTGAAGGTGGTTGATTTCAATCATCGGTGCGCCTGTTGCAAGCGAAAACCCTTTGGCGAAAGAAGTTCCAACCAACAACGAACCCAATAATCCTGGACCACGGGTAAAAGCAATTGCTGTGATGTCCTCATTTTTGAGGCCAGCCTGCTTAATGGCCTGATCGACCACCGGAACAATGTTTTGTTGATGTGCGCGGCTGGCAAGTTCCGGGACCACGCCTCCGTATGCTTCGTGAACCTTTTGCCCTGCAATGATATTTGAAAGCAAAACGCCATTCTGTAGAACCGAAGCCGAAGTATCATCGCATGATGATTCGATTCCTAAAATGAAGATGTCCTTTTCTTTGTTCATTAGTATCAATAAAAAGCCTGAACATTCGTTTAATTCATGAACAGACTGGTTTTTATTCGGGTATTTGTATTATTTTGTATTCAAATTCGAGGCACAAAATTATCAAAAAAACACTTAAAATAGGGTTGCCAATACTGGGTACGGTTTTCGTCCTTCTTTTTTCTTCCTGGCTCATTCTTCAGAGTCCGGCAGTACAGACTTATCTTGCCCAAAAATTAGCGCTGAAACTATCTGCTGAATTAAATACAAACATCACTATTCAAGGAGTTTCCATTACTTTTTTTGATGAAGTTAAACTCAAAGATGTCTTGGTTGAAGATCAAAAACACGATTCACTTTTATTTGTTCATGAACTAGTTGCCAGTATCGATTCTTTCAGTATCAAAAAACGTTATGTAAGTATTGATCAGCTCAAACTTGATCAAACATACCTGAACGTTAATACGGATTCGACAGGAGACCCGAATTATCAATTTCTGTTGGATTTATTTGGACAGAAGGACACCGTAAAGACCGATAGCCTGAATACCAGCTATGATTTTGTCGTAAATAAATTTGATTTTAATGATGCCAAAATAAATTATGCATATGCGGATAGCGCTGGGGCACATAAGATTTTTCTGGATGATATTTCTTTTGCGGTTTCTGGAATAAAGGTTTTGGCTGAAAATATTGGTTTTAGAATCAATAAATTTGAGCTTAACGATCAAAAAGAATTTAAGCTCGAAGATTTCTCAGCCAATTTTCTGTCCACTCCCGATTCTTTAATAATAACGCAACTTCATGCGAAGACACCACATTCTGAAATTACAGAGGCAAACCTGTATGTCGATAAAAGTAAGATAGGATCCGGACTCGATTTTAAGAAACTAAAAGTTAATCTCGACCTGAAAAGGTCGGTGGTTAGTCTGAAGGATGTTGGCCTTTTAGTTCCTTCGCTGAAGGGAATGGACGAAAATATTGAAGTTTCGGGGCAAGCTTCCGGAAATTTGGCCGATCTGAAAGGTAAGAACATCGAGTTGAGTATCAGGGAAAATACTCGTTTGGCTTTTGATATCCGACTGAGTGGATTGCCTGATATTGAAAATACGTACATGCACATCGATCTTAAACAGTCGTTTGCTGACTTGAACGAACTGAGTCAGGTGAAGCTTCCCGATGATTTTCCGCTCACGCAATTAAAGTTACCATCTCAGCTTATTCGGGCTGGCGTTATTGAATACAATGGAAACTTTACCGGATTCCTCAGCGATTTTGTTGCATATGGAACATTCAAATCGAAATGGGGCGTTTTAACTACCGACATCTCTTTTGTCCCTTCAGCAGGAGAAAAGTTAAAAATGAACGGAAAGTTGAAAACAGTGAATTTTCAACTCGGAGAATTGGTTCAGTCTGATATTCTCGACCACATTACATTTAATGGTGATGTGAAAGGATTACTGAACCAGAAAACGCATGATTTTAGCGCTTCCGTTTCGGGTCGGATCGACAGTTTGATGCTGAATGATTACCAGTACAAAAATATTGAGTTAGCTGGCGATATCCTGAATAAACGCTTCAATGGTAGTTTGGTGGCTGACGATCCCAATCTGAAATTTCATTTTGACGGGGAGTTTGATCTGAACGTTCCTGTTCCGGTTTTTAATTTTAATATGTTGGTCGAAAAAGCAAATCTGAAGGCATTGAAGCTGGTCAGCGGGTTTAAACAGTCAGCCGTTTCGTTTGCCATGAATGCCAACTTCACAGGTAACAATATCGATAACCTGGCCGGATCGATTCATTTTAAGGAGGGAGTCTATCAAAATGAAAACGGTTTGTTGTCGTTCGATAATTTTGATTTGAAGACGTTTAATGAGAATGAGCCCGTTTTGCAAGTACGATCCGATTTTCTGGATGCCGACATTAGGGGGCAATACCAATTGCATAATCTGCACAATTCAGTTCTGAAAATTATTACGAATTACCTGCCCTCTTCAGGATTAAAATATCCCGATCAACCGACTACGAATAATTTTGATTTTAGGTTTAATTTGAAAGATATCAACCGCTTTACTCGGGTTTTACTTCCTGAGTTGAAGATGGAGACAGGTGAAATAGAAGGAAGTATCAATTCAGAGAAAAACACCCTAACGGTGAATGCTTCATTTCCGGAAATTAAATATCAAACGGCTGTATTGCGAAAATTTACCGTCAACCTAACTGGCGATTCGAAACTTTATATGCGTAATAAAGTGGAAGAATTTGACTTGGGCGAGCAGTTTAAGGTCCATAATCTTTCGCTCATTTCCGAAGCTGAAGATGATGTAATGGATTCGAAACTGGCATGGAATAACTTTGACGACGTTTCGTACAGCGGCTCAATAAATACGAGTACAAAATTTTTCGCCCAAAAGAACAGGCCGCATGTTGAAATTTCGGTTAAACCTACGCGACTGTATTTGGCCGACAGTCTTTGGCAAATTAATTCGGCACTTATCACTGTTGATTCAACGCTTATTAAAATAAACAAACTTCGCCTTTCGAGCAAAGGTCAGTCTGTAACTGCCGATGGTTCGATCAACAAGAACCAAAGCGACAAACTTAACCTTATTTTCAATCAAATCGATCTCCGTTCGTTGGATCGGTTAACGGGTGAAGATCTTGAACTTAAAGGAGAGCTGGATGGAACTCTTTCGCTGTTTGATATTTACCAAAAGGCTTTATTTCTTTCTGATTTGAAGGTAGGTAATCTGAGCCTGCTTGGTCAGCCAATTGGAGATGCAAATATTCAAAGCCGGTGGGATAGGGATGCTCAGGAAATTGATGTTGATTTACTCGTGAAATCGAAGGAGCAAAATTTATTGCACGCATTCGGTATTTATAATCCGGGAAAAGATAGTCTATCGGTATATACCAATTTCGATCATTTCTCATTGTTGATTTTGCAACCTTTAATGGGTAGCAGTTTTGCCAATTTCCATGGCGATGCAACCGGAAAGGTTTGGATTCACGGGCCTTCCGGGCATATTCAGCACGATGGCGCTTTGTTTGCTGCCAATGCCGGACTGATGCTTTCCGACTTGCAGGCCAACTACAACCTAAATGATTCGGTTAGATTTTCAGGAGATAAAATCATTTTCCCTGACATTAAGATTCAAGATGACTATGGAAATTCGGGTGTTTTTTCCGGATCAATACAACATCAGACTTTTTCGAAGATGATCTATGACATGACGATCAAAACGAATAAGATTCTGGCTATCAATACAACTCCTCAAATCAACGAGCAGTTCTATGGAAAATTATTTGGTAGTGGAATTGTACGTATTACGGGTAAAGGTGCACAAGTTCTGATTAATGGAGCGGCGCGTACCGAAAAAGGAACTGAGATGAATATTTCGCTCGAGTATGAAGGAGATGCACAACAATATGATTTTTTAAATTTTGTAACTCACGGGTATCAGCCAAAGATCCCTTTGTATATAGCTCCGGTAAGTAATTCGGATGTGCAGATAAAATTAGATGTTGAGGTAACTCCTGAAGCAAAAGCTCAATTGATTTACAACTCAAAAATCGGCGATGTGATTCGTTCACAGGGTACTGGTAATTTGCAGGTTTCAATTGATAATGATTACAATATTTCGCTTTTTGGCACCTATACCGTTGAGCAGGGTGATTATCTATTTACACTACAAAATGTGATCAACAAAAAATTCGAGATTCAGCAGGGAGGAACTATTGAATGGAATGGCGATCCGGAGGTGGCTACTGTAAATTTGAATGCAATTTATCGTTTAAAGGCATCATTGAGTGATCTTTTTGCCAGTAACGGAACAGACATAAATGCCAATTACAACCAACGAATTCCGGTATTGTGTAAAATAAACCTTACTCAAAATCTTAGTAATCCAGCAATCAAATTTGATATTGAGTTGCCTTCCACGGATGACCGTACCAGGGATGATGTGAATCAGTATATTAGTTCCGAAGAAGACATGAATAAACAGATCTTGTCTCTGTTGGTACTTGGTAAATTTTATACTCCTGAATACCTTCGGGGATCATACGCCGGAGCAAATAACAACGTCGTCGGCTCAACTGCCAGCGAATTATTCTCTAACCAGCTAAGCAACTGGTTGTCGAAGATCAGCAACGATTTTGATGTTGGTGTGAATTACCGCCCCGGAAACCAAATAACCAACGATGAAATTGAATTGGCATTGAGCACTCAGATGTTTAACGATCGGGTCTCGATCAATGGAAACATTGGCAACAATTCGTCGCAACGAACCAGCGCAAATAGCAATGGTCTTGTTGGTGATGCCGACGTTAATGTTAAACTCACCAATAATGGTAAACTTCAGTTGAAGGCATACAATCACGCCAATAATAATCTGATTTATGAAACTTCTCCCTATACTCAGGGAGTCGGTTTATCGTATCGTGAAGATTTTAATAACTTCAAAGAACTTTGGCAAAAAATGAAAAGTATCTTCAAAAAGAAGAATTCAAGACCTGTTGGCGCTAAAACGAAATAATCATCTTTTTGAGTTATATTAAGTATTGAATTGATTGTTAAGTTTTTAGTGGCTCTGTGATAGGGTGGAAAATTATATTCAAATAAATTGTATTTTTGCAGGACATACTAATTGAATAGAAACCTTCGTTTTTATTCAGTTAGGTTTAAACAAAATGCATATGTTAAATTTAATTTTATTACAGGTTGGCACTAATTTAGCTGAAGCATCAAAACCCATCACAACCGCTGTTCGGCACGATGGATTGATGAAAGAACTGATCCAAACTGCATTTAAAAGCGGTCTCGTAATGATACCATTACTGGTTTTGACCTTGGTGGCCATTTTCATTTTTTTCGAACGTTACATCGTTATTTATAGGGCTGGAAGGGTTAACTCAAAGCTGATGAAGAATCTTCGGAAACATATTCTGGATGGAAAAATTGATTCCGCATTTCATTTGTGTCGCAAAGAGAATACTCCAACATCACGGATGATTGAAAAAGGTATTTCCAGAATTGGACGATCGCTGGCCGATGTAACAACGGCTATTGAAAATGTTGGCAATCATGAAATTTCCAGATTGGAAAGACGACTTCCAATATTGGCTACTGTCGTGGGGGCAGCCCCAATGATTGGGATTTTAGGAACCATTGTTGGAATTATTCAAGCCTTTTATGAAATGGCAAGTTCAGGAAATACAGTTGATCTGACTATGATTACACAAAATGTGTATCAAACATTGGTAACAACAGTTGCCGGCTTTGTTGTTGGGCTCATTGCTTATCTGGCTTACAATATTTTGGTAGCTAGTGTTAAAGGTGCAATATCCAACATAAAGTCTGTTACCATTGAGTTTATGGATATGCTGAATGAACAGCCAGAATACTCATCGTTAAAAGTATAAGTAAACAAGTAATTTGTGCATTCATTATACAAAAATGCAACGGATCTGCCGATGGGATCAGAATAAAAAGAAGGACACTTATGGGATGAGAATGCATCGTATTCCAATACATTTATACAGTTGTTTTTCATGAAATACATTTCGGAACATAGAACAGGATTGATTGGAACACTGGTAACTCATGGTGTGATACTGATCTTTTTATTGTATTTTGGAATTCTCATTACCAAACCAGCCACGCCTCCTTTTGAAGAAGGTATTCTGGTTAATTTTGGCGATTCAGAGACTGGTCTTGGCCTTGAAGAACCGGCGCCTGGCGAGCGCGAACCCTCCGTAAAACCAATCGAATCAGCTTCTGAAAAGATTGTCTTACCATCACCTCCGGCAAAAAAGGTTTCTGCTGCGGATGATGACCCGATAGTTACGCAGGATGTGGAGAAAACGGTCGCAGTTAAAACACCTAAGAAAAAGGTTGTTGAAAAGGTGATTGATCCTGAAAAACAACGGCTGGCCGAAGAGGAAAGGTTGCAAAAGGCCGAGCAGCTCCGTCAGCAAAGGGAGGAACAGCAGCGTTTGGCACAAGCCGCAGCCGAACAACGTAAGATTGGCGAAATTAACAGTCGGGCAAAGAATGTATTTGGTGGAGGTGGAAAGGGTAGTCCCGACTCGAAAAGTACCAGTCAGGGTATAACTTATGGTACCGGGAATCAGGGTGTCCCTCAGGGATCGGCTAATGCTGAACGGTATGGCCCGGGCGGTGGAATTGGCAATGGAGTTTCTTTTAGTTTAGACGGGCGTACCTCGCAGTCGTTGCCTAAACCTCGTTATCCGGGTAACGAAGAAGGTGTGGTTGTTGTACAGGTAACTGTTAATAAATCGGGTCAGGTAACAAAGGCCGAAGCTGGTGTTAGAGGATCGAATACTGCCGATCCTGAATTGATTTCTGCTGCCAAGAAGGCTGCGCTTCAGGCCAAATTTAACGTCGATAACAATGCTCCTGCATATCAAACCGGCACAATTACTTACCGCTTTGTGTTGGATTAAAGCTTCAAATTTTATTATACAACCTCGGAACATGAGAGCACAAAGAATTTAATATTCTGTGTTTGTCTGTTTGATCTCATTCTGCGGTAGACTTGCATGGCAAAAAAGTTTGGGTTTCTATGTGTTCTATGTGGTGAAACAAAAAAAAGGGCAATGTGGTCAAAAATAGTTGTGATTTTTTGGAAAATAATTAGTAAGCTCCACGCAGTTAATCCGAAGAGGAAGCAGGCTCTGATGGAGATCAACCTGCCAGCAATAAGGTTAACGCATAAACAGTAATACAAGGGTAGTCCAACAAGCTGCCCTTTTTCTGTTATTACTGGTATGCCCACAATGGCTTAAAAAAACTCATTTTGCGTTAGCAAAATAAATGTACCACTTGATGAAGTTTATTCGGTGTTTTACCGTCAACCCACGATGGATATCCAGGTGGTTTTTAAGATGACTGAAGTATCCTTCTATCCCGTTTGTAGTCTTGGGTATATCTGGGTTTGATAGGTAATGAAACATGTTTGGCAAAGCCCGTTTGATGGTTATATAAGAGCGGCGAAGCAGTTTATGTGTGTACCAATATCTTCCGGTTTCTGTGTTGTATGTTTTTTCATTCAAGTAATCTTTGTGTGTTTCATGCCATTTTAGAAACTCTCTTGTCCAGTAAATCCGGTCATTTTCTGATTTAATTCGAAGGATAAATAGCACCAGTTTGCGTAGTTCCTGTCCGGCCTGATGTTTGGGATACTGTGTTAGCCACAGCAGGCACATGCGCTGGATATGAACCAGACAGCGTTGGACGATAGCTTCTGGAACTGACCTTTTTATCGCTTTTAAGATACTTTTATGACCGTCGGTGGTAATGCTTTCGATCTGAATCCCAAGTTTGAGCAAGTTAGCCAGATCCTCTTTGATTTCCTCATAGCGTTCACCGTCAGTAAAGCGATGCAGCTGGGTGTAGCCATCAAAATCGTCTTGATAACAAACCAAACAAAACTGCGCAAAATACGTGGCATCTATCCGTAAATGAACACGCTCTCGCTTGATTATTTTGACCAATGGCGCTTGTTCTAAAAAATGGTAAAATGTCCGTTGAAGTGTAGCTTGCGATAGGCTGCTGTCCCTGCTTAAAATTTGATAAGTCTGACGTTCCAATATCCACTTTCTGAACCATACAAACCTGTTTTGAATTCTCTGTTCTGGACGATTTTCAGTTAGAAAAATTCCGCATCGTTTACATTTGAATCGTTGCTTACCCCCTTGTTTTCCCCATCGAATAACATCTGTATATCCACAGGCCCAACAGCGTTTTTTTTGATTTTTCCATAAACATAAAAAGTTTGATGAAACCAAGTTCATCAAACTTTCTGTATTATCAATATTGGTGTGCTTTACAAAGCTTTTTACCAACTATTTTTGACTAATATGCCAAAAAAAGCAAGCACCCCGGTTTTACCCGAAATGCTTGCTTTATATTTTGAAGAAATCACTTTAGCTACTACACCAAAGTATAGCCAGCGCGGTATTCGTAATGCATGAGTTTGGTAGCTGCCCCATCGGTATCGTCAATAAATACTTCTTTTATTGGATCCCATTTAACTGTACGTTTCAGTTCACAGGCAATGTTTCCCAGATTACAAACGGTACAACTGCTGTGTCCAATTTCAACAGGAACAACCGGATCTTTGCGTTCGCGAACGGCTTCAATAAAATTAACCTGGTGCGGAATCTTGGTTTCGTATGGAACGTTGGCCTCTTCTTTTTTTGCAGGTGGAGGCAGGAATTTGTCGTCAGAAGCTTTGAAATGCTCGCGTGACACTTCAATCCATCCATCTTTTCCCGTGAATTTTACCCCTTTTGTATTTGCTTCATCAAATGGTTCCGAAGTCATAACAACGCCATTGGCATATTTGAATTCCATGTATTGAGTGCCGTCGCCGATAGGAGAAGCTTCAACCGGACCGTTTTTGTCCATTCCAAGACCCCATTGGGCAATGTCGAACATATGAGCGCCCCAGTCAGTCGTGAAACCGCCTCCCATTCCTTTATACCAGCGCCATGCGCCCCAGTATTCTTCGTCCTTGTCCGGATCAACAGTAATAGGTGGATCTAATTCTTTGTTATATGGAACTGGACTTGGAAGCGATCCCTGCCAGAGGTCCCAATTCAGATCGGCTGGCACAGTTTCAACTGCAAGATCGAATGGCCGTGGTGGAGCACCAACATAAGCATTCACTTTCTCGATTTGACCAAGAGCGCCCGATTGTACCAATTTTACGGCGTGTTGGAAATTCGGGTCAGAACGTTGTTGGCTGCCAATAGCAAGTATTCGGTTCGTTTCGCGAACTACGCGGCGTAATTCCTGGCCTTCTTTAATAGTGAAAGTCATCGGTTTTTCGAGGTACACATCTTTGCCTGCTTTACATGCTGCAATGGCAATGCGGGCATGAGAATGATCAGGGACAGCAATCACCACGGCATCGATATCCTTACGTGCCAATAAATCCTCGAATTTTTCGTAAGTGGCAACTTCAACTTGTATTTTAGCTTTTGTATAGAAGTTGTTTACCCGTTTTTCAAAACGCTTGCGTTTTACGCCATATACATCGCAGCCTGCAACAACCCGAATGCCCGGGATTGAAATAAATCCGCTCAGCAAGAACATGGATTGACGCCCCATGCCAATAAATCCGAGCTTCAATGGATTCTCTGTTGTTTTTTGTTTACATGCAGCCAACGACGAGAACATTGCTACACCTGCAACGCCAATGGCGGCAGTACCAAGGAAATGACGTCTTGTGACGCCTTTTTTAAATTGATTCTCCATGTGAATAAATTGAATGTTTTAGTTGATGTAAAGGTTTGTGATGGTAAAAATACCGATTTGACTTTTTTTATCAAAACGAATAATCGCCAAACACCACTTTCTTTGAGATTAATGTGCTTTTATATTCTTTAAGCGTGAAATCATTTCTTTACGGTGTGAACAAATAGTTATAACGACAGTTTTTATGAAGAATTACAATCGGATTAAAAAACATTGTTTTTCTTTAATTTTTACTGAATACATACTTTTTTTTTTGACTTTTGTGAAGCACAGAAACGACTCAATCTATGGATAAATACATAAATCTGCTCAAATCATTAATTTCAGTTTCATCTCTTAGCCGGAATGAACAAGATGCCGCCCAAATAATTCGTAATTTTTTTACTGAATCGAAGGTGAGATTCGATTCGAAGGTAAATAATACCTGGGTTAGGAATCAGTTTTGGAAAGAGGGGCTTCCAGTTGTTCTACTCAATTCGCATATCGATACCGTTAAGCCGGCAAGCGGTTACACCCGTAATCCTTTTTCTCCGGATGTCGAGAATGGAATTTTATATGGACTTGGAAGTAACGATGCCGGCGGCCCTTTGGTTACGCTTTTGGCTGTTTTTATGTATTTCAATTCGATGGAAAATCTTCCGTTTAATTTAATTTATGCTGCTACCGCCGAAGAAGAAATATCGGGAACGAACGGATTGGAAAGTATCTTGGGCGAGTTGGGTACGTTGGATTTGGCCATCGTTGGCGAACCAACCAAGATGCAAATGGCTATTGCTGAAAAAGGACTGATGGTGTTGGATTGTACTGCTCATGGAAAGTCAGGGCACGCCGCACGCGAAGAAGGCGAAAATGCGATTTATAAGGCCATTGCCGATATTGAAAAAATACGGAATTATAAATTCGAAAAAGTTTCGGATATTCTGGGAGCAGTAAAAATGACAGTAACAATCCTGAATTCTGGAAGTCAGCATAATGTGGTTCCAGATCTGTGTTCGTTTACAGTTGATGTGCGCACGAATGAGTTTTATTCGAACCAGAAAGCATGTGATATAATAACAGAGCTCGTTGATGCGGATGTCGTACCACGATCGTTCAGGCTAAACTCTTCAGGAATTCCTGTTGCACATCCGATTGTTCAGCGAGGAATAAGTTTGGGGCTAAGCTATTATGGTTCACCAACTACTTCCGATCAGGCCGTAATTCCATTTCCATCAGTGAAAATTGGGCCGGGAGATAGTGCCCGCTCGCATACTGCCGATGAGTATATCCTCATTTCTGAGATGGAAGAAGGTTTTAAGATTTACGTCGATTTATTAACAAATCTTCAATTGAGATAAAAGAAGAGAGACCTGTCCCCCAACAGGTCTCTCACTGAGTGCTTCAGAAAATCTTCTGAAGCGAGAACTATATAATCGAACTAAACTTTACGAAATCGTATCGATAAACCCACTGAAATTAATCTTCGGCTAATGCCATTTCGTTGTGTTGGGTAATGTCGAGACCTGCAATTTCTTCTTTTTGAGATGCACGAATACCAACCGTTTTGTCAACAATTTTAAAGAGGATAAAAGTCATCACTCCTGAAAATACCATCGTTGTAACTGTAGCAACCAGTTGAATCCAGAGTTGTTTTGGATTTCCGTAAAACAAACCGCTGTATGAGGATTGGATGGCTGGAGTCGCCAGGAATCCGGTTAAAAGCGCACCAAGAATACCACCAATTCCATGAACTCCAAAAGCATCGAGTGAATCATCGTAGCCAAATTTGTGTTTCACAACCGATACCATAAAGAAACAAACCAGGGCAACAATAACACCTATTACTACAGCGCCCAGTACTCCAACAAATCCGGCGGCGGGTGTAATGGCTACCAGTCCGGCAACAGCGCCAGTACAAATGCCAATTACTGTCGGTTTCCCGTTGATTGTCCAATCTAAAAGTACCCATGTAAATGCTGCGGTAGCGGTTGCAACGTGGGTTGAAAGGAATGCGCTGATGGCTAATCCATCGGCGGCCAATCCACTTCCGGCGTTAAAACCAAACCAGCCGAACCAAAGTAAAGCGGCACCAATAACTACCAGAGGAATGTTATGGGGAGCGGTTGGATGGTTATTGTAATTTCTTCTCGAACCAATCATGAGTGTCATAACGAGGGCGGCAATACCAGCATTGATATGAACTACTGTTCCTCCGGCGAAATCGAGCGCCCCCATTTTTAATAACCAACCATCGGCTGACCAAACCCAATGTGCAACCGGATTATAAACGAAAATTGACCAGAGTACCGAGAAAATCAGGAATCCTTTAAATTTGATGCGTTCGGCATATGCTCCAATAATAAGAGCTGGTGTAATTACCGCGAACATGCATTGGAACATTACAAACAAAAGGTGTGGAATGCGCGCTGTAGCTTGTGAAATGTAATATGGACTCACATCATTAATTCCAATTCCATTCAAAAATGCCCAGTCGAAACCTCCAATGAAAGGAGCAAGTACTCCTGTTGACGAACTAAAAGAAAGGCTGTATCCAAAAAACACCCATTCCAGAGTAATAACCGCAGTTAGAATAAAACACTGCATTAAAATGTTAAGAACGTTTTTCTGACGAACCAGGCCGCCGTAAAATAAGGCAAGTCCGGGGATTGTCATCAGCATAACCAGGGCGGTAGCCATAATCATCCATGCGGTATTTCCAAAATCGATGTATGGAACTGGTGCCGGCAATGTAGTTGCCGTAATTTCCTGCGAAAAAAGTATGTTGGGAGCAACTACTGACAGTAGTGCCAATCCGATATGTTTAAATTTCATTTGCTTTTCGGGATGAGGGGGTTATTTGTTGTATAGCGATTCGTCACCACGATCTTTGGTGCGAATTCGAATCGATTCATTGATGTCACTAACGAAAATCCGTCCATCGCCACTTTCTCCTGTATAGGCTGATTCGAGAATTGCGTTGATCGATTTTTCGAGATTTTGGTCACGTACAACAAAGGTGATATAAATTCGTGCTACTGAATTTACGTCATAGGCAATTCCTCTAAAGATAAGTCCTTGACGTGCAGTGCCCTGTCCTTTAACTTCCCACCAGGATAGAAAGTCAATATCAGCTTCATGAAGAGCTGCGCGTACTTCTTCAAACTTCGTTTTTCTAACGATGGCTTCAATTTTCTTCATAACAATTAAATTTTATGTTTCTAAAAATCAGGAATGGGTAGTTCCTAAGGGGTTTAAATAATTACATGATTTTAATTTTGTTTTTACAAAAATATCAATAAAAAAGAAATGATCTATTTAAAAATGGGGTATTGTGTAGATAAAATACTAAAAAATTAACATTAAGTGTATTTTGTATGGGGTGTGTATTTGAAATTGTTTATTATTTTGTTTGTTATCCCTATTATTTTAAGGCGTAAGCAGATTTATGAAAAAAGAAAGAGGGTTCTGTCCCCCAACAGTCCCCTCTTCTTTGAATAACAACAAACTTAATTGTTGAAGAAAATATCTTTTGATTGTTTTCTTAATGAGATAAAGGTGTTTCAGAATTTTTGTCCATTTTCATACCAGAATACCCTTCAGTTCCCATTTCTGGTACATCCAATCCATCCAGTTCATCCTGAGCGCTAACTCTATTTCCAACAATTTTATCAATTAATTTAAACACAACCCAGCCAATGACGCCAACATAAATGATATTTGTGGCTACCCCAATAAGCTGTGCAACGAATTGAGAGGCATCTCCATAGAATAATCCTTTTACAGTTCCAGCAACGCCATTCCATCCGTCGCCATATGTTCCGTCGGCAAATAATCCTAAGGCAATAACTCCCCACATACCATTAACTCCGTGTACTGCAACTGCACCAACAGGATCGTCAACTTTAAGTTTTTTCTCAATGAAGAAAGCTGCTTCGATAACTAAAACACCTGCAACAAGCCCGATAAGAGCAGCTGATTGTACAGTAATGAAAGCACATGGAGCAGTGATGGCAACCAATCCGGCCAGCATGCCGTTGATCATCATAGATGGATCTGGTTTTTTAGTTTTGAAAAACCACATGTAAATCATAGAAGCAAATGCACCGGTTGCAGAAGCAATCATTGTATTTACTGCAACTACGCTTATTCTTAAATCGCCTCCAGCCAACGTCGATCCGGGATTGAATCCAAACCATCCGAATGCAAGGATAAAGCAACCGACAACAGCCATTGGAATATTGTGTCCAGGAATAGCATTTGGTGAACCGTCTTTATTATATTTTCCTAAACGAGGCCCAATCATTTTTGCACCCACAAAGGCCAAGACTCCACCAGTCATATGCACTACTGCTGATCCTGCAAAGTCGACAGTTCCATGTCCTAAACCGAAATT
Organism: Aquipluma nitroreducens; assembly: GCF_009689585.1. Classification (GTDB taxonomy): domain Bacteria; phylum Bacteroidota; class Bacteroidia; order Bacteroidales; family Prolixibacteraceae; genus Aquipluma; species Aquipluma nitroreducens. The sequence goes on along the minus strand of NZ_AP018694.1, from coordinate 996,130 downwards.
AGCTCCGAGCTGAGCTAACCAGCCACCGCCCCATACCCAGTTCCCAAAAATTGGATAGATAATGGCGCCTACAATAACACCATAAATTGCGAAGGATGAGAATTTCCAACGTTCGGCCATTGACCCTGTTGGTATGGTGGCTGTCGTATCCATAAATACCATCTGGAAAAGGAATAATCCAAAGACGGCTACATCATAAGTTTCACCACCTGCAAGAAAAAATCCTTTCATTCCAAACAAACCAAACGAATGACCAAATAAGTTTATCGTAAATTCATGGGCAAGTCCGCCATAGCCTCCAAGTGTTCCTAACGCTCCAATACCCCCAAACATGATTGCGAAACCACTGATGAAGAATCCGATCATACCTAAAGCGTAAACCATCATGTTCATCGACATGGTGTGGGCGGCATTCTTGGCGCGGGTTAATCCGGCTTCTACCATGGCAAATCCAGCTTGCATGAACATGACTAAAAAGCCGGTTATTAATAGCCATACCATATTGATAGAAACCTTGTTGTGACCTGCCTGCGCTGCAACTTCACCTAAGGTTGGCTGGCCAGGAGTGGCTGCTGCCACATCGTCTGCTGTACCTGTGGTTGCCCCGGTAGGGTCAGCTACTTTTTCTGCCGCGTAAAGTGAGCTCGATTCAAATAAGCTTACCGTTGGAAGTACCAATAGAAATAAGCTTATTATAGATAATATGATAAATTTTTTATGCATGATTTTGAATTTAAGATTTTAATGTTTTCTTCCTAATCAAGGTTGAATAGAGACGTATCTCCAGATTCACCAGTTCTGATTCTGTAGGAATCATTGATGTCCCAAACGAAAATTTTTCCGTCTCCTACAATTCCAGTTCTTGCAGATTTTAAGATGCAATCAATTGTTTTTTGCAAGTTAATATCTCTAACAACTATGTTTAGTACTCTTCGGGGTATATATTCCGTGTCGGATACAGTTCCTCGATATACTCGTTCTCCTTTATGTAGTTCATTGCCAAGACCTGTAGCATCCCAATAGGATAAAAAATCGATACCTACCTCTTTCAAAGCTGCTTTGACTTCTTCGAACTTTGAAACTCTAATTATTGCTTCAATCTTTTTCATTATCAGATATTTAATGTTTATTTCGTGTAATTTTTAATAATAATTTTCTGTAATTATGAATAGTATGCAGATGCTTGACATTGATTTGTTAATAAATATTGATTGTCAAGAATTTTTATAAAACATAATATTGAAAATGTAATACGGAAATCATACCAGATTAATAATTTAGGTGCTTGAACCCAATTGAATTCTGATCAGAGACAATAATAAACACACAGCTTTCAAATTCAAATTTGAAAATGTGGGAGTATTAGAACTAAATATTTCGGATTAAAATGGAAGTTTTTCCAGTATGTGGAGATTCTGTATTGGGTACAGAAGTGTAGTGTTTCTTCAAAGATAAATAACAGCATTGTGTTTTTGTGTCGTTAAAAACATAAAGAGTGTTATTCATCCGATTTTTTTTTGAGTAAATAAAACTAGCTGCCATGCCATAAATTACTTCTCAAAATTCCGGTTTTTCTTCCGGAAAAATATTTCTGGATTTTAGCGTTTGTATTACAGAATGCCAAAGTTCCAAAAATAAAGAAGTTGATTTCCTTTCCCATGATAATTAATTTTAGCGTTCAACCTATGTTTGTTTTCAAACTAGTTTCTTGTCTAAAAAAAATATTTCGGCTTGAAAAATAGTTATTCGAACAATTAATTACATGTGTAAAAATAGTATATAAATTACATTTGTGTTGTAATATAATGGGGTGTAAGTGATAATAAATAATAAAATAACATTAAAGTAGTGTAAAAGTATGGGGTTAAATGAAAAACTACATGATTTTAGTTTTGTGTGGCTTCTTTGTAAAAGAAAGAGGGTTCTGTCCCCCAACAGTCCCCTCTTCTTTGAATAACAACAAACTTAATTGTTGAAGAAAATATCAATTATAAGCACTTTCACCATGTTCGTAAATATCCAAACCTTCTTCTTCGATGCGTTTTGGAACTCTTAATCCAACAGTTGATTTAAGAACTTTGAATAAGATGAATCCAGCGATGAAAGCGAAGGCGGCTACTGCTGCTACTCCAATAATCTGGGTAATTAATAAAGCTGCGCCGTGGCCGTAAAATAAACCACCTGTTTGAGAGAATAAGCCAACCATAATTGTTCCCAATCCACCACAAATTCCATGAACAGAAACGGCACCAACTGGATCATCAATCCGAAGTGTATTATCGATATAACTTACTGCATAGACCAATACGACTCCTGCGATAAGGCCGATGGCAATTGCTCCTGAGGCTGATACAGCATCACAACCTGCGGTAACAGCAACCAGTCCGGCTAATGCGCCGTTCAATGCGAAACTTAAACTAGGTTTGCCCCAACGAAGCCAGCTGATTGCTAATCCGGCCAATGCTCCGGCGGCTCCAGCCATGTTGGTTGTAATAAAAATATGAGAAATGGCATCAGCGTTTGCAGAACCTGAAGCGGCTAATTGTGATCCGGGATTAAATCCGAACCATCCTAACCAAAGGATAAATACACCTAGAGTTCCGTAAGGGATGTTATGCCCTGGAATAGCGTTGACCTTTTTGCCATCATATTTACCAATACGAGGACCTAAAGCTAAAGCACCTGTTAATGCAATTACTCCACCAAGCATGTGAACAACTGTTGATCCTGCAAAATCGTGGAAAGGAGTTGTCATTTGTGACAACCATCCTCCGCCCCAGATCCAGTGACCAGATACTGGATAAATTACGGCTGAAATTACAAAAGAGTAAATAAGGTATGATTTGAATTCGGTACGTTCAGCCATTGCTCCGGAAACAATAGTTGCGGCTGTTGCTGCAAATACGGTTTGGAAAATCAAAAATGCTTCACCTGGAATCGCTCCGCTCCATCCACTCTTGAAAAACAAGTCTGGAGTACCAATGAATCCACTGATGTCGGTTCCAAACATTAATCCGAATCCGAGCGCCCAAAAGATTATTGCACCAACAGCAAAATCCATCAGGTTTTTATAAAGAATATTTACTGTATTTTTTGATCGGGTGAAACCTGCTTCAACAAAAGCAAAACCAGCCTGCATAAAAAATACTAATGCTGCGGTAACAAGTACCCAAACTGTATCTATTGATCTGGCCATCTCCGCTGCGGACTTGGCTAAAGACGTGAGTGTTACTTCATCCATGATTGTATAATTTCAGTTGATTAAATTTCTTTTCCTTTAATGAATAATGAATCGTCGCCAAATTCCCCGGTTCGTATGCGGTAAGATTCGTCGATTTTTGAGACGAAAATCTTTCCGTCGCCAATTTCTCCTGTTCTCGCTGAAGTCATGATTGCAAGAACTGTTTTTTCAACATTCTTGTCGCGAACGATAATGGAGAGGATTGTACGCTCAATGGTGCTGGTGTCGTAAACAACACCTCTGTAAACACGTCCTTCTCTGGTTTGGCCAATTCCACGTACATCCCAGAAGGAAAAGAATTCAATACCAGCTTCGGTAAGCGCTTCTTTTACATCTTCGAATTTGGTTTTGCGTATAATAGCTTCAATTTTCTTCATGATATTTTATTTAAATATTGATCGTTAATTATAGACTGAATCCTACAACCATAAACATCTGGTTCTTTTCAGGATTGAATACAACTTGCCCGGTAACAGGTATCGAAAAGCTATCAGTGATTTTGATTACTTTTCCTGTGCCAATGCCAATGTTGCATATATTGAATTTTCCATCAGAAGTATGCCATCCATCACCGGCACCAACTGTAAGGCTGCAGTTTTTAAAGGCGTATGCAGCCTGAAAGTATTTGTCTTTACCTGCCGATGCAGCAACAGATGCTTCGTTTAAGATGTAATTCGCACTTAAACTTAAACCCCCGACTGTATATCCCAGATTAAGCTCAACAGCATTTGTCGAATCGGCTGTGAAAGATCCGCCAGCTCTTGGATAATAATAATCGGTTATACCTAAGCTAAGACCGCTTGAAAATGCGTAAGAGATATATGGATCTGCTTCAGCATAACCTGCTGCATCAAATGATCCCCATACTCCAATAGTTAATCCACCTGTACTGTATTTTACAGAAGGTTGGAAAGCAGGTCCTGTGCCTAATAATGAGCCTCTCCAAACGTAGTTGCTGTAAAAGTCTGCACCAGCAGTAAATGGCGATGCCTTTTCTTCTTCTTGTGCTTTTACATTCAATGTGCAAATAGCAAGAAGAGTAAAAACGATAAGGGTAATTTTCTTTTTCATGATACTTGATTTTAGGGTTAAACTTCTATTTATGTTTTAATGTCATTCAACTTTGAAAAAAAATGGGGTGTTTAAAAAAAAGTATATATATTTTTTTTGAGTTGCCCCTTTGTTTTTATCCTTTGTCAAAAGTATGTATATTTTTAAAAATCTAAAGTTTAAAAATAGGGTCTGTGTCTTAATTAAAGATAAATTAACAAACAAATGCCTAAAAAATAGGGTATGTTGTCGTTGAAAGTGTATAAAAAATGGAAAAATGATTAAAAAAATGGGGTTATATTCGAATTTTATTAAAAATTGTATTTTTAAAACTGAATATATAACAGTTTGGTTATCAAATAGTAAAGTTGTTTTGATTGAATTTCAAATAGATTGTAAAGATGGCTATAAAGTAGAAAAAAGATATAAATACATACTTAAATAAAATAAAATGTAAATAGTGACTATTTTGTTTGATTTTGTATTTATTGAAGTTTGTTTCTGGGGAAGAGTGATGATGAAGCCGGATATTTATCCTTTATATTTTCTGTTTCAAGGAATAAATCTCCCAATTTGTTAGCGAATGCAAATCAGATGACTCATTTTGACATGAATCGGATGCAAAAAGTTGATCGGAAGTAAACTAGTATTGTGTTAAGTACTTATATGACGGGAAGTCCGAACGTTCGACTGAGTTCACGTAGAAGGCTTGTTTCGGAAAGTGCTGATAATGGATGAGATGCTGAAAAAAAATCAGCATGACGATGAATATTTGAAGTTTAACAGAACGTTAGCTCTTTTGAAGTTTACTTACCTGCTTTTTATTTGTTTTAATTGTAAGGTTAGTAAAGTCATAAGAAGCAGTTTTTTATATTTGCAGACTTTTTATACCTAATTATTTTAATAAGAATGACATTTGTACTAAATCAGATTGTTCGGTTATTCAAATATTTCATATTCTGGATGATTTTCTTCTGGCTGGCCAAAGCTTTTTTCCTGATATTTAATTTTGATCAAACGAGCCATTTGTCTATTTCAGAAATTATTGGAATTTTTGGTTATGGCTTAAAAATGGATATTTCAACAGCTTGCTATTTGCTGGTTATCCCTGGCCTTTTGCTGTCGCTTCGATCTTTAGTGTCTTCAAGGTTCGTAAATCATTTCTTTTGGATATATACTCTTGTTTTTTTGATTGTTGCTTCGTTTTTAGTTGTTCTCGACTTGGGGTTGTATCCACATTGGGGCACTCGTGTAAATATTACAGCATTTAATTATATTGATGATCCGGTAGCGATGAGTGCCTCAATCTCTATAGGCGATGTTTTGTTAGGTTTGCTTCTGTCTGGTAGTTTAGTTGGTGGATTTATATTTCTCTACCGAAAACTCTTTTCTAAAGGTGTTGCTGTCGAAGGCAAAGTTTCTTGGTATGCTTCTTTCGTGTTATTATTTGTAGTTGCGACCTTAATTCTCCCGATTCGCGGAGGTCTCGATACTTCACCTCTTAACCTAAGTTCGGTAGCTTTCAGCCCTAAGCTGTATGTCAATCAGGCTGCCAGTAATTACCTATGGAACTTTGCCAAGTCAGTCGAAAAACGAAAACGTCTCTCCAATCCATGTGATTATATGACAAAGGAAGAGAGTGAGCAGCTATTTAATCAGTTCATGAAAAGCGATACGCTTGTTATGAGACCCCAGCTGATCAAACTAAATCCGGAGAAACAAGTCAATGTGATTCTGGTAATTCTCGAAAGTTTCTCAAATAAAGTAATTGCACCGCTGGGTGGTTTGCATGGAATTGCTCCCAATCTGGATTCGCTTTGTACAAAAAGTACGGTTTTTACCAATTTTTATTCCACCGGAAATCGTTCCGATCGCGGAATCTCTGCTGTTTTGGGCGGATACCCATCATTGTTGAGTACTTCTATTATGGTATATCCTGAAAAAGCAAGAAGTCTGACATTGCTTCCGGAGTACTTTAACCGGCATCATTATAATACATCATTTTATTACGGGGGCGATATCAATTTTTATAACCTGAAAACTTTTGTCCTTCAGAGTAATTGCGGAAAAATAACCACGAAAGCAGATTTTCCTTCAGAATTGGGTCGGATGTCGAAATGGGGTGTGCCCGATGGTTATGTTTTTGAAAGGGCATTGGAAGATCTGAAATCAGAAAAGGAACCTTTCATGAAAACGATTTATACAGTTAGCAGTCATCCTCCGTTTGATGTTCCATTTTCAAAGATTAAGGGTAGCTCAATTGAAGAAAAGTATTTGAACTCGGTCGCATACACTGATAGTTGTTTGGGCGCATTTATCGATTCATTCCGGAAATCGCCACTTTGGGACAATACTTTATTAATAGTAACAGCCGATCACGGTACTTTACCTCCCGGACCGACCGATATTACAGAACCAGCATCATATCGTATTCCACTGATTTGGTCGGGTGGGGTAGTTGATTCAGTTCGTCGGATTGAAACCATTACTCAACAAGTTGATTTTGGTACATCATTGGCACATCAATTGGGCTGGGAGACTGATTCGTCAAGATTTGCAAAAGATTTCTTTACTTCGCATCCTTATGCGTTTTATGCGCTGGATTTCGGATGGGGTTACGTTGTTCCACAGGGGTGCTTTTATTACGATCAGAATTCCAGAAGTTTTGTTCCTGACCCGGGAGAAAAGGCAAAATCAGTCGATTTGTTGTCGCCAAAAGCATACATGCAGGTGTTACATGATGATTTTATAAGCCGTTAAAATGTAGGAGAAGCGATTCATCGCATTGGTAAAATAGATATACTAGCAATGACACAAACTAAGACAGAACGAATATTCCTGATAATTAATAAATATGCAGGGCACAAGAACGGTGCGAAAGCGATAGAGATTGTGATACCATATTTAATTAAAAGAGGATATTTAGTCGAGCACACCTTTACCAATCATCCCGGACATGCTACGGAACTAGCAGCAAAAGCTTCTGTCAGTGGTTTTGATTTGGTTGTCGCAGTCGGAGGTGATGGAACTGTGAATGAAGTTGCACAGGGACTGATTGGAACGAGCACGCCGATGGGAATTATTCCGATGGGTTCCGGAAATGGACTAGCCCGCGAACTTGGAATTTCAATGGATATTCGTAAAAGTACGATGGCTTTGATTAAAGGGGAAAACTTACAATTGGATGTTTGCAAGCTAAATGATCAGCGTTTCTTGTGTACCAGTGGAATTGGCTTTGATGCGATGATTGCCGACAAAATGAGCAAAGCCGCTTCTCGTGGATTTCTGAAATATGTGCAGTTGGTTATTCAGGAGAGTATTTTTTTCAAACCGCTTCAGGTTAGGATGAAAATTGATGGTGTTGTCATTGAAGAATCAGTATTCCTGATCACCTTCGCAAATGCTTCGCAGTTTGGAAATAATGCATATATTGCTCCTGCTGCGAGTATGACAGATGGATTAATAGATGTCGTTGTTGTCCGAAAATTTGTGAAGCTTTGGATGCCATTTTTTGCGGTTGCTCTTTTCTCTAAGCTTATTCCAAAACTGCCTTTTGTCGATTGCTATAAGGCCAGACGAATTGAACTAGAATTGGCTAATACGCCATATTACCATTTTGATGGTGAACCAGGACGGTTGAAGGTTCCATCTAAAATAGAGCTTGACGAAGAAAAAATTTGGGTTAGGCGTGCCCGATGAGATGAGGCTAATCTCATGTCGTATAAATTTCAACAATGAATTTTTCGAATATTTTCAGATCTCTATACTAACCTCATTATGTAATGAGGTAAAAGCATAATGGATTTGCTAATTTTTAAATCTAAGTCTTTGGTTTCTTTAGTAAACTAAAAGATCTTGCAACGACGGAGCTTTTTTAGAAATTGTTTTGAGATAAGCTGGCGTATAAATTAGTTTTACAGCACATTTTACTAAATATCTAGTCATTTGAATATTTAAATAGATTGAGTATCTTATGCAACTTTAAATTTGAATTGTGAATTAATCTATAATCTCATCTATTTACCTGAAAAGATATTAGTTATGGAGCCAAGAAGGATAGAAGAGGCGTGTATAAAATGCAAAGATCGTTGCTGTGCACGTTGTTTTGATGATGGTGAGGAAAATATTTTCAATTGTCTTACTACTGAAGAGTTGGAAATGCTTGTAAAGGAAAAACGACATGTCACTTTTAATGCGGGCGAAACCATCTTAAAGCAAAATACATCTGCCAGTCATGTTGTTTGTATCAAACGTGGCCTTGCTAAAATTATAGCTGAAGGTGATGGCGATAAAAAATTAATTCTCCGTTTGGTTGCAACGCATTCTATTTTAACCGGAGGCGGCATCTTTATCGACGAAATCAGGCATTTTACAGTTCAGGCTGTAACACAGGTAGATTGTTGTTTCATTGATTCTGAAAAGATTTATGAATTAGTGTCGAATAATAGCCAATTTGCTTTTGAATTGCTGAAGCTAAATAATAAGCAAAATATACAGATGCTTAATAATCTGGTTGGGATTACCCAAAAATATATGCCAGGCAGAGTTTCCGATTTGTTGCTATATCTTCGGAATGAAATATTTCTTTGTAATCCTTTTGATACCCGGTTGTCGAGGCAGGAATTGGCTGATATGACTGGTATGACTATGGAAAGCTTCATCCGAATTCTGAAGGAATTTAAAACTTCAGGAATTATATCGGTTGATGGAACTAATATTCATATTCTTGATGAGGATGCGCTACAGTTGATCAGCAGGAAAGGTTGAATTTTTTTGAGCTCTAAAATTGACATTTGTCAATAAATATCTTGCCTTTAATCAGCGCAATGTCTTTTAAAGATCAATTGTTTGAATTCAAAATAGTCAGTTTAGGTTTCTACTTTAGCCAAGTATAAATACGTTTGCCTAATGTGCAACGTGAGGAAAATAATAGTAACCTTAACATACTTATTTTATGAAACTTAACAATTTTTCCAAGCTTTTGCTTTCTGCGTTAGTAGTCATGTGTATAGCTCCATCATGTGTGAAAGAAGGTCCTATGGGATTAACCGGGGCTACAGGGGCAAACGGCAAAGATGGCACCAATGGTACTGATGCCAATCAAACATGTAAAGTTTGTCACACTTCTACAAAGGTTGATTTAATTTCTACTCAGTTCCAATTTTCTAAACATGAGTATGGTGAAGCTGCTTTCGAAGAATCGGGCAATACTGGCTGTACTCCATGTCATGCTCAAGAAGCGTTTAAATATGTTGTAGCGAATAACGTTCCAGCAACATTTACATTAAATCCAGCAACTGGTAAGTATGTAAACAATTATGCTACTGTATCTTCAGCTGCATATGGCGAAATTGGTTGTTCAACTTGCCACAGCGCTTTGCATACCACTTATGGAACTGCTGATTTGGCGTTTACTACTGTTGCTCCTGTTCCAATGACTATGTGGGGTGGTGCTAAGGTTATCGATCTTAAAGCTGATGGCGGAAAGAGTAATCTTTGTGTTAAATGCCACCAACCACGTCCATTTACAAATGCTTTAACCGGGAATGTATTAGACTATGTTGCATTGGCAACTACAACTGGTGTTGTATTTGATGGCGACCCAGCCGGGAAAACCAATATTATTAAGCCAAGCTACAGAACTCATACTCATTATGGCGCTATTGGTGCTGTATATGCTGGAATGGGTGGAGTAGAATTCCCTGGAACATTACCTTACACCAATTCAGCTCATACACAAGCTGCCTCTTGTATGGATTGCCACATGGGAGCAATGGTTGGAAGATCAGGTGGACATACATTCAGTGCTGCCGGTAAATTTGACGGTTGTAACGTTGCAGGTTGTCACACAACAGCTATTACTTCTGCATCTACTACACTTTGGGTGAATCCACGTGCAGAAATCAAAAAACTTCTTGGTGATCTTGCTGCTAAACTTACAATTGGAGGGGTAGATATTTTGAATAGAAATGGTGATTCAGCTTCGAACTTATGGTACGGAATTACTGCTAATAACTATGACGGTTATTTGAATGTTTACGATCCAATTACCAATCCAACTGCTCAGACATATAATGCAAGCAGTTTTAAATATGTTGGAACTCCTCCAGCAACATGGTCTGCAGAGCAAAAAGCTTATAACGCAACTTTACCAACACTTACATTATCAAATGCACAAATGGGAGCAATTATTAACTTCCAGTTATGCTTAAGAGATTATAGTTTGGGTATTCACAACTTTGCTTATACCAAAGCTCTTTTGACAAACTCAATTGCTAAATTGTAATAAGGCAATATAAAGAATATAAAAGAGGCTTCTTTTTTTAGGAAGAGAAGCCTTTTTTTGTATAAACTTTTAAAATGAATATTATGAAAAAGTATAGTATATTCCTTATTTTAGTCTTTTCATCATTGTTTCTGAATAGCTGTAAATACGATTTTGTATTACCTGTTGAGGTTCCTGTTGTAAACCCAGGAGGAGAGCCAGTTAGTTTCTCAACACAGGTTCTTCCAATTCTAACAGCAAAATGCATTTTATGTCATAGTACTCAATCTCCTATGATGGGTGCAGGAGTTGCATATGCTCAGCTAGTTCCAAAATATGTCAATACAGCATCTCCTTCAAGCAGTAAGTTCTATACAATTCCAACATCAGGAACTCATGGTGCGACAGTATCTGCAGCCGAAGGTGCATTGATTCTTCAATGGATAACAGAAGGAGCTAATAATAATTAGTGATAACATTAAATATTCGGTGAAATGAAAAAAAATATCATATTTATAGCACTTCTTACTTTTAGTTCTCTTTTCACGTATGCGCAAGATGCAACAACAGAAGCTCCAGCGGCAAAAGAAAAGGACTATCCTGTAAGTGCTACTTTTGAAAGTGGTAGTCTGATCGATGCACAAACTGTAGTCATTCCAGATAAAAAGACCTTGGAGATGGTTATCCAGCATAAATTCGGGACTATTGAAAATGGTCACTCAAATCTTTGGGGAATTTATGGCTCATCGAACATCCGGATTGGTTTGAACTATGTGCCATTTAAGAATTTCCAAATTGGAGCTGGTATCACCAAAAGATACATGACTACTGACGTAAATGCCAAATGGACTGTTTTGCAACAAACCCGTAAAAATTCGATGCCAATTTCTGTCATGTTATATGGAAATATAGGTATTGATGGAAGAGCAGTCAGTGCATTTGAATCAGGAATGGTAAGAGAAGCTTATTCAGGCCCACTTTATCATTTTCGATTTAATGATCGGTTGAGTTATTTTTCTCAATTAGTTGTAGCACGCAAATTTACTGATTGGTTTTCACTTCAGGCTGCAGTAAGTTTTACTCATTACAATGCTGTTGGTACTCTTTACGATCATGACAAAGTTGGTGTTCACGCCAGTGGCCGTATTAAAGTCTCTCCTCAGGGATCGATCATCTTCAACTATGATCAGCCATTGAAGATTAAAGATATCTCGGAACAACGTGAGTGGACCAATGCCCCAAAACCAAATTTAGCTTTTGGTTATGAAGTATCTACCGGAACTCATGCATTCCAGATTTATATGGCTTCTACAACTTCGTTATTGCCACAAGACAATATCATGTGGAATCAAAACAAGATGGATAAAACCGGTTTCGCAATAGGATTTGTTATTACCAGACTATGGGCTTACTAAGCTTAAGCGGTTTATTTCAATAGCGATTAAAATATAAAATGGTAATATCCTATAGGAAGGGATGTTACCATTTTTTTACTATTACCTGAAATAGTTAACGTCTTCAGGTAGAGTTCAGGTTTTCTAATTTCAGATTTTGCTGAAATAAAGTTTTAGAAGTTACACGAAAGAGTTGTTGTGTTAGAAAAATGAGCAATTTTTAAATTGACTCAAAAAATGAAAATTGCGATGTGGAATACTTCCGGATTTGTGAGGTTAAAGTTCGGTATGGCATTATTCATCGGTTAATAAAATACAAATCATAGTCAGATGAAACGAGCCATGAGAGCAATACTATCAAACAAGAGGATGACTTATAAGGCGAGTTCCATATGGCAAATAAGAAGCAAATTATAGGCATATGAAACGAGCCATGCGAGATAACCTCACGCACACGAGGATGACTATTCTGGCGAGTTCCATCTGGCAATTAAAAAACAAATTATAAACAGATGAAATATCGGTTAGTACTATTAGTTTCAATATTTATATATTGTATTTCGTTCAGTTTGAATGCTCAGTCTTATCAGAATGCAGTACATCATCCCTGTTTAAAATGCCATTCACAGCAATCGTATTCATTCCATAACACTGTTACCAATTTGGAGATGAAAAGATTGATGAATCCATATTATATTCTCGACACAGTTGCAATGACTTCGGGTGTACATAAACAATTTGATTGTACCGATTGCCATTCTTCGGAGTACGGAACATACCCACATCAGGCCAATTTAAAACTTGAGCCATTAAGTACCTGTCTCGATTGTCATGGTGGCGATGCCTCATTTGCAAAATATCAATTCGAGCGGATTGATGAAGAATTTAAGAAGAGCGTACATTATAAAGCATATGGTGATAATTTCACCTGTACAAAATGTCATAGTCAGCATACTTACAGGGCTACTGCCCGAACAAGTGATAACGTACTTGAAATCGTTGACTATAGCAATAAAATGTGTCTTTCGTGCCACAACGACATGAAAAAATACAAATTGGTCTCTGGACACGATAATCCTAAATTAGTTCAGATTCACGAATGGTTACCCAATCAGGAATTGCATTTTCAGCATGTTCGGTGTATCGAGTGTCATACTGAAGTTGTTGATAGTTTGATGGTATCGCACGATATTTTACCAAAGGAAAAAGCTTTACGGAAATGTGTTGAATGTCACTCTGCAAATTCAAGGTTGAAAGCATCATTGTATAAGTATCAGAATTTGCAAAAACGATCTGAAAAGGGTGATTTAAACACGGTTTTAGCTAATGAATCTTACGTCATCGGGTCTCATCAAAGTCCAATTTTAAAGTTAGCAAGTATTATCATTTTCATACTCACTTTGGTAGGTATAGTAATACATAGTGTTTTCAGAATTTTAAAAAAGAAATAGTATGTCGGCAACTGAAAAAATATATTTTTATCCAGTATGGTTACGTATCTGGCACGCATTTAATGCTTTAGGTATTATTACTTTAATTTTTACCGGTATTTCAATGCAATCGAGTATTGAATCAGCTCAAATTGTTGGTTTTAATATGATTGTAAATATTCATAACATCGCTGGGACTGTTGTTGCTCTCAGCTACCTTATTTATTTTATTGGGAATATGGTAACATCCAATGGTAAGTACTACATTATTAAACCTCAAGGCTTTTTAAAGAAACCGATTAAACAGGCAATCTACTACGCCTGGGGTATGTTTCATGGGATGAAAGCACCTTTCCCAATCTCGGAGAAAAGAAAATTTAATCCGCTTCAGAAGTATATTTATATTATTGTAATGTACATGGCAGTTCCAGTTGTAATTGTTACAGGTATTGCACTTTTATTTCCTGAAATCATTATTGATAAAGTTTATACTTTCAGTGGAGTTTTCGTAACTGCAATTCTTCATTCTGCTATGGGATTCTTTATTTCCATCTTCTTAATTATCCATTTGTATATTGCTTCAATTGGAAAATCACCAATCGAAAATTTTAAAAGTATTATTAATGGCTGGCATCAAGCACATTAGTGCTTGAATGAGTATTCGGCTTGTGTTTAAATTATGCTTGAATGAATTGACAAATATCATCGGTTGGGATATAGGATAAAGTTTAGATTTTGAGGACTTTTGATGCTTATATACGAGAAGAGATATGAGAGAGAATTATAAGCTTTTTGTTTTGCGAAAATCTGTTGAAAATTGTGATTTCAATATTTCCAAATCACATGCTAATATCAATTTGGGCGAAATGTTTTTGATACTTAAAAAATCGCGCCGAATTTTTTTACTTGCTTTTTTACTGTTAGTATCGGTATCCAGATTATCGGCTCAAACCAATGACGATTGTTTGTCGTGCCACGATGATGCAACGCTAAGTACAACAAGGGCTGGTAAAAAGGTTTCTCTTTATATAAAACCTAATGCACTTGAGCACTCGGTACATAAAAATGTTGAATGTGCTGCATGTCACACCGATGCTGCTGTAAAGGATTTCCCCCACCCTGAAAATCTTAAACCGGTTAATTGTGGAATTTGTCACGAAGATGCAAAAGATAAGTATTTCAGGGGAGTTCATGGTCGGGCGTTTTTAGCCAATGAAAAGTTTGCGCCTACCTGTAAGGAATGTCATGGAACGCATGATATTTTAAAATCAGATCAACCTGAATCACGGACCTATAAGATGAATATTCCTGTTTTATGTGGGTCGTGTCACAGAGAAGGGGCTCCGGTTGCAAAGAATTACAATATTTCGGAACACAATATTCTTGAAAATTACAGCGAGGGTATTCATGGACAGGGTTTGTACAAAAAAGGGTTGATTGTTTCAGCAACCTGTAACAATTGCCATGGAAATCACCTCATCTTGCCACATACCAATGTGTCTTCGAGCATTTCGCCCAAGAACATTGCCGCGACTTGTATGAAATGTCATGCACGAATTGAAGATGTGCATACCAAAGTGATTAATAAGGAATTGTGGGAGAAAAAACCGGGTGCTATTCCCGCTTGTACATCGTGCCACCCACCTCATAAAGTTGAGCTGAAGAATTTAATTTCGACTATTTCTGACAACTCCTGTCTGAAGTGCCATTCAGATGCTGACACACACAAAACGGTAAATAATAAAGTTGTTTCCCTTAAAGTTGAAGTTGGCGAATTGGCAGCTTCAACCCATAAAAATATTACTTGTGTAAAATGTCATTCCGACGTAACTATTCATCTTTCCCGCCCATGCGAAACGGCTGGAAAGGTTGACTGTTCTGCTTGCCATGCTGAGGAATCTGATATTTATTTCAAGAGCGGACATGGACAGGCCTATTTCAATAAAAAAGAAAATGCACCTTATTGTACTGATTGTCATGGATCACATTTTGTAAAACCAAAAACCGACGAAAGTTCACGGACTTTCAGGGCAAATATTCCAAAGCTTTGCGGCGAATGTCACAATAAAACAGGTAAAGCGGTTCAGGGAACAAACCTGACGGAGGTTGATGCTTTACACGATTATTCACAAAGTGTACATGGACGAAGTTTAGCTGAAAAAGGATTGCTTTCGGCTGCTGTATGTACCGACTGTCACACCACACACTTCAACTTGAAACAGTCGGATGAAAGGTCTTCAGTGAATCCGAAGAACATTGCTGCAACATGCGGATCATGCCATAAGGGTATTTATGACCAGTACATTGCCAGTGACCATGCTTATCGGGATGGTAAAGGAGATTTGAAATATCCGACTTGCGAAACTTGCCACACAGCTCATAATATTTCGGAAGTACACAAAGATAAATTTATGGCCGAAATTACCACCCAGTGTGGTAAATGCCATGAGAAACTTGCTGAAACTTATCTGGAAACCTATCACGGTAAAGTTTACCAATTGGGTTATTTGCAGGCAGCAAGGTGTTCCGATTGCCATGGGGCGCACAATATTTACAAAATTCAAGATTCAAAATCGCAGGTTAGTCCTGAAAATATTGTTGCTACTTGTCAGAAATGTCACGCTGACGCCAGCAAGAAATTTACCGGGTATCTAACTCATGCAACGCATAACAATAAAGCTAAATTTCCATGGCTGTATTATACTTTCTGGGCAATGACCGGATTGTTGGTTAGTGTTTTCATCTTCTTTGGAACCCACACTCTTTTATGGCTTCCAAGGTCGATTCATGCCATGAGAAAGAAAAAAGAACATGCTAAGGATGGTAGTAATAAAGTTTATGTCAGGCGATTCACTAAAAGCCAGAGTATAACTCATATTTTTGTAATTATCAGCTTCTTAACCCTTGCTTTTACGGGCATGTTGCTCAAGTTCGCTTTTATGGATTGGGCTAAATTCTTCGTTAAATTTCTTGGTGGAGCTTATAATGCTGGAATCCTTCATCGTATTGCTGCCGTCATTACTTTCGGATATTTCTTCTATCATGTGTATTCATTGTTTAAGCTGAAAGCTGAAAAAGGATTAAGCCTGATGGAGTTTGTTTTTGCAAAGAACTCACTCATGTTTAATGGTCAGGATGTTAAAGACTTTGTGGCTTCGATCAAATGGTTTGTAGGAAAAGGGCCTCGGCCATCATATGGGAAATGGACTTATTGGGAGAAATTTGATTATATGGCTGTTTTCTGGGGGGTTGTGGTTATTGGCTCAACCGGTTTGGTTCTTTGGTTCCCTGTTTTATTTACTAAATTTCTACCAGGTTGGTTAATCAATGTAGCCCAGATCATTCACAGCGACGAAGCTCTTTTGGCCGTTGGATTTATTTTCACGATCCATTTCTTTAATACCCATCTTCGTCCTGAAGCCTTCCCGATGGACACGGTTATTTTCACCGGAACAGTTCATGCTGATGAGTACAAAGAAGATCGTCCACGTGAGTTCGAGGAACTTGAAAAGTCGGGAAGATTGCAGGAAGTTACAGCGAAATCTGAGATTTCTCCACGACGAATGAAAGTCATTAAGTTCTTTGGGTTCGTATTCCTGTTCACCGGAATTATTCAAGTCATTTTTATTATTTACTCTTTGCTTTTCCATTAATAAACAGTACTTTGGATTAACATTGTTGTTTTTGCTTATTTCGATAAATAATAAAAACATTCACTATGAAATTACCATCGTCGATTAAGAATTGGGTTTCGATTTCCGGAGCGGTAATCGCTGTTTTCAATTTGACTACTATTTTTTCATTAGTGATCTTGAATTGGGTTTTTGATTTTGGAGGAACTTATATAGGGCTATTTATCTACATGGTTTTGCCTGCATTTATGATTGTTGGATTATTGATGATCCCAATTGGTATGCGGATGCACAGAAAAGAAGGAAGAAAGGCTGACCAATTGGGTGAACCTAAAGATTGGCCTATTATTAATTTCAATAATGTAGCGACAAGGAATGCCTCAATCATATTTGTTTTTGGGACAATGTTCCTGCTTATTATTTCTTCGGTTGGTAGTTATGAAGCGTTTCATTATACCGAATCGGTTGAATTCTGCGGAAAACTGTGCCATCAGGTAATGGAACCTGAATATACGACTTACCACGGTTCGGCGCATGAACGTGTTGCCTGTGTTGAATGTCATGTTGGGTCAGGTGCCAGTTGGTATGTAAAAAGTAAAATGTCGGGTATGTATCAGGTGTATTCTGTTTTGGCTAAAAAATATCCAACTCCAATACCAACTCCAATTTCGAATTTGCGCCCTGCCCGGGAAACTTGTGAGCAGTGTCACTGGCCCGAGAAATTTTACGATGGAAAGCTGAGGACTAAACAATCTTATCTGGCCGATGATACCAATACGGAAGAAACCATCAGCCTTCAGCTTAAAACAAGTTCGAAAATGACTCCAGCCGGATTTCAAAGAGGCATTCATCAGCATATTAGTCCTGATGTAAGGATTGAATATAAAACAACTTCGGCTAACCGTCAGGTGATTCCTTGGGTAAAGTACACCAATATTAAAACCGGTGTTAGCGAAATCTTTACGGATAATGAGAATCCGCTCAGTCAGGCGAAATTAGACTCTTTAGAGACGCGGGTGATGGATTGTCTGGATTGTCACAACCGGCCGGCGCATAATTACCGCACTCCGCAAAGTTTCGTCGATCAATCGTTGAGCGAAGGAAAGATATCAAAAGAATTGCCGGGGATTAAACAAATCGCAATGAAAATCTTGTATAAGGATTATTCGACCAAGGATTCCGCTTTTTTAGCTATCCGGAATCAGGTTACAGAATTTTATACTGCAAGTAATCCTGCGTTGTTAACGGATAAGAAAGGAGACATTGAAGCGGCCATTGTAGAGATACAAAACGGGTATTCAAAGAATATTTTCCCGTTCATGAAATCAAGCTGGAAATCCTATCCGAACAACATCGGGCATATGGAATCTGATGGTTGTTTCCGTTGCCACAACGATCGCCACGCGACAGAACAAGGGAAAGTCATTTCGAAGGATTGCAATTTATGCCATACAATTCTTGCTCAGGGAAAACCAGGAGAAATGGAATATTCGAATTCGATGCAACCACTTGAATTTAAACACCCTGTTGATATCGATGATGCCTGGAAAACAGAGCTCTGTTCAAGTTGTCATTCGCAGCTTTATTAGGCTGGGACTATTGACAAATATTAAGTCTTTTTTTTTTGTGCTGACGAAAATTAAACGCATTTTTGTTAGGCGGAATATTTTTCTGGCATCTAAATTGAATTAGTAAAACATTGAAAATATTTTTAATCATTTAAACACTTGCAACTATGAACTACAAAAAAATTATTTTCTTACTTGGAATGGTATTTCTTACCGTTGGCATAGTAAACGCTGAAGATTTCAAATATGTTGGCGCCGCGAAATGTAAAATGTGTCACAACAAGGCCGAGAAAGGCGAACAGTACAACAAATGGGCGAGCAGTAAACACGCTAAAGCTATGGAAAGCCTGAAGGGTGCTGATGCTACAAATCCAAAATGTTTGAAATGTCACTCAACTGCTGCTGGTGCAAATCAGGCTTTAGTTGCTACTATTACTGTTGCTGAAGGCGTTTCATGTGAATCATGCCACGGTGCAGGTAGCGCTTACAAAGTTGCTACAGTTATGAAAGACAAGACTTTAGCAATGTCGAAAGGTATGATTATGCCAGACGAAAAAGTATGTAAAAAATGCCACAACGAAGAAAGTCCTAATTACAAAGGATTTAACTATAAGGAATATGTGGCTAAAATAGCACACGACGATCCGACAACAAAATAAGTGAGGGTTCTGTCCGATTCAAAAAAATTCCTTTGTTTTAACTTTAAAGCAAAGGAGTTTTTTTTGAAGGATAGGTCATTTTTTGTTCTGTTCAAGTTGTTATACTTAAGAGTTGTTATTTATTGAAAATGGTCGCTAAATGAAACGAACCATGAGAGTGATATTCTCACACACGAGGATGACTAATATGGCGGGTTCCATCTGGCAATTGAAAAACGAATTATCGACAGATGAAAAAAATAGTTTCTTTTATCTCCTCAATGTTCTTTACTGTATTGCTTTTGATGATGTTTGCCATCTCAATTGCCTATGCAACATTCATCGAAAATGATTACGGCACCGACACTGCCCAGGCTTTGATTTATCAGGCCTGGTGGTTCGAATTGCTGCTTTTGGTCGGAGTTATTAATCTGGCAGGAAGTGTCGTCAGGTATAAGCTTATAAATAGGAAGAAATGGGCTATCCTGATGTTCCATCTGGCATTTATCCTGATTATTATTGGAGCTGGTGTTACACGCTATTTTGGGTTTGAAGGAAGTATGCACATTCGTGAAGGTGAATCGACCAATCAGGTCGTTTCCGAAGCCTCATACATCGATTTGAAAGCTAGTGTAAATAACCATGAAGTAAGAAACCTTACCAAGGTAAAATTTACGCCGAATACCAGCAATTACTATAAAGAAACAATCGAGATTGATGGAAAGAAACTAACAGTTGAAAATGAGATATTTGTTCCAAATGCAACGGAAACTTCGGTTCCTGATGCAAGTGGAATGTCTCAGCCGTCATTGGTTCAAATGCCTGCAAGCTCCGGAGAAACCGGATTAGATGCTTTTACGGCTATAATCACTTCAGGAAACGAAACCCGCAAAGTGAATGTTTTTGGGCGCAATGGCGCAGTTTCGCAGCCTGAAGTTGTAACAATAAACGGTATTAATTTGAGTATTGCTTATGGCTCTGTAGTGCGCGAATTGCCTTTCAGCATTCATCTTCGCGACTTTCAGCTTGAACGCTATCCGGGTTCAATGAGTCCTTCATCCTATGCAAGTGAAATCACCCTTAAAGATCCGGGCGCTTCGATCGAACGTCCGTTCCGTATTTTCATGAATAACATCCTGAAATACGAAGGATACCGCTTTTTTCAGTCTTCGTTCGATCAGGATGAAAAAGGAACTGTTCTTTCAGTTAATCAGGATTATTGGGGAACATTAATTTCATATCTGGGTTATTTTTTCATGGCTTTAGGAATGGTATTTACTGTTTTTAGTAAAAATAGCCGGTTTCAGAAGTTGGTTCGCCTAAGTTCGAATCTTCAGGCACAACGCCAAATTGTAAAACTATTTTTTGTGGGGATTCTCCTTTCCGGATTAAGCCTGACAAGTAATTCTGCTTTTGCAGCAGGAAATTCGGCAGCAAAGAAAAAACACATCGATGCTTTTGGCGAATTGTTGGTTCAGGACCATCAGGGGCGTATTGAACCTGTGAGTACACTGGCATCTGATTTATTGCGGAAAATCGCTAAAACTGATAATTGGGATGGTATGTCGGCTGTCGAATTCTTCCTTGAAATGAGCGCCAATCCCGACAAATGGAAGGTTGTACCGCTGGTAAAAGTTGGTCATCCTGATTTAGCTAAGACTTTAGGCGCTTCCGGCGGATTTGTTTCGTTCAGGCAAATGTTTGATGATGCCGGAAATTACCGGTTGAATGACATGGTTCAGCAGGCCTACAACAAGAAGCAAACGTTGCGGAATAAGCTTGACAAGGAAGTTATGAATGTTGATGAACGCGTAAATATCTGCTACGAGATTTTCAAAGGTGATTTTTTAAAGATTTTCCCGGTTCCGAACGATCAACGCAAAACTTGGGTAACCTCTTCAACATTTCCGGAAACGGCAAAGAAAGAAGAGGTTGATTTTGCACGAAACATTCTGAGCCTTTATTATCAGAGCGTTGATGAAGCTGAAACTTCGGGCAACTGGTCGAAATCTGACGAAAATTTAGGTTACATCAAAAAATTCCAGCGCACTTATGGGGCCGATATTATGCCTTCGTCCACTAAAATCAGTATGGAGATATTTTATAACGAATGGAATATTTTCGGCAAGCTTGCCAAAATATATGCTTTACTGGGGTTTGTTTTACTGGTACTGCATTTTATGCTGATTTTCAAGTCAGGCAAAGGATTATCGAAATACATCACTATTGGAACGATACTTATTGCAGTAGCTTTTCTTTGCTATACGCTCGGATTGCTTGCCCGTTGGTACATTTCGGGTCATGCACCATGGAGCAACGGGTATGAAACCATGATTTATGTGGGTTGGGCAACCAGCTTGTCAGGTTTCATTTTCCTGAAACGGTCGCCGATAACTTTGGCTGTAACTACGCTTTTGGCTGCCATTATCCTTTTTGTGGCTGGAATGAGCTGGATGAACCCGGAAATAACCAATTTGGTTCCAGTACTGAAATCGTATTGGCTGGTGGTTCATGTGGCCATTATTACCGCCAGTTATGGCTTTCTGGGCATGGGAGCATTGCTCGGAATGCTAAATTTGGTGCTGATGATTTTGCGAAACAAAAAGAATAATCAAAAAATCAGTTTTACCATTCTTGAAGTTTCTTACATCGTTGAAATGGCATTGATTATTGGGCTGTTTATGCTTACCATTGGTTCGTTTATTGGCGGTGTCTGGGCCAACGAATCATGGGGCCGCTATTGGGGATGGGATCCGAAAGAAACCTGGGCATTGGTTACCGTTTTAGTTTATTCCATTATTCTGCACCTCCGGAAAGTTCCTGGATTAAAAAGCACTTTCGCTTTAAATAGCCTTGCCCTGGTCGGTTTGAGTTCTGTCTTGATGACTTTCTTTGGGGTGAATTATTACTTATCCGGAATGCACTCATACGGAGCAGGCGATCCACCTCCAATTCCAAGTGGCTTGTATGTGGCCATTGTGGTTGTTATTGCCTTGATTATCTTTGCCCGAAGAGCAGAGCAAAAGAATGGAGATATTTCAGATCCGGATGATGTTCAGGAATAGAAAATTACAACGATACGAAAAGGTCCATTGCTTCAAAAGGCGGTGGACTTTTTTTATGCCCCTCTTCTTCAAAACATTGTGAAGTAAATCAGGCGTTTGATCGAAATCTTTCCCTAATTTTAGAGGATCAAACAAGTCTAAACCTAATCACGATGAATGAAGAAATGAATTCAAACAAGCAAACTTCAGTCAATGCGGCTGAAACTGAATTATCCAACGCCATCAATCGCAGAAAATTTATTGGCGGAGTAACAACCGCTGCACTTGGAGTAACTTTAATCCCAAGGCACGTATTGGGTGGAGCAGGTTTTGTTGCGCCGAGCGATAAAATCAACCTGGCCTACATTGGTTGCGGAACGCAGGGATTGCGCGAAATGCAAGGAATGCTCGACCTTCCTGAAATACAAATTGTAGCGGTTTGCGATCCGCAGAAAAAAGCGATCAATTATTACGATTGGGACCCCGAATCACTACGCGACCAGATTCGCAAGGCTATTGGTAATCCGAACTGGACTACAGGCGGAAACAACACCATTCCCGGAGGTCGCGACAATGCTCAGGAATATGTTGATGGGTTTTATGCCAAACAAAGGGCCGATCAGAAATACAAAGCCTGCCGTGCTTATGCCGATTTCAGGGAACTGTTCGAAAAAGAAAAAGGACTGGATGCCGTTAAAGTTATGACGCCGGATCATTTGCACGGACTGATTGCGATGGCTGCTATGAAGCGCAATATTGCGGTTACCATGCACAAACCCATTTCGAACCGCCTGCTCGAAGGCCGGAAAGTGATTGATTTTGCCCGGAACTCGAACGTAATTACTCACCTCATTCCCTGGGACACCAACGGAAATATGGATCAGATCATGTTATGGATCAACGGCGGTGTAATCGGGACTTTGAAGGAAGTACACAACTGGTCGTTCCGCCCGGTATGGCCGCAATACGCCAAAGTACCTGCCGAAAAACCCACCGTTCCTGATGGGTTCGATTGGGATTTGTGGGTTGGGCCCGAAGCCGATCGCCCGTACCATCCGTATTATACCAATATGGTTTTCCGCGGTTGGTACGACTTTGGTGGCGGCTCGATGGCCGATATGGGTCACTATAGCTTGTGGACTGTTTTCAACGCGCTGGAACTAGAAAACCCAACCATTATTGAGCCAAATAGAAGCCATGTTTGCGATTTGCAGACTGATGCAACAGCTTACCAGATTGAGAATGATTTTGCTTTCCCGTTTGCCAGTACAGTTCGGTTTAAATATCCGGCCAAAGGCAACCGCCCGGCAGTTGACCTGGTGTGGTACGATGGCGGAATGAAACCTCCGACACCACAGGAATTCTACGATAAAAACATCGATTTTCCGGATGAAGGAATGATGTTCGTTGGCGACAAGGGAATCATCATGTCATCTGCATTTACGGTTGAAAAGCCCTATTTGCTTTCAGGAGAAGTGAAAAAAGCCGAAGAAGTTTCGGTGGCAGCCGGGGCAACCAAGCAACCTGGAGTGCAGCGGTTTGTGGAGGGAATAAAAACCGGTAAGCAAATTGAGGGTAATTTCCGCCAGGCCTGGCCAATTACCGAAGCCGTCAATTTGTACGCAGCAGCTTTGCGAACAAACAAAACCCTACGCTATGACGCCTCGCAGTTGAAAATTACCAATAACGATGCTGCGAACAACTATCTGCAACGTGCCTATCGGTCGGGTTGGAATATCGATTCGATTTAGACCTTAAAACGGAAAGATATGAACTTAACCAGAAGAAACTTTATAAAAGCGGGTGGAGCAGCATTGGGCTCCATGGCTTTACTGAATGCTATTTTGCCGAAAGCGACAGCTGCCGACTCTAAACAAAGATTAGCATTTGGATTTCAGACTTGGACGCTTCGCGATGAGCTGGGCAACGACTTCTCTGGAACCTTGAAAAAAATGGCGGGAATGGGCTATTCTGAAGTTGAAATGTGCTCTCCGCTGGGCTACACCGGAACTCCGTTTGAGAAATTCAATAACCTGAGCGGAACTGAACTTCGGAAAATGATTGAGGATACCGGTCTGAAATGCACCAGCTCACATTACGGCATGGGCGAATTGCGCGACCATTTGGATAACCGAATTGAGTGGGCGCAGCAAATGGGCATGAGACAGATGATTTGTTCAAGCTTGTGGCTGCCCGATGGCGCTTCGGTTGACGATTACCGCAAAGGATGCGACGAGCTAAATATTATTGGTCGCAAGGTGCAGGCCGCCGGGTTACAGCTCGGATACCACAATCACCACATGGAGTTCGAAAAGCGGGGCGACGAGCTGATTTATGATGCCATGCTCGAAAGGCTCGATCCGGCGCTGGTGAAAATGCAATCCCAGGTTGCCGTTGTGAATATTGGATACAAGGCTGCCGATTATTTCAGAAAATACCCCGGAAGGTTTATATCGGCCCATTTGGCCGACTGGTCTGCCACTAAAAAAGAACAGGTAGCTATAGGGCAAGGGATTGTGGATTGGAAAGACTTTTTTGCTGCTGCCATTGTGGGTGGCGTAAAAAATATTTTCGTGGAAATGGACCCGCCAACCTTTAAAGACAGCGCCGAATTCCTGAAGAAAATATAGTCCGTATGAATAAAATAAAAACGAGGCAGGTGAATAACTTACCTCGTTTTATTTAGATGAAATTTCTTCTTACGATAAACTCAGTCTTTTATCTTCTTTGGTTTACACAGTTTGTCTTCTTTTTTTGCTTTCCGCTCGCAACGTTTGCAAACGTATTTGGCATCGTCTTTTTCCTTGTAATCTTCGTTTTTACACTGCGTTTTCGACATATCTATATTTTATCCTGTTCGACGTGCTGTAAAACAACCGTAACCGGATAATTGTTGCGAAGGTATTCGGCTAATTTTTCGGCTGCATATACCGAGCGATGCTGTCCTCCGGTGCATCCGAAGCTCACACATAAATGCGAAAACCCTCTGGACGAATAAACTTCAACCGATTGCGATACCAGGCTGATAACTGATTCCATAAAGCTGGCAATAGTCGATTTTTCTTCGAGAAATTTCTGAACCTGCGGGTCTTTTCCAGTAAGGTGTTTGTATTCAAGGTAACGACCCGGATTGTGAATGGCACGGCAATCGAAGACGAATCCTCCACCATTTCCTGAGGGATCGTGCGGAATGCCTTTTTTATACGAAAAGCTACTGACACGCACGGTTAACCGGTCATTCGACGGACTGATCGTTTTCAGGAACACCGATTCAGTAACAGCTTTCAGTACCTTAAATAATTCGGGAAGCTTGGCCTGGATTGTATTTTTGGCAAGCAGTGTTTCCAGATTTTTGAGTGCAAATGGAATACTTTTCAGGAAGTGCTCTTTTTTCTCATAAAAACCACGAAACCCATAGGCGCCCATGGCCTGCATAATTCGTATCAGCACATAGCCACCAAATAAAGCCTTGAATTTATCGCGATTGACCTGTTTGTACTGGCTAAGTTCGTCCAGATAAAATTCGAGTAATTCTTCGCGTTCGGCCTCCGGAATATTGGCTTTGGCATCGTAAAGCAGCGAAGCCAAATCGTATTGAAGTGCGCCTTTCCTTCCACCCTGATAATCGATGAAATATACTTTCCCGTCTTTCAACATCACGTTTCTCGACTGAAAATCACGATAGAGGAACGCATTGTTGTCTACAGCCAATAAGTAGTCGCTAAAAGTCTGAAAGTCGTCTTCCAGAGCCTGTTCGTCGAAAGGTATTTTGGCCAGTTTCAGGAAATAATACTTGAAATAATTTAAGTCCCACATCATCGATTGTTTGTCGAAAGCTTCGCGTGGGTAGCAAACGCTGTAATCGATGTCTTTCCCGGCAACCAGTTGAATCCGCGGAAGTTCGCGCAGAACCTTTTTGTATTCATCTACTATTTTGATTGAAAATCCTTCATTTTCGCGGGTTTTGCTGATGAAATCGAATAGGGTAGTGTTGCCCAGATCTTCCTGAAGGTAGCAATCCATGTTACTGTTTACAGCATAAATGTGAGGAACCGGAATGTTCTTATTTCGGAAATGGGCCGAAAACTCCAGGAACGCCTGATTCTCTTTTACATCCTGATTGTAGGCACCAATAACCTGGTGGTTTACACTTTTTATCCTGACATATTCGCGGTATGAACCTGATGCCGGTAACTGCTCAAAGAAGGTAACTTCTTCTTTAAAATGAGACTCAAACAAACTGAATAGCTGATCTTTTATTTTTAGTTCCAAAGCGAAATTTTTAGAGTGAGTGGGTGACTCGAAGTCATCCGCTCACTAAAGTAAAATTATTTGTCCTGATTTTGCAACGCTTCTTTTAACTTTTTAAGCTGATCTTTCGGATACTTTTCATTCGGTTTCATGGTGAGCGCTTTGTTGTAATTAAAACGCGCTACGCTGTAGTTTTTGAGTTGAAAAGCCTGATCGCCTTGGTCAACGAGATTTCGGTATTGCTCATTTTCCTGATCTTGAGCATCCTGATCAATAAGTTTTTGAATATCCTTTAGCTTTATTCTCGGGTAATTTTCGTCTCTTTTAATGGATAAAGCTTTGTTATAGTAGAAGCGCGAAATGGCCAGATCTTTATTAAAATAGGCCTCATCGGCTTTAGCTATTATGTCCTGGTATTCTTTTTCATCCTTTTCAGAAAGTAGTGAATTTGTCAGCGCTAAAATTTCATTAATCCGGTCTTTTGGATATTTTTCCCACGATTTGATGTCCAGGGCTTTGTTGTAGAAAAATTTAGCGATTGGATAGTTCTTACTTGAAAAGGAATTGTCGGCCTGGGTTATTGCCTTGTCGTATTCTGAAAGATCCCCAGCTGAAAGTTGCGAATCGATCAGTTTTCGGATCAGGTCGACCTGCTTTTTTGGATATTCTTCAGAAGGTTTAATGTCAGATGCTTTGTAATAATAGAATCGTGCTACAGTATAATCTTTCACGCCAAATAAATCATCAGCTTTTTTGATTGCCTGGTCATAGTCAGTAATCGTATTGTACATCTGGGCTCTCGATTCAGTAGCCTGAGCCGATTCCTGAGGATTGAAGATTGGTTTCTTAACTGACTTGACAGGTTCATTTTCTGGCAGTTTACTAGCATAAGTTTCAACCGGTTTGGCTTCATTCATCAATTTGTCCATTAAAGCCATCTGAGTTTTTGGATACGATTCTTCAGGTTTAATTAGCGAAGCCTGCTGATATTGAAGTTTGGCAATGCTGTATGATTTATCGCGATACGAATTATCGGCTACATTTAAAGCCTGCTGGTATTTTTCGTCGAGTTCGCGTTGTGCGTTAGCCAAACGATCCTTATTACGCTGATCGATCAGTAAATCAATTTCTTTGATCCGTTGTGCTGGTAATTTTTCGTCGGGTTTAATCGACTGTGCCGTCTGAAATTGCATTTTTGCTGAAGAAAGCTGGTCTTCTTTTAACGCTTTCTCTGCCTTTTCCATAGCATCAGAATATGCTTTATTATCGGCTGAATTACTAATGGCTGCGAGATTTGCATCGGCAATTTTCTGATTTACATCCTTCAAGCGATTGGCAGGATAAGTTTCATTGGGTTTTACACTTAATGCTTCGGTATAACCGGTCTTGGCAGTTACCCAGTCAGACGCATCGTAGGCTTTGTCAGCTTTTGCTATTGCATTGGTATAGTTCAGTTCGCGAGCAGCCAGTTGAGATTGTATTTCCTTGATCTGTTTTCCGGGATACTCTTCATCTGCCTTAATTTTAATCGCATTCTGATATTCAGTTAATGCTTCGTTAAGTTTCGAATCAGTAAAATATCCGTCAGCAAGCTTGATCAATCGTTTGTATTCGGCATCCTGTTTAGCCAAAAGTTGCATTTTATCCTGAATGTCGCTGATCAGTTTTTGAATCACAGTTCGTTGATCAGGCTTTATGCTGATGGCATCATTGTATTTCTGGATTGCTTGTTCATAACGACTGTTCTGTTCATGATCTTTTGCAGAAGTCATGGCTAAATCGAATAGCTTGTCTTTCGCTTTTTGAATGGAATCTTGCTGGGCTTTTTGTTCCGCCAGTGATTTTTTCAGTAATTCCTGTGCAATCAAATCATCAATTTTGGCGATTTGATCCCGTGGATATTTTTCGTTGGGTAGGGCAATCAAAGCATCGGAATAATGAACTTTTGCAAGCGTATACAATTTTGCGGCAAATTCTTTATCAGCTGCAGCAACAGCATTATTGTACTGATTTCGGTCTGCTTTTTCTTTTGCCAGTCGCTGTGCTTCTTCCATGGCAGCGAGTTTCGCAGTTTCTTCTTGTTGGGCAAGAAGCGCATCGATTTCGGAAATGCGCATTGGCGGCATCGGCTCGTTCGGTTTCAGGTCATAACCTTTCTGGTATAAATCACGGGCTTCCTTAAGTTTATTTGCCTGAAATGCATTCTGTGCATCTTTAATTAACTGCGCATATTGTTTATCCGTTTCAGCTGCTTTTTGAAGTTCATTTAGCTGTTCGTCAATCTTGGCGATTTGATCTTTAGGATAAACATCCGTTGGTTTTAATGTCAATGCCTTTTGGTACTTTTCTTTTGCCGTAACATAACTTTTGTTTTTCAATTCGTTATCGGCATCGGCGACTAAAGCCTTGTAGTTATCCTCAAATTGTTTTAACCGATTATTCTCGGCTTCAAGATCGGCCTTTTTCTTTTCAATATCTTTCAGTTTTTGTGTGGCGTATTGATCCTCTTTTTTGAATTTCAATGCTTCCTGATAGTTAGTTGTCGCATCGTCAAACTGATTGGTATTAAACGAATTGTCGGCTTTCGCAATTGCAGTTTTGTAATTCTGCTCGTTTTGCTCTTTCAGAAGCTTTGCGATCAAAACCAATTGATCCTGTGGATATTTTTCATCCGATTTTACCAATAATGCTTCATTGTATGACAACTGAGCTGAGGTATATTCCTTGTTGCCAAATTGATTGTCAGCCCGCTGAATTACTTTTTGGTAGGCTTCCAGAGTCGCTTTTATGGCAGCTTCATTACGTTCCTGTTGAGCAATTAAATCGTTGATTTCGCTTATCCTTTTGGGCGGAACAACTTCTGACGGAATTAAATTGTAAGCCTTCATAAAGGCATCTTTTGCCTTTGCCAGATCTTTGTTTTTAAATAAAGATTCACCCTCAGTAACAGCCAGGTCAAATTCACGTTTGGTTTTAGCCTCAGCTTCCTGTTGAGCCAGCAGTTCATCAATTTTTGCCACTTGTCGCTTTGGATAATCCGAGTCGGGTAAATACTGAAGTGCTTCCTGATATTTTTCTTTGGCTTCAGGATATTGTTTGGCGGTTAATTTATTGTTTGCTTCGGTAACCGCTTTGTTGTAGGCTTGGGTATTTCGGGCAAGCTGGGCAAGTTTTGCCTCTGTTTGTCCATATTTATCTTTTGCAGTCGGATCGTTTGGCTTAATGCTTAAAGCAGTCTCATAACCGGTTTTTGCCGTATTGAAATCGTTTTCGCTAAACGATTTATCGGCGTTTGCCATGGCCTGATTAAATGCAAGATTCTGTTTCTCCAGTTCCTGTTTCCGGGCTTCCTCTTCACGACGTCGATTTTCAGCAAGGGTTTCGTCAATTTTCCGGATCTGGTCTTTTGGATAAACCTCATTTGCTTTTATCGCGAGCGCTTTGCGGTATTCAGCCTGGGCATTGCTGTAATCTTTCTTTTCAAGAAGATTGTCGGCTTGAGCAATTACGGCTTTATATTCGCTTTCGATACGTGTTTTTTCTTTTTCAATTCCATCGAGGATGCTTTCAATTTCTTTTATCCTTTTCTGCGGATAGTCTTCGTTTGCCTTTATGGCCAGAGCATCCTTGTACTTATTTATCGATTCAGGATAGGTTTTGGCCGTAAAGAATTGATCAGCCACTTTGATCAATTCGTTGTAAGCCAGTAATTCAGCTTTCGATTTTTCCTCAAGTTGCTTCAGTTCCAATTGAATTTTCTGTATCTCAGCAATTTTCGAAGTGGCATAACTGTCGTTTGGCTTCAGGACAAGAGCAGTGTTGTATGAAGTGAGCGAACCGGAATAGTCTTTCGACCCGAAGCTTTTGTCAGCCTGAGCAATTGCAGCCTGATATTCTTTTTCGATGCGAGCTTTTTCTTTCTCGGCTTTATCGAGAATCGTTTCTATTTCAGTTATCCTTTTTTGCGGATAAGCTTCGGTTGACTTTATAGCCAACGCTTCCTTGTATTTAACTATAGCTTCCGGATAACTTTGTGTAGTAAATAGCTGATCGGCCGCTTTGATTGCATCGTTGTATGCCATTAATTCGGATTTCGCCTTTTCTTTGAGTTGCTTCAGTTCCAATTGTATTTTCTCTATTTCTGCAATTTTTGCAGCCGCATAGTTGTCGTTTGGTTTCAACTCAAGAATGCTATTCAGGGAAATGAGCGATGCCGGATAATCTTTCGTTTGGAAGCTTTTTTCTGCCTTCTTAACCAATGATTGATAAGTGTCTATTTTTTTGAGCTGATCTTTCGGATATGTTTCCGACTTTTTAATTTGAAGAGCTTTGTAGTAGGCCGTAATTGCTTCGTCGAATTGATTGTTGTTAAAATTCTGATCGGCCTGGGTAATTAAATCAGCATATTCTTTTTCAGCCGATTCCTTGTTTTTCAGGCTTTGAATATCCTCAATTCGTTTTTTTACTGGTGTATCTGTTGGTTTTAATTTCAGAGCTTCGGTAAATGAGTTCAATGCTTCATCGAAGTTATTGTCAGCAAATGCCTTTTCTGCTTTGGTTACCCAATTGTTGAAGTCAGCTTCTTTTGATTCGGAGGCTGCAATTTCAGCAAGTTTAGATTTCGGATAAGCTTCAGATTTAATTTTCAGGGCTTCCTGGTATTGTATTTTTGCATTTTGGAAATCGTTTTTGGCTAAAGCCTGATCGGCAAGCTGAATGGCTTGAAGGTATTTCTTGTCGTTTTCAACAGCAACCAGTGCAAGTTCTGTTTCTGCTATTTTGTCTTTGGCGAGCTGGCTGTCGGGCTTTAATCCAAGCGCTTTTTTATACGAGTTTAAGGCTTGGAGATAGTCTTTCTGTTGTGCTAAAGTATTGGCCGTTTGTATGGATTGGTTGAAATCTTTCTCAAGTTGATCAAGCTGTGCCTGTTGTTGCATTTCCTGGGTAATCAAATTGATTTGATCCTGTGGATATTGATTTTCAGGAACCAGTTGTTTTGCCTGGTTATACAGAGTAATTGCTTCGTCGTATTTTTTCGATTTGTAATTTTTGTCGGCATTGGCAATCAGATCTTTAACCTGATTTTGTTTTTCGAGTAAGGCAAGTAGCTGGTCAATTTCGTTGATTCTTCCGTTCGAAAAGACATCGCCCGGCTTATATTGCAATGCTTCTTCGTAAATCGGCCGGGCTTCTTTGTAGCTCTTTTGTTCGAAGAATCCATTGGCCTTGGCAATCGCAGATTTATATTTTTGTTCTAATTCTGCTTTTTGTTTTTCCGTAATCTCAAGCGCTTTTACCAAATCCTGAAGTTCGGCTACACGATCATTCGGATAGGCTTTTTCAGGAAACAGTTTACGCGCTTCCAGATATTTCAATAAAGCCAGTTGATATTCGCCTCGTTGATAATTTGCATCTGCTTCTTTTATTAACTGATCAAAATTTTTCTGTTTCGCGGCTAAGTCCTGAGCATTTTCTTTCGAAATTGAGGCGGCTTCTTTCTGAACCTGATTGGCTTGAGTTTTGGCAGTTGCAATCTGTTCTGTAAATTGTAGATCAGATATATAACTTTCTTTTTCAAAGTTATCAATTTCTTTTCCGTAAAATATTCTTCCTGAAGGTTTTAAGGTGAAACTCTTGTCGATTCCTTCGAACTCTTTTGTTAACTGAACAATCATTGGGAAGGGAGGAAAGTCATTATCCCGTTGCCATACTTCCTGAGGTATTTCGGTCGAAACAATAATGATTTTATTAAAATGTCCGGGATATTTGAAAGTCAAACTAAACTCATTGAAGAATTCGAGTTCGAACCGGAAACGTCCGTTTTTGGGGATGTCGATAGTTGAAGTTTCTTTTCCGTTTTTGGTAACCTCAATTGATCCATTCACGTTACTTTCTGCTTCGGGGATTATTTTTCCGGTTATGACAAAGAATTTTTTGCTTTGCGCCAGCGATGGAAGCTGAATGAAAAGACAAAGAATCATAACCACTCCCAGAACTATCCGACCTATCTTTTGCATATATGTTTAAATTCGATGAAATATTGCTAAAGCCAATTGAATTGTTCAGAACAACTTAATCGCCTCGTAAAAATAACCAAATCAATCAAAAGACAAGCATGAACCCATGTTTATTGCGGAGATCGTGATGAAAATCCGTTTAGTAGTTAACGTTTAAGAATAGATTTTATTGAATTGGAGATATTCGGGTGCATCTGTTTATTTATCGAATATTTTTTTTCAAACAGAGCCGACTTTTTTGCCTGGAATAACTTATTGCACTACAATTTTGCTTTGTATACCTGAGATCGGATTATTTGATCCTGATTGGAATTCCCTTTTTCAACATATTCAGCATTGAGTATGGATGGTAATGCTGTAAAACAATTTTTTTGAGACGAATAGCAAATTTGTTGAATCTGATTTTCCGAATAGTTATTTTCTGAATCCCGTGATCCGGCAAGTAGTTTTACTGTCATCAGGAAATGCGAAAAATTAGAAGCATTATTTATTGCTTTTTCAGGAATTTCGGTATTAACAACGATGGCTTTTGATTGATTGCCTTTTTTACTAAAAATGAGCCGATACTCTGCATTATACTCGAGTTCAAGTCTGAACCGGCCATTCCCTGGTATTTGAGAAGAAACACTCTTCTGATTATTTTTAATTATCAGTACAGAGCTATAGTTTGCGCTATTTAATTCAGCTATAACATTCCCATTAACAACAAAGTAATTACGGTTTTGAGATTGAGAGGAAAGATTTAGACTAACACTTAAAAACAGGATTACTACGAACTTAAGCAGAACTTTTTCAATCATTTTTCAGGAAAATGGTTAATTAAATTTGGTTTTTCTTTTGTAACAATTAAATCTTGAAAACTAGTCTATATTCGGTAAAATCATAAAAGGTAACCCTCTGTTGTGATTTTATATCGTTTTTTATTTATCCATTGGCCTTATTTAAAGGCTACCTTTGTCAAAAACTATATTGTTTGAAATTCAAATCAATTTCTAAATCGGGTAGTATTTTCTTTATTTTTGTCCTAAATAACTTTGTCAGGTGAATTTAGAAAACCTCTTTCGGAAGAAATCCATTTCGCATATTTTAAGTGATGCAGACTCATTGGCTGGAAGCACGGGTGGTATGAAGCGCACACTCCGCGTCTTTGATTTGACAGCTCTGGGTGTAGCCGCAATTATAGGTGCCGGTATTTTCAGTACCATTGGGAATGCGGCGGCCAGCGGCGGCCCTGCAGTTTCGCTGCTTTTTGTTTTTACTGCCATTGCCTGCGGATTGTCAGCCATGTGTTATGCCGAATTTGCCTCGTCGATTCCCATAAGCGGAAGTGCCTATACCTATGCCTATGTGAGTTTTGGTGAACTGATTGCCTGGATTATTGGTTGGGATTTAATCATGGAATATGCCATTGGGAATATCGCTGTGGCGATTTCGTGGTCGGGCTATTTCACCGGATTAATGGATGGACTTGGATTTCATATCCCAAGCTATCTTTCAACTGACTTTTTAACTGCTTCGCGTGGATATCAAGCAGCAGTTGATGCGATGAATGCCGGAACTCCTTTGTCCGGATTAAGTCCTGAAATGGCCGATGCATTTTCGGCCTGGACTAATGCACCTCATATTGGTAATTTCCATTTGGTAGCTGACATTCCGGCTCTTTTTATTGTATTTGTGATTACCTGGATTTGCTATCGTGGAATCCGTGAATCGCGAATTACAAACGACTTTTTTGTTTTGCTGAAGGTTGCCATTTTGCTGCTGGTTGTCGGTGTTGGAGCTTTTTATGTGAAACCCGAAAACTGGAGCCCATTTGCACCCAACGGGCTCGGTGGGGTTTTGAAAGGCGTTTCGGGTGTGTTTTTTGCCTATATTGGGTTTGATGCTATTTCGACAACTGCCGAAGAATGCAAGAACCCAAGACGTGATTTGCCTTTGTCGATGTTTTATGCGCTGCTGATAACCACCATTCTCTATGTGTTAATTAGTTTGGTTTTAACCGGAATGGTTTCGTACAACGAATTGGGCGTTTCCGATCCGATGGCTTATGTATTTACAAAATTGCATCTGACCAAACTTTCCGGAGTAATTGCAGCTGGCGCGGTGATTGCCATGGCGAGTGTTTTGCTGGTTTTTCAGCTTGGGCAGCCACGAATCTGGATGAGCATGAGCCGCGACGGACTTTTGCCTCCCATATTTGCACGACTTCATCCCAAATACCGCACTCCGGGTTTCTCAACGATATTGACAGGTTTTGTAGTGGCCATTCCTTCTCTTTTCCTGAACCTTACTGAAGTAACCGACCTGACCAGTATCGGAACGCTGTTCGCTTTTATTCTCGTTTCAGGAGGAATCCTTGTATTAAATCCGACCGGACAACAAAAGCACGATGGAAAAGGATTTCGGGTTCCGTATGCCGATAGCCGACGTTACTTGTTACCCATTTGGGTGGTGATTTTGTTTGCTGTCTGGAATTCAGGGATCGATATTTCCAGTTTAGGATCTGGTTTTAACTTGTTTGAAGTCGTGAAAAATCATTTTCCTTTCCTGACGTTCTGTATCGTTTCAATTGTTATCACTTATAAGGCTGTAGCGAAAAGATGGTCACTCATTCCGGTGCTTGGGCTGCTTACGAATCTTGGCCTGATGAGCCAACTTGGGGTAACCAATTGGTACCGATTTGGAATCTGGTTAATTGTTGGTCTGTTAATCTATTTCTCTTATGGATCAAAACACAGCCGGATAAAAGAAGAAGATGCATTAAATATGTAAAATTCATAATATTCAGGGTTTCACCTCAAGTGAAACCCTCACTATTATAAATTACGCTCCAATCTCGTGGCTCAGGCAATGTAAAGTTCCTAATCCCCAAACCAGATCAACGGCATTAATCCCGATCACATCGCGGTCAGGGAATAAATCGGTCAGGATTCCAAGTGCTTTGTAGTCATTTTTATCGTTAAACGTGGGCATCAGCACACAGCCATTCGTTACCAGAAAATTCACATAGCTGGCAGGTAAACGCAAATCTTCGAAGTCGAGACGGCCTGGCATTGGCATGGTTACTACATTCAGCTTTTGTCCATCTTCAAGTTTGGCATTCCGGAGTATTTCAAGGTTGGCTTCGAGTTTAAGGTGGTTT
The DNA here is from genome assembly GCF_009689585.1 of Aquipluma nitroreducens. Taxonomy (GTDB): domain Bacteria; phylum Bacteroidota; class Bacteroidia; order Bacteroidales; family Prolixibacteraceae; genus Aquipluma; species Aquipluma nitroreducens. The sequence continues at coordinate 960,458 of NZ_AP018694.1, read as the reverse complement.
GGATCGCTTGTATTCGATTCCTGAACGGCGATTACAGTATTCCGGTTGACAAAGCGACAAATATCGTCCACATGGCCATGCGTGTCGTCGCCTTCAGTGCCTTCGCCTAACCAGATGGTGTTTGTAACGCCCAGGTATTCGCGGAATACATTTTCGTAATCTTCTTTCCTGAAACCTTTGTTGCGAACCTGTTGTTCCGGATCCATGAGGCATTCTTCGGTGGTGATCAGCGTTCCGCAGCCGTTCACATCGATGGAACCACCTTCAAGCACAACAAGTTTGTTTTTATAAATGGCTTGAGTTAATGGAATTCCCAAATGAGCGGCAACTGCCACCGGAATTCCCTGATCCTTTCGGTGGTTTTTGTATTTGGCCCAGCCAGTAAATCCAAACTGTATGGCTTCGCGACCGCCTTCCTGAGTTTTTACAATTGCGGGACCTGAATCGCGCATCCAGTTGCGGTTGGTATCTTTGATGATGTAACTAACCGCAGTTTGATCAACATGTGCCTGTTCGAGCATTATAGCTACTTTTTCGCGCAGTTCATCCGATTGAACAACCAGAATAACGGGTTCGTAGGCAGTCACTTTTTTGATCATTTCCACAAAAGCCCATTTTATAGCGTGGTATTTCCCTGGCCAGTCGCGGCCTTCAGCAGGAAATGATAATAAGGTTGCCTGATGTTTTTCCCATTCAGCAGGGAATCGACGCGATATCGTACTCATAAATGTGTTTTTCTGGATGTGTTATGTGGGCAAAGATAAGATGAATTTCTCCTACTGTTTAGCTATTTGTGTTGTCTGACTAAATTCGTTTATGGTTTTCAGGTCAAATTCGTAATAATCAAGTTTTTTATTCATTTCAATTTCCGTTTTGATGGAATAGTCTGTTATGAGGCTATTAGCAACATCGTAGCTTAGCTGCCCTTTTCCATTCCCTTTACCTGAAAATGAGTTATTCATTATTTTGGGGGTCATTTGGTAGCTTTGATTAAGCTCAAATTGTGCCATATTGTTTTTAATGCTGAGCAGTTTGTAAGTGGTGGTTACCTTTATTTCGATGGTCGAACCTTCCATTGCCATTTCCATCGGACGATCAGTAGAGAACTGGTCTCCGATTTTGAGTCGCTGTTCCGGAAATTTAAATTGCTCGAAAGTAGTTTGAACTGTTTGTAAAAGTTGGGCTTTTTGCTCACTGTTGAGCGTGCCTGAAGTAACAGAGTTGAAGGTTGGCTGTTGATTTCCTGAAATTTCGCCCAGTACAACAGCGCCTTCCGGAATTTCATTTTTCCCGTCGAGACTCATTGTTTTTTTGTACGTCAAACGAACCGGAAAACTTTGGTCTGCTATACTTTTCCCAGTCTCCAATTCGGTGTCGTTTTTCGTTTTTACCTTCGAGATGGTTGGGTTTTTAATGTTCATGCTTTTCAGCTTTCTCATGGCAATGGGTTGTCCCGAATAAGTAATTACAGTTTCAGTACCTCTGATGGTGGATATGCGGTAAGTCTTTTCGGGTTGGTATTGCACTTTAAGGATCAGTCCTTCCGGTTTGGGTGGGGTGCTGCACGAAAACTGTGTTAGCAATAGCAGAATTCCTATTATTTTTTTCATTTATAATGAAAGTGATTGGAGATCTTTAAATGAAAAATCTATTTATTTCCTACAACTACGACCCATGGACGAACTTTCCATTCCGTAATCAATCCGTTTTTCACATACGGATCGTTTTGTGCAAATTCAGTTGCAACTTCCGGGCTGTCACCTTTAAAAATAAGCATCGCACTATCAGCAGGATCATCCAATGCTCCGCCCATAACCAGCGAACCATTTTGATAGGCTTTTTGCGCAAGGTTCAAATGTTCTTCTCTAAACGGAACCCGCTTTTCGACATAGTTGTCAACGGTCGTGTAAAATAGGATATAATAGTACATGCAGTAGTTTGAATTCAGTCTGGTTAATCAATAAACCTTTTGGTAATATCGCCATAGGCATCAATCCGGCGATCGCGCAGGAAAGGCCAGTTGCGGCGGACATCTTCCATCAGGGTGTGATCGATTTCGGCCATGATGATTTCTTCCTTGTCGTGCGAGGCTTCGGCCAGAATTTCGCCTTGCGGACCGGCAATAAACGATGCCCCCCAGAATTCAATTCCTGCCGATGATTCAACGGGTCTCTCGAAGCCCACACGGTTACAGGCCGCCACAAAAATTCCGTTGGCCACTGCATGTCCACGCTGAACTGTGCGCCAGGCATCGTGTTGCTTTTCGCCGTATTGTGCTTTTTCGGAAGGATGCCAGCCAATGGCGGTAGGATAGAAGAGTACTTCGGCGCCTTGCAATGCTGTAATTCGCGCTCCTTCAGGATACCATTGATCCCAGCAAATCAAGGTTCCGATTTTTCCCACTTTGGTATCGAAAGCCTTAAACCCGATATCGCCGGGCGTAAAATAGAATTTTTCGTAGTAACTTGGATCGTCCGGAATGTGCATTTTTCGGTACAGCCCGGCTTCAGACCCGTCGGTATCGATGATGTAGGCTGAGTTGTGGTACAAGCCTGATGCGCGTCTTTCAAAAAACGGAACAATTAAAACGACACCCAGTTCTTTGGCAAGTGAGCTAAATGCCTGGTATGAATCGTTATGGAGTGGCTCAGCCAAATCAAAATAATCATGGTTTTCGCTCTGACAAAAGTAGAACGAACTGTATAATTCGGGTAAACAAACTACATTGGCTCCCTGGCTGGCGGCTTTTCGAATCCATTCCAGACATTTTTTAAAGTTCACTTCCGGAGTGGCATCCAGCGAAATCTGAATCAATGCGATGTTGTAGTTTTTATTCTTCATGGTGTTATTTATATCTGGAGGCAAAAGTAAATAATATTTAGAAATACTTCCTCTTGAATAGATTTCAAGATGCCGACATTTAGAAATTCCATTCGAATATTAAACCAAATATCGAAATGAAAATTATATGTTTATTATCATGTTTGTTTATATCTAATTTTATAGATAGGTTTATTAGTTTTACACAACTTATTTCATAAAAAGCAACTATGAACAAAAATTATCCTCAGCAACTGATTGTGTTGCTTATTTTATTGGTTTGCACAGTGCAAATCAGCTCGGCAACCGACGGATATTTCAGTATTGGATATGGCACGAAAAGTAAAGGAATGGCTGGTGCCGGTGTCGCTTTATTTTCCAATTCGCTTATCGGTGGTAACCCCGCCGGAAATGTTTTTCTTGGGAAACAGATTTCGTTTGGAGTTGGCGCATTTGCACCCATGCGCGAATACACCATTTCTGCGAATACGGAAGGGCAGCCAGGGATTTTTCCACTTACTGAAGGAACTGTGAAAAGTGATAAACCTGTGTTTTTTATTCCTTCAATCGGCGGTAACTGGATGATCAACAAGACCTCCGCAGTTGGTTTTTCGATTTATGGGAATGGAGGTATGAATACAAGTTATCCAACGAAAACGTTTAATAATCCACAAGCGCCGGTAACTAGCCCAACCGGGATTAACCTGTCGCAGTTGTTTTCAGAGATAACCTATTCGATGAAGTTAGGAAAGAATCACAGTTTCGGGATTTCCGCCATTGGAGCTTTTCAAATGTTTGAGGCCAATGGATTGCAGGCATTTATGGGAATGAGTTCTGACCCGCTAAAATTGACTGATAATGGAGTGGATTACAGTTACGGTTATGGTGCAAAAATAGGTTATCTCGGAAAAATAACCCGTGAATTGAGTATCGGGGTTAAATACCAAAGCGAAATATTCATGACCAAGTTTAAAGAATATGCTGGTTTATTTGCCGAACAGGGTGCATTTAATATTCCATCGAATATTACGGTAGGTTTGGCTTATCAATTTTCGAGGGAATTTACACTTGCTCTTGATGCAAAACAGATCAGGTATACCGATGTGAAATCGGTTTCGAACCCACTTACCCTTGATGCTCCTTTAGGCGATGATTCAGGTCCAGGGTTTGCATGGGGAAACCAGCTGGTTTTTAAGCTTGGGATGGAATATACACCTTATCGCAGTGATTGGACCTATCGCGCGGGTGTTTCGCATGCCATGCAACAGTTTCCCGAAAACCAACTCATGTTTAATATCCTTGCTCCGGGAGTATCTCAGAATCATGTGGCTGCCGGTTTTACCCGTAAGTTAAGTAAAAAGGGAAATGGAATAAATTTATCAGCGATGTATTCACCAGCAACATCCCTGTCTGGTCCTAACAGTATGTACACTGCTCAAACGATTGAGCTAAAAATGAGTCAGTTCGAGTTGGAACTGGGCTACACATTCTAGTGCCGTGTCAACGAACTCTTGTCGCAACGTTATGTCGAACGTTCGACTGAGCTCACGTCGAAGGCTTGTTTCGGCATCTCTTCGTTGATGAGACCCTGAAACAAGTTCATGGTGACGAGCCTTCGACAGTAAAACGATGATATGAAACTAGTTTTTTTCGAGTAAAACAATAAGACCAGAAAGTTGATTCATTACTTTCTGGTCTTATTAGTTTATTACACTGCCTTAAAATACTCTTTACTGGCGTTGCAAATTGGGCATTTGTAATCTTCAGGCAAATCTTCGAAAGGAGTTCCGGGCGGGATGCCCATCGATGGGTCGCCTTCTTCCGGATTATAGGTAAATCCGCAGATTACACAAACATAGCTTTGCCCATCAAAAATGTGCTCGTGTTCCGGTTCTTCTTCTTTAATTTCTGTTGGAGATACTACAGGTTCTGCTTCCAGTAAAGATTTCTCGATATAAGTTGGTGAATTCTTTGGCGAATACATTTTGTATTTTTCGCGGTAATATTGGTAGGTCAGCGGCTCTTCATCCGAAATTTCATCCGAATCAAGTACTTCTCCAATAATCAGGTAATGCGATCCGAGATCAATGGATTTCGTTACTTTACAATCGAACCATGCCACTGAGCTGTCGAGAACAATTGGAGCACCGGTTTTGGCCGTGATGGTATTAATTCCGTTGAATTTATCGATGTCGTTCGACGACATAAAACCAAAGTCACCAATGATTTTCATATTCACTTCTTTCTTCAAGACTGAAATCGAAAAAATGCCTGAATCAAGAATGACCTGGGTCGTCTGGTTGTTTTTGTGGCACGAAATGGCAATTTGAGGCGGTTCTGAAGTAACCTGAAACGTAGTATTGGCAATGTATCCGGCTTTTTTACCCTGATGTTCAGAAGCGATCAAATATAAACCGTATGATAATTTGTGGAAAGCTTTAAGTTTCATAATTTTAGTTTGTTGTAGATAACCTTAAAAGTCAAATTTAGTTCATTGTTTTGAACGAATTGATTTTCCTGAATAGAAGCTTTCGTAGGATTTGAAAATTCAGGGCGTCAAACCTAAATCTGAAGCGCGAATAAATAAGATTAATGTTGAAAATGATCATTAATCGTTTTCAACGTTCAGAAATTTTCGGTACTCCGATGGTGATTTTCCAATTATTCCTTTGAACTGGCGGTTGAAATTGGATATGTTGTTGAATCCAGTTTCAAAACAAACAAAAGCAATGGTTTCATTACTGTTTCGAAGCATATTGCATGCGTTGTTGATTCTTAGTTCATTCACAAACTCGGCATATGTTTTTCGCATCTTACTTCGGAAATAACGACAAAACGCTGTAGGATTCATCCCGGCAACTGATGCGACTTCATTCAAAGAGATTTTTTTGTTGAAATTTTCAATTGAATATTGATATACCTTGACCAGTCGTCCATCGAAATTGTGATAAGCGCTTTTTGAGTATCCCTGACTTGCAATTGGAGTGAAGTCGGACTGTCCAAGCAGATTTAATAATTCAATTAGGGTGAAATAGCGAATGAGTCCAGCATCCTTATACATTTTTTGGATTAAGTCGGCAGCTTGAATTTTTATACTCTCCGGAAATTTTAGCCCTCGCGAGGAATTGGCCAATAGTCTGGAAATGGAAGCAAACTCCGGCCTGATTAACTGATTGTCGCTGAAATAGTCGGCTGGAAACTGCAGAATGTAAGCATTAACTCTTAACTCAGGATTTCCGGAATAATATTGTTTGTCGTTGAGGAAAAAGTGAGGAAGCGTACTTCCCAAAAAAACAATATCGCCTGGTCCAAAATCTTCTATAACATCGCCAATAAATTTTTTTCCGGTACTGCGAAGGATGTATGCGAGCTCAAATTCATTGTGGTAGTGGTAAGGTACCGAAAAATGTTCGAAATCGTTATATTTTATAACGAACGAATTACCTGCAAGATAGTTTATAACTTCTTTGAAAGGTTTCATACTTGTTTTCGGTTACGATAGTCTAATAGTATAGGCAAAAATAATATATATGTCTGCAAATCCTATATCACATAGTATTTTTTTTACATCTATATTAGCCTTCGATTTCTGTCATTGATACAATAACAATTTATTAATACTGGAATTAAAATCGGCTACCTTCTAATTTAGAATCTATTTTTCATGTGGAAGATAAATAGATATGAAGTTCTTTATCGGATAGATCATAATAACCAGATCAATCGATTGCATAATGTTATTGAATATTTAAACCTATCAAATTTTAATAGCCAATGGGGTAAACAAAGAGGAATGAAATTTACAGAATAAGCAACGTAAGTGGTTGTGACTGTAGTAATAACGTGTTAAACTAATTAACCAGCTGTTTCTGATTTAAAATCAGTTTTATAGTTTTATATCAAAGGCGGCAAAACAAAAATGACTATGAAAAAAAGACTTAAGAAATTTTTATTTGTAACTAAACTAACACTGTTTTTGACCTGTTTTGCGGGTCTGTTTAATGGGTTTGGTGCGATCCCGGAAAATCTAACTTCCGAGCAGCAAACAAAATCAATTACCGGAACTGTTACTGATGATACAAATCAGGCACTGCCGGGTGCTTCGGTAATTGTTAAAGGTACTACCATTGGTACTATTACTGATATGGACGGAAAGTTCATTTTAAAAGTTCCGGAAAGTTCAAAAACACTTGTTATTTCATTCGTTGGAATGGTTCAACAGGAAATTCAGATTGGAACAAAAACAACTTTTAATGTGTCTCTGGCGCAGGAAACTGTAGGTTTGGAAGAAGTTGTTGCCGTTGGATACGGAACAGTCCGCAAAAAAGACCTGACAGGTTCTGTATCATCGGTTGGCAGTGGAAAATTGGCTGAAAGGTCAAGTTTTAGTGCTGCCCAGGCTATGCAGGGAAAAGCTGCCGGGGTTGTTGTTCAGCAAACGAACTCTGCTCCTGGAGCAGATGCAAAAGTAATGATCCGTGGTAACCGTTCGTTAAAAGCAACCAACGAGCCTTTGTATGTTGTTGACGGAGTTCCATTGGTTATTGGCTTGAGCGAAATTAGCCAATCGGATATTGAATCGATGGACATTTTGAAAGATGCCTCTGCAACAGCTATCTATGGTTCCAGAGGTGCTAACGGTGTTGTAATCATTACAACTAAAAAAGGAAAATCAGGAAAAGCCATTGTGGATTACAATGGCTATTATGGTATCCAGACACAAGCGAAAGTACTTGATCTTTTCAATGGCCCGGAATGGGTTGAATTTTTACGTGAAGCTTATCGCACTACAGGTAAGTATCCGGTTACTGCTCCTACCTATGCCATGGATGTGCAAATGTTACCTGTTGGACAGGAAAACGATTTAGCAGGTATTGCCTTTAAAATTAAGAATGCATACGATACCGATGGTTCGTGGCATCCGGAACGTTTGGTTTCGACCGATTGGATGGGAGAAGTAATGCGTCAGGGAACCGTACAGAATCACGAGATCAGCGTGCGTGGAGGTACTGATAAATTGAAAGTATTGGCTTCTGCTACCTATTATGACGAAGAAGGTTTATTGAAGACACAAAGTTATTCGCGTTATTCAGCTCGTGTTAATTTCGATTGGGATATTTCTGACTACGTTAAGATTGGAGGACAAACCCAATTTTCACATTTCGACCGCAATGACGGACCTAACGTTTATGATGGCGTAAAGAGTCTTTCTCCATTGGCCAATATTCGCAATGCAGACGGTGTTCTGTTTAATCGTCCGGGTAACGATCCCCAGCTTTGGAACCCAGTACTTAATTTGACAGAGGCTGTTGTTAAATTAAGAAAAGATCGTTTCTTAGGAAGCTATTATTTAGAAGCAAAATTACCATTTGACATCAAATACCGTTCAAACTTCGGTTTGGATTTTGGCCCATATCTTAACCAAAGATTTTATGGATCACGCAGTTCTGACCGTCAGGGTGGTTTAGCCCGTGCAGAAAACGGTGGCGATACCCGTACCATGTACACCTGGGAAAACTTGTTGTACTGGAATAAAGTAATTGGTAAACATTCCTTAGGAGCAACTTTTCTACAATCCATCCAACAGGAAAAATATGAATCATCTAACATTAGCGTAGGGAATTTGCCTTATGAAACGCAATTATGGTATAATGTGGGTAGCGCACCAACAATATCGGCTGTTTCAAGTAGTTATACAAAATGGCAGTTAGCCTCTTTTATGGGTCGTTTCAATTACAGCTACAAAGATAAATACCTGTTAACGGCTTCTGCCCGTTATGACGGTTCATCGCGTTTGGCTCCCGGAAATAAATGGGTGATGTTCCCTTCAGCAGCTTTAGCATGGCGTATCAATGAAGAAAGTTTCATGAAAAATATGAATATTTTCAGTAACCTGAAACTTCGTACCGGTTTTGGTATCACCGGTAACTCGGCTATCGATCCTTATAAAACGGCTGGTAACCTTGGGTATGCTCGTTATAACTTCGGTTCAACAAACATGATGGCCTTTTACCAAAATGAAATGCCTAACCCAGGCCTGAAATGGGAAAAAACCAAACAGTACAATGCCGGTTTGGATTTTGGTATCTTAAAAGGACGCATCAATGGAGTAATCGATCTTTATCTTCAGAATACATCTGATTTGTTAATGGACAGACAAGTGCCTGAGGCTTCTGGTTTCAGCAGTGTAGTCTATAACATTGGTAAAACCCGTAATAAAGGTATTGAGGTAACTATCAACACTCAAAATATCCAAAAGACCAATTTTACCTGGAGTACCGACTTCATCTTTGCCCGCAACAAGGAAGAAATTGTTGAACTTTACGGAGGTAAAAATAATGATACCGGAAATGGTTGGTTTATCGGACAGCCACTTTCTGTTTATTATGACTACAAATCATTGGGAATTTGGCAGTTAGGGCAGGAGGCTGAAGCTGCTAAATTTGGATCTGCATTTGTGCCAGGTACCATTCATGTGCAGGATACAAACGCTGATGGTAAGATTACAGCTGACGACCGAGTGATTGTAGGTTCAACACGTCCAAAATTCACTGCCAGTATGACTAACTACTTTACGTATAAGAACTTTGACTTGAACTTCTTCTTGAATGCTTCTTACGGAAATATGTTACAGTTCGACCGTAATATGAGTTTTAACGGACGTTATAATAGTTTGAAAGTGAATTATTGGGCTGTAACTCAATATGATGCAAGTGGAAAGGCTATTGCAAGTAATGGAAGTAACGATGCCCCACGTCCTAACAACGGCATTGAAAACCCTGCCTATAGAAGTTCATTAAACTACTTCAACGCTTCATTTCTTCGTTTAAGCAATGCAACTTTGGGATACAATATTCCTAAGAGTGTCTTGTCAAGGTTGAAAATTTCGAAATTTAGACTATATACAACTGTTCAGAATGCTTTCTGTATTACTAAGTATCCTGGTACCGACCCTGAAAGTGGTGAGAACTTTAATGCTCCAATGCCACGTACAGTCATGTTTGGTATTAATATGAGCTTATAATACAAAGTCATTTTAGAAGCATTTACAACATAAATTATAAAGAATATGAAAAAAATAGCTAAATATATATTCGCAATTTTGTTAATCTTTTCTTTTACAGGATGTGACAACTACCTGAAGGAGGAAATGTATACGAATGTTGGATATGATTATTTCACTACAAAAGTGGGAATGGAAGCTGCGGTTACCGGTGTTTATCAAACAATGAGATGGTATACAGGCGCATACAATCCAACAAATACAGTAACAAACCCAGCATACAACAGTACTGTTGGTGGTAACATGGAAACCTACTTTTGTTTGACTGAATATGGTACCGATCTTACCTGGGAAGGTACTGATGGAGGAAATAAAGATGCTTTCAATAAGTATCTTACTTCATTGAACTCTCAGCAGGATGTCATCAATAAATTCTGGGATAACAATTACCGCGGAATTACCCGTGCGAACACAGCACTGATGTATTTACCAAAGGTTACTGATATGACCGATGCACAAAAGGCTCAGCGCGTTGCTGAATTGAAATTTATGCGTGCATATCTCTATTTTGATTTGGTACAACATTATGGTGCAATTCCATTAGTTACTGAAGGAAATGTTACACAGATCGTAACTGATTTTAAACGTGCACCTGTTGCCGATGTTTACAAACAGATTATTAGTGATTTGAAAGCTGCTTATGCTGTTCTTCCTGATGTTTATCAACAAGCTGAGCGTGGCCGTGCTACTAAATGGTCAGCTTCTCATTTGCTGGCTAAGGTTTATCTGACCCGCATCAGTGCTGAAGCAACAGTTCGTGGTGGAAAGGCAACCGATTTAGATAGCGCTGCTTTTTATTCTGAAGCTGTTATCAATTCAGGCAAATTTGCATTGGAGTCGAACTTCTCAAATGTATTTGAGCAGAACAATCAAAAGGTAACTAAGGAAATTATCTGGGATGTTGAATATACCAAGGATGCTCTTTTTAATGGTGCTGGTAGCTCTACTTCGGATGGTGGTAATCAGTTGCATTTATACTGGGTGACTCAATACGACATCAAACCTGGTATGATCCGTGATATAACCAATGGCCGTCCTTGGAAACGTCTTCGTCCAAGTCCAACAACAATTACAACTTTGTGGGATAGGCAAAACGATTCAAGGGTTTACAAGACATTTAAAAGAACCTTTATTTGCAACAATCCTGCAACAGCAACAACCTGGGCAGCTAAATATTATTACATCAACCCAGCCACCAATGCTGAAGATAAAACTGATGTGATCTATACTACACCAGCCGAATTGGTTGGAAAGCCAAAATTCAAAGCTGGCGATACTTGTATCTATATGTCTCCAAAATCATACGGGGCATTGAGCGATTATTCAACAACAAATCCAAAACAAACTTTATTGGATGCTGCCAAGTATCGTCAAATGTTGATTGATATTGCAAAAGCTCCATACATGTTAATCCCGGTTGACAAATACGACACCAACCTTTTCCCTTGTATGTTAAAATGGTTGGATGATCAACGTCCAGACATTAACTTCCAGGCGGGATCAAGAAACTTCCACCGCATGCGTTTAGCCGAAACCTACCTGATTGCTGCTGAGGCATATGGTCGCAAAGGTGACTTTGTAAATGCAGTGAAATATATCAACGTTATTCGTACTCGTGCTGCTTATGCTGAAGGTGAGACTAAAGCTGCTGAAGTATCCAGAATTGATGGCGCTGCCAAGAATACAACTTCAACTGTAAGCTCTATGTTGGTTACCGAAGCTATGGTAAAAAGCCCTAAGCTTCCTACAGGCGCAGGTTTTGATCCATTTGTTGACTTTATGTTGGAAGAACGTGGTCGTGAACTTTACGGTGAATTTCAGCGTTGGGAAGATTTGGCGCGTACCGGAACTTTGGTAGCCCGTGTTAAACTTTACAATCCGGATGCTAAAGCTAACGTTAAAGATTACCACAAATTACGTCCAATTCCAAGTAACTACATCGATCGTTTATTGCCAAAACCAGCTATTGCTGATGTGCAAAACCCTGGATACTATTAATAGTTATCTGGTTTAATCATATTTTTCGCCGCTATTGTGTTATGCAATAGCGGCGATTTTTGTTTCTAAGATGATGAGACATTCGGTTGAATTTTAATACCTTTCGACTGCCAATTTATGTCTAACTAAACTGTAGTAATCATGAAAAAGATTTTTTTGATTTCGGCTCTCATCCTGCTGGTTGTCAATCTTTATGCCCAGTTTCCTCCGATGGCGGAGACCCAAAAGCAAATCGTAATTGAAACCGACAATACCTCTTTGGTCTTTTCTGTTGGGAAAAATCAGAAATTGTATCAGGTTTACCTGGGCGAAAAACTGATGAATCCGGAAGATTATAAAACGCTACCCAATCAGCACGAAGCCTATGTTCCGTCAGGAATGGATAATCTGTTTGAGCCGGCCATTAGAATGCTTCACAACGATGGAAATCCTTCGCTCGAATTATTGGTGGCTGACAATAAAGTAACCCGCGATGGAAATGTAATTACCACTTCCATTTTGTTAAAAGACTCGAAATACCCGGTTGAAGTTCGGCTCAATTTTGCTGCTTTCCAGAAAGAAAACATTATCAAAACCTGGACTGAGATCAAGCATCAGGAAAAAAATCCGGTGACTCTGACCAATTTTGCTTCGTCGATGCTGCATTGGGATGCCGATAAATACTGGTTGACACAATTCCATGGCGATTGGGCACAAGAAATGCGGATGGAAGAAAGTCAGCTTACCGCCGGAATTAAAACCATCGACAGTAAGTTGGGTACGCGTGCAGATATGTATGCAACGCCCGTATTTTTTCTGGCAAAAAATACTCAAGCCACCGAAAATTCTGGAGAAGTAATTGCCGGAACTTTGGGTTGGACCGGTAGTTTCCAGTTGTTGTTCGAAATCGATAACAGCAATTCGCTTCGGATGATTTCGGGCATGAATCCGTTTGCTTCGGAATATCACCTGAAACCCAATGAAAATTTTGTAACTCCTGAATTTATTTTTACTTACAGCGCTCAGGGTAAAGGTTTGGCGAGCCGCAATTTCCACAATTGGGCACGCAATTACGGTGTGTTGGATGGAAATGGCAATCGCTTGACTTTGCTAAACAACTGGGAAGCCACTTATTTCGATTTTGATGAGAAAAAACTGACCGACTTGTTTGGTGGTGCCAAAGAATTGGGTGTCGATCTTTTCCTGTTGGATGATGGCTGGTTTGGAAACAAATATCCACGTTCGAACGACCGTGCAGGGCTGGGTGATTGGCAGGAAACCAAAACCAAATTGCCTCACGGAATTGGTTATCTGGTTGAACAGGCCGAAGCTAAAGGTGTGAAATTCGGTATCTGGATTGAGCCTGAAATGGTTAACCCGAAAAGTGAATTGTATGAAAAACATCCCGACTGGGTTTTGAAACTGCCCAATCGCGACGAACATTATTACCGCAACCAGTTGGTCCTCGATCTGACAAATCCTGAAGTTCAGGAGTTCGTTTATAAATTGGTTGATGACATGCTGACCAAAAATCCCAAAATTGGCTTCATTAAATGGGATTGTAACCGCATGATGACCAATACTTATTCGGTTTACCAGAAGGAAAATCAGTCGCATGTGCAAATTGAATATGTGCGGAGTTTTTATAAGGTCATGGAACGTTTACGTGCGAAATATCCGAAACTGCCCATCATGCTTTGCTCGGGTGGGGGCGGACGCACCGATTATGGCGCATTAAAATACTTTACCGAATTCTGGCCAAGCGACAATACCGATGCCGCCGAACGTGTGTACATTCAATGGGGATATTCGTATTTCTTCCCAAGTATTACCTCGTGTAACCACATCACCACCATGGGCAAACAAACGCTGAAATACAAGACTGACGTGGCTATGATGGGCAAAATGGGTTACGATATCCGGGTGAATGAATTGACAGCCGATGAACTAAAATTTAGCCAGCAAGCGCTGCAAAATTATGCCCGGTTAAAAGACCTGATTTGGAAAGGAGATTTGTATCGTTTGGTTTCGCCTTACGAACAGGAGCGTGCTGTTTTGATGTATGTGAGCGGCGATCAGGCTAAATCTATCCTGTTTTCCTATTCCTTGCATCCGAGAGCATTCAATCAGTTTAGTGTAGTAAAATTGGCAGGTTTGGATCCGAAGAAAAATTACAAAATTGAGGAAATTAATAAAGTACCAGATTTCAGAAGTAGATTCAGAGCCGATGGCAAAGTCTTATCCGGTGATTACCTGATGAAAATTGGTTTGTCGCTACCAAACAATAACGAATTGACAAGTGCAGTGATTGAAATTACTGAAGTGAACTAATTTAGATTTTACTTCCTGAAAAATAAAGCCCGGATTCTGAAGAGGAGTCCGGGCTTTCTGGTTATTTTTCAACCTTAAAATCTTCAATTTCTATGTAAAAATCCATGGCTTTTTTTACTGTTTCACGACCCGAACCCGATAGTAAACTTTTAATCATTTTGTGATCGATATTTTCAAGAGTCATATGCTTATAAATCCAGATGGAGGAGTAGATTGATGCGGCAGTAAATACGACCTGAAACAAAATAAAAGGCCAGCCTGCATTCTCTGGAAACCAATTGCTGCTCAGGTAAAAGGTGGTGAAAAACGGAGTTTGCAAATACATAATGCGCGAATGTTTGATGATGGACGATTGCAAACCCGATAAACGCTGTTGGATTTGGGCAATGCTACCGTCGTAATTGATTTGGCTCAGCCAGACCAAATGTTTCGCGTAAGTGGCCACAGCAATCGTGTTTATCGCAAAAATAGCACCTACCGAAATGATAAAGTAGTTCCATGCCGGCGAATAATGAGTCACGGCGAAAGAGATCAGGCTACCCAAAAAGAGCAGGTAAAGTATTCCAAAGAATAGCAATGTAATTTTTAATCGTTTCAAGTGTGACAGAGCCGATTTGGCTTTGCCGCCTATGATTTCCTTCAGGAGGTGATTGTTGATAGCCAGCGACTGTTCGATTTTCTCGTTTTGTGCTTTCCACATTGTGATGATATCCATGTCTTCCATATCTATTGTTTTTCCAGAGTTGAAAATTTCTGTTTCAAAAGGACTTTTATCCGGCCAATTTTTGTGGCTACGTTGGTTTCTGAAATGCCAATGATTTCGGCAATTTCCCGATGGCTTTTCTCTTCAAGATACAAGAGCAAAAGGGCTTTGTCGAGGTCTTTTAGCTCCGAAATGAGTTGTTGAAGAAACCCAAGATTCGATTCGGATTCAGAGTTCTCGTGGTGATCGACATAACTAAAGACACCTTCGGATAGTGGGCTTGAAATTGTCTTTCGCCGGTTCTCTTTCCGGTAAAATGAAATGGCCACATTCAGGGCGATTCGGTAAATCCAGGTTGAATATTTGTATTGATCGTTGTAGCTGTCGAACGATTTCCACAATTGGGAAATTATTTCCTGAATCAGGTCTTTCCGGTCTTCGGTATCTTTACAATAACTGTTGGTTATCTTGTAAATGATTCCCTTATTGATTTCAACGACGGAAAGGAACCGATCTGTTTTTTCTGTTGTACTCATTCATTTTTCAATTACTGATTCAATCTGTATAAATTGCTGAACTGCTTTGATGCTTTATTATTCGCACCAGGCAACGAAAAATCACAATTCAGTCTGAAAATATTTCGAATTTGAAGTTTCAGATGAGGAATGATGTTTTTTGAATTGAATGATTGTGTTTTATAATCAGCTATTTAGATAAGAATGTAAGCACTGTCGCGTTAAATAAATCGGGATGTTGCTGGCAAACGCCGTGGTTTGAGTCAGGAAAAATACATAAAGAAGCTCCCGGAATAGACTGGTAAATTTTCAGAGTGTGTTCGGCTTTAATCATGTCGCGATCGCCGGCCATAACCAACACCGGACAACTAATTTTGCCTAAGTCGGCATACGAGATATTGGGCTGGTCAATCATCATTTGAGTTAAAGCAACATCTGTTTTGGAGGCTTTCCCCGGATTGGCCACGAAATTTTTCATGCCTTGAATATCAGCGTTTGTGACTGCCGTTGAGTCGGGAACCGTATTGGCGCCCGAAATCGCCAGCTTTTTTACTTTCTCCGGACATTTCATCGCCATGATGATTCCATCGATTCCTCCATCGCTCCAGCCTAAAACATTGGCCGATTTGATATGCAAATAATCCAGCAAAGTGCAGAAGTCGGAAGCCATCTGTTCATAGGAAATCGTATCGGGCGAACCCCCGGATTTTCCTTGCAGCCGGCTATCGATGGCAATAACCTGGTAATATTTCGCGAAGAACGGAATCTGATAGCGAAATGCGTCGATTGAACCTCCATTTCCGTGAAGCATGATCAAAGGCTCGCCACTCCCGTAGGTTTCGTAATACAATTGAATCCCGTTTATTTGAGCGTAATGACCGGCTGAGGCGTTCTTTCCGTAGGATATTGTATCAGTTTGTGCCGAAACATTCAGCATGCAAGTCAGCAATACGGTCAGAAAGCAAAGTATCTTTTTCATCAGTAAATAATTCGTTTTTTAATTGTCTGATGGAACTCACTTGTTGCCGGAAATTAGTTTGTGTTCGCAGCAACATGTTCGTTTCATTTCAATTTAAATAAGGGCTAAATAGACATTTGGATAGAGTTGAAACGCACTTCCCAAATGACGAATGACTCTTTTTATTGTTTGAACAAACGTGCAAATCCGGAATATGCAGATAAAGCCATCAAATCAAAATCAATTAATTTTTGCTGAACCAGGGGCAATTGATCAACAATTTCGCGGGCATGGGCTTTGTCTTGGGCTTCCAGTATTAATACAGCGCAATGCTCATCAGTGAAATACATTTCGCGAATTAGTCCTTCCTGTTGCAATTCCCATGCTTTGCGGGCTTCGGCTTCCAACCAAGGTTTGTAATCCAAATCCTGGACGCCCGACAGTTCTTTTTCGATGGCGAGAATCTTCATTCGTTTGCTTTTAGAGTTTTTTATTGCTGAAAGTTACTATTTGTCGAATTATTTCCGGCTTTTTCGTTCAGCAATTTCTTTCCGGAGTATTTCATTAATGTCGGTTTTTGCATTTTTTAAGACATAAATGGCCGTGCCTTTTTCGCGCGCAAATTCGTTTGTTATTTCACCAACGCGTTCAACTGTTTCGAACATAGGCTTTTCTTTATTGCGTTCCGGATCGTCGTCGCTGGCCTCCTGAACCAATATCACATTCCTGATTTCCTGATCGAGTCTCAACCAGTTGATGTAATCGGCATTCATTGAAACAGCGCTGATGTTTTTGATGGCCGAATAATAATTGATGGCTCCGGCCTGCCCGTAATTGTCGCAAAGCACGAGCGTGTGTTCTTTATCCGGAATGGAAGCCATTGCAAGGTCAACCTTTTGCGCGAGTTCCTTCCAGCCCTGCATGTCGGCAAAATCCTGGGGCAAATCGTGGTCTTTACCATCTTCCCAGCGTAACAGACCAAAGTCCTTGTACTTCTCAGGATGTTGCCTGATTTCCTGCGGTGTACGATTTGGAAATGCAATTTGCAACAGCGGAAAGAACATCAATATCGGAAGCGCAAGGATTACCGGTCGTACATATTTTATTCGTTTCCCAGATAGCAATTGCTCCAGATAGACAGCGCCAAATGCCAGAAAAATAGGGTAGAGGCCGATGGCATAATAACCTTTTGCTTTCAGGTAAACAAACAGGCTGATGATGAACAGGAACGACCAGCCAAAAATGCGATATTTCCGAAAAGGTTTGTAAATGAAGAAAGCCACAAAAGCAGCCAAAATTACAAACAACGATCCCATGAAAAACAACAATTGTTCTTTCACAAAATCGAATCGGTTGACATTAACCAGTTGAGTTCGGGCAAGTTCGTCGAGGTGTTTAAAAACCGGGAATCCGTTCATGTATTGCCAAATCAGATTGGGCATTATCAACAAAGCAGCAAGTATTATGGCGTAATAAAAATGTTTGTTCCTGAAAATTGTACGGTGTTCGGTGATTAGTATGGCGGGCAAAAGGCCGATTAAAAGAAAGACGATATTGTATTTGTTCAGGAAGCCAAAAGCAAAGGTAATGCCTGCGTACCAAAGCCATTTGCTGTTTTGGGAGTTGATAAATTTAAGGATAGTAAAGAAAAGTAATGTCCATGCCAGAATATCGGGCGAGTTGGGCTGATAAAGCATGTTGATGCGAATCAGTGCGGAGAATATAACCGAAATCGCGCCCAACAGAAGTGCAAACCAGCCGCCTTTCAGTTCTTCGATGGTTTTCCAAACAACCAGCAAAGTGATAGCGCCAAACAATGCCGGGAAAAATTTAACCCAAAACACGCCATTGCCTAGTTGCAGGATGATCCACGAAATCCAGGATGTAAATGGAGGTACCGAGGTATATCCCCAGGCCAAATGCTGTGCCTGATCCAAATGCAGAAATTCGTCGCGGTGCAGTTCGTACACCGGATCGATTAACGTATATTGTAGAATAAATTTGAGCAGGATTAGCCCAGAGAGGACGACGTGTTTGGTTTTCATGTGTTTTAGGATCAATCAGTTTTTCAATTTCTGAGTAGTAAATGTAATTAAAATCATCCGTAAGCGTGAAAATGGATCACTTCATATTGTTGAGTGAAAAGAAAAAATGTACTCCTTTTCAGATTCTTTTGTCCTTAAGCCGGACTGGCTCTTACATTTCCATTCGATGAAAAGTAAGCAAAAATCTTGTCAAAACGAACCCTCAGCCGGGCGTTTTGACGGCTCTCGCGCTCGCACCGATCAAAGTTTTGTGAAATTTGAAGAATTGTGATTTAAAAACTGATGCCCGGAATTCTTTACAACTCAGATTGGGTTTCAGCCCAGTATGGGCGAAATATTGTTAGCCCGGGGAAAACGACGAAGGAGTGATGCCCCGGGTATGAAGGAACGAAGGGAAACCGTCCGCGACTGATTGTTTTAAAGGCAGAAATCACATCTCGGACGGAATGGAATTCGCGTTCAAAATGGCTATCCCATCTGGGATTTGGAAAACACAGATGGATTTTTTAGTTAGTGAATTTTCTGTTTTATTTTGAATCCGTTTCCCAAAAGCATGTCATCTGATCCGTGAAAAACCAAATATCATTGTTTTTCGGTGAGTTCGTAAAAAGACGAAAAAGAGGATAGTCGGCAATCAATCGGCCAACTACCCTCTTTCTTCGGTGAGATTAAATCCTTGCTATTGAATTCCGGTACGAGTATCCCACCAGATTTTATATCCCCAGAACATATCTTTTTCAGTAACCGAAGTTGGGACATTGGGGTTAAGGTTTCGTTCCTCAATCGGGTACGAAAGGCGGAATGGAGTGCGGGTGTGTCCGGCATAGGCGGCGTTTACTGCTGGTGCAAGCTGAGGCACGTCAGTCCGGCGCATTTCGGCCCAGGCTTCCCAGCATTGACGGAACATGGCAATCCATTTCTGGGTATAGATCTGTTTTACATCGTCGGCCCAGGCAGTGCCAGGTGCAGCGATATAAGTTGCGTATTCTGCTGCTGGGATGGCGAATTCATCGAACGATGCTTTGATCCCGTTTTCGTAAGCCGTTTTTGCTGAAGTGGAAATAAATCCGCGTTTGGCAGCTTCAGCCCTGATGAATTCAACTTCGGAATAGCGTTGGAAGAAAACAGTTCCGGCATCGGTTTGCATAAAAGCTACACTCACTTTCGATTCGTTGGTTCCATTGGCATCGGCTCCAACTTCGAGGCCAACATATTTACCTGCGGCATTGATCTGGGCATAAAATGGCAAACGAGGATCGGCAAAATCCAACATGGTTGAAACAATTGGCTTGGCAATTTTAACATCAGGAACCGATTTGTAAGCACTTGCCCAAGGTTCGAGCCAGTCGCCACCAGGGAATTTCAGTATGGCATTGTCGGCATTACTTGTAAATACCGGATAAGTGGTTGCATCGTTCAGTATTTCAGCAATGTTCGTCGAAGCAGTTGTCGGGTCAACGTTCGAAATACGGATAGCCAGACGCAAACGCATCGAGTTACAGAATTTCTTCCATTTGGTAATGTTTCCGGAGTAGAGTAAGTCGCCAACACCAATTTTCTGGGTTGCCGAAGTATTAAACAGGCCGTTCGCTTCCTTCAGGCTTGAAATTAATTGGGTGTAAATTTCTTTTTCAGTATCGTATTTCGGGTAAGTTATCCCATCGGTTAACTTTCCTGATTCGGAATAAGGCACTGGTCCATATGCATCGACCAGCATTTGGAATGCGTAGGCCCGCATGACCATCGCTGCGGCTTTCAGGTTGTTGTTACCGTCGGCTTCGGCTTTTTTAATTACTGAATTCAGGTTGCCGATGGCTAACGTGTAGAGGTTTGTCCAGTGCGAGGTTGGCGCAACTTCGGCATAACGGTTAACCAGGTTGTAGGTTCCTTTGGCGGTGTAGCCAACAAATGCGCCCGGATAGAACAGTTCGGCAGAACCAAAACGCTGCGCGATACTCTGTATGGAATATCCAAAAACATTGGTAGCCGGTGCTACGGTCGGACTATTAGGACTGATGTTTGTTTCCTCAAAATCGTTGGTGCACGAATAGAACGCCAGAGTTACTATTCCGAGGAGTATGATAATTTTTTTCATGTGTATCTTTCTTTAGAATTAGAAACTAACGTTAACTTTTAACCCAATTGTTCTGGCAACAGGCAACTGGTAGGCTTCGAGGCCAACTCCGGATATAGATCCACCGCTCGAAACTTCAGGATCGATGTTCACGTCGTTCGATTTGTCTTTGTACAAAAGCGCCAGGTTGTTTCCAAATAAGCCGAGTGTCAGTCTGCTGATGCCTACTTTTTGGAGAGCAGCAGCATTGACGGTGTAATTCATGTTTACCTCGCGCAACTTGATGAAACTTCCGTCAACAACAGCCAACGATCCCCACGGACGTGTGGCTTTGAAATAAGAACGCGCTGAAATTCGGGTAGCATTGGCTTGTCCACTTACATCAACATTGTTTATTTTAACTCCTGAATTATAAACGCCGTCAACAATCATCCCGTTTTCGCGGATTCCACCTTCAACAGTGTTCTGCAAAATACCACCATATTGGCCAACAGCTTTGGTCATACTTACCACATCGCCACCTTGACGGCCATCGATCAATATGCTCATGCTTAGTTTCTTATACCTGAAGGTGTTTCTCAACCCGCCAACCCAATCGGGGTTCACATTTCCAAGATCGACCGATGAGGTTGTTGTAATTGGTAACCCATTGGCTCCAATTAAAGTCTGGCCTTTTTCGTTCTTCTGGTAATCCGTTCCGTATATAGTTCCCCATGCTTTTCCGGGGAAAGCCATCAGGTTCGAGTTGTAATACAATGTGTTAATCTGAAGTTGGTTGATGCCATCTTCAAGCTTTACTACTGTATTTTTGTTCTTCGACCAGGTCATGTCGATACTCCATTCAAAATCTTTGTATTTAACCGGAACAAGCGATAGCTGTACCTCAATACCTTTGTTTTCGATTTCGCCGGCATTCTTATACCAGGTTGAATAACCCGATGCAGCCGATACGCCAACTCCTAAAATTTGGTTGAATGTGCGCGAAGTGTAGTAGGCAACATCGAACCCGATACGGTTATTCAGCAATTTCATTTCCAAACCGGTTTCGAAACTTCTGGTTTTTTGTGGTTTCAGGTTGGCGGTTGGTAAGCTTAACGATTGGGTGTATAAAGTAACTCCATTAAAAGGAGTGCCTCCGGTGTTAAACGTTGGGTTTAATTGGTAAGGACTGGTGTCGCTACCAACAATGGCATATCCTGCCCTAAGTTTTCCAAAAGAAATTATGCTTGATTCGAAGTTAATCAGGTCTTTTAAGGCTTCGGTAAATACAAATCCAAGGTTTGCCGAAGGGTAGTTATACTGCCAGTTCGTTTTTGGAAGACTTGAACTCCAGTCGGTTCGGTAAGTCAGGTCGAGAAACAAATAGCTCTTGTACCCAAAGTTTGCTGATGCAAATACGCTGTTCGTTTTCTTTTTGTATTCAGTAAACGAAACGCTTGGTGTGCCTTCGATATTCGATGTCGAGAAGAAGTTCGGGATCACCAGGTTTGTTCCCGAAACAGTCGAATACTGATCGTACGACGAGCGGTAGTTGCTACCGACAGTTATAAACGAACTGATTGCCGGAGTGATGTTCCTTTTGATGGTCAGGATCAGGTCGGCATTGGTTTCGTTAAGCATTTGATATTGCTTCCAGAATGTACCGTTAACGGCCGATTTGGTTAGGTCGGTATCCCAGTCGCGCGAATATTGTGGAAATTTGTAGAATCGTTTTTCGGTATAATAGTCGGTTCCGATACGTCCCATCAGGTCGATCCCTTTTGCAATCGAATAAGTAGCGCTAACATTTCCCATGGTACGAAGCCTGTCGCGCGACATGGTGTTGTTGTAGGCAATCCAATATGGATTTTGATGCTGTGTTGGGTAATCCATCATCCAGTTAAATGCCATTGGGGTGCCATTGTAATCAACGATATCATTATAATGAGCTTTCAGGTAGCCCATGTCAACCTGACGTCCAAACCAACTGTTGAATTCGACCAATGGGTTACGCATGCTATTGCCTGTTTGTGGCAAATTGTTGTTACTTAAATCAATGTAATTCAGGCTGACATCGATCTTAAATTTATCGGTAACCTTAAATCCTGAATTTAAACCCAGATTTAATCTGGCCTGATCGGTATTGGGCATTGTTCCCTTTTGGCTGTTGTAACCAACCGAAAAGCGTGCAGTAACACGATCGTTATTCATGTTCAGATCGATGTTGTTATTTGTGGTAATACCAGTTTCGTAAAAGTTGCGCACGTTGTCGGGGTTCGAAACCCAAGGCAATTGCTTGCCCTGCATCTGGTCAACCAGCAATCCAACGTCAAGACGTGTACCCCAGCTCTCGTCGTAATCCATCCGGCGACCGGTACCATCGGTTGCCCATTTAAATTCGCGGGCATCGTGGAAAGCCTGATAAGTGGCATATTGCGAATAATTGGTTTTCCAGTTATACTCATCACCGTTATATCCTTGTCCGTACATATTTTGGTAATTAGGTAGTTCGCCAACGCGGTCGACTGACAACGAAGAAGAAACGTCAACCGAAAAGCCTTTTCTGGCGAGATTTCCTTTTTTGGTGGTGATTAAAATCACACCGTCGGCAGCGCGGCTACCATAAAGGGCGCTGGCACTTGGGCCTTTCAGAATACTGATGCTCTCGATGGTATTCGGGTCAATGTCCATGGCGCTGTTACCGAAGTCAGTTCTGATGGAGTTTCGAGCATCGCTGGTATTGTTCATGATTGGAATTCCGTCGACTACAAACAAAGGCTGGCTCATACCATCGAGCGATTTGTTACCCCTGATTTTGATTGTTGCAGAAGCTCCAACCTGACCCGATGAAGTAATGATTTGCGCTCCGGCAACTTTACCTGTTAATGCGGTTACGATGTTGCTGTTGTTCGATTCGCGAATTTCATCACCCTTCATGTCCTGAACGGCATAGCCCAAGGCTTTTTTGTCGCGTTTAATGCCCAGAGCGGTAACTACGACATCGCTCAGCATCTCGGTTGATTCTTCGAGAAGTACTTCGATATGAGTTTGATTACCAACTGGAACTTCCAGCGCATCCATACCAACAAACGAAATTTTCAAAGTGGCACTCTGGCTGACAGTTATGGTAAATTCGCCAGTTGCTCCTGTAGTTGTACCATTAGCAGTTCCCTTTTCGAGCACGCTGGCTCCGGGAATCACGTCATTGCTCGCTTTGTCACGCACAACACCAGTGACTGTTTGCCGCTGAGCTGCTGCACTCAGCGAAACAAAGAGCATGATTAAAAAAAGGTAAAGGTTTTTCTTCATAGTGATGATTTTTGGGATATGATATAATATTGAATTATCGTGAATCGGATTAAACGTGTTTGTAAAATGAAACGAGCCAGGAGAAATAACCTCACGCATAGGGGAATGTTTGTAATGGTGAGTTTCCTGTCTGCCGCCAGGCAGGCATCTGGCAATTAAAAATCAAATTATAATCAATTGAAAGATAATGTGAAATTTATTACAATAGTTAATTTTTGTGGAAAAGATACGATTGACCCCCTAAAAATTAACGAATATATAAGATGTCGTATAAGTTTTTTGTATGACAGTGTTGTTTCTGAGGTGGTGGTAAAGTAAATCTATTGATTTTGCCAGCAAACAGTAATCGCTTGAGAAGTTTTGCTTAAAAGAAGTTTAATTTATGTGAGTATCCGAAAGTGTGCCTAAATGAATAAGCTTTGTGGGGCTTTGCC